>NZ_CP012697.1:4266030-4599046 GCF_001314225.1 Microbacterium sp. No. 7
CCCCAGAGGCGACGAACCCCCGACGCGGGGGCTGCGGGCAGGAGATCACCGGGTCAGCCGAGATCGTGCGTCCAGGTGACCTGCAGCGTGTCCAGCGCGCCCTTGGACGGCACGCTGGGCGACAGCAGCACCCGGGCGAGCGTGGACGCCTCCGGGCTCGTCGCATCCGACAGGCTGTTGTTCACGATGACGACCTCGGTGATCGCCGAGCCCGTGGTCGCCTTCCCCGCCCCCCACGTCGCGACGTAGGTGATGCGCCGCTTCCCGCTCACCGTCGAGGCGCTGGGCGTCCCGGCGAGCGCCTGATGCGAGTTGGACAGGTACGTGGCGAGCGCTGCCCCGGCGCCGGTCGTCGCGGGCGCCGTGCTGCCGGTGCCGAGCTTCATGCCCGTCGCGGCCGGCGGCACGCCGCCGATGTCGGCGCCGGCCTCCGCGTACCTTCTCAGGCCGATGAGGGTGACGAGGTTGTCGGCCTCGCCGAACTCGGTGGTGCCGTCGGCGCGGGTCAGCACCCACGCCACATGTCCCGCAACGCGGGGATGATCGGTGTTCAGCATGGTTCCTCCTACAGGTGGATGATCGGGTGCGTGATCGGCGTGCCTGGAGGCGCTTCGCCCACGGCGGGTGTGCGGGCCTCGACCCACTCGACCGGGATCTCCCGCGGTTCCCACGCCTCCTGCTTGATCCGCGGCTCGGAGTGCTCCGACACGACACGCACCGTGACCCGCTCCCCCGGCTTCAAGGCCGTGTACGACCATGTGAACTCGGGCGGCATCTGCAGGATCAACGGGTCGGTTCCCTGCAAGAGCTCGTGCAGCGCTTCGCGTTCGGCGTCGTCACGGGCAACCAGGATGAACCGTCCCTGCCGTGCCTTCTCCTGCCCGCGGAGCACCAACGCGTACTTGTTGTTCAGGAGGTGGTGGGCTGCGGTGAGCCGGGGCCACACGTTCGGGTCAGCGTTGCGGATGACCGCTTCGATCCACCGGGTTGCCGGGGAGTACGCGGAGGTGACGATCCCTGAGTACGTCGTTGGGACGTACGCGTCGGAAACGCCTCGCTCGGACGGCAGCCGCATCCCGTCGATGATCTGATACTGGATCGCGGACCATCGCATCGGTTTCCCCGACGCGACCAACGGGTCGGTGAGGAGAGCGGAACCGGTGGTGGCGGTGAACGACTCGACGAGGTTCCACGTCAGACCGTCATCGGTGGAGGACCACACGACGACCGCGTTGCCCGGGGTGAGGTTGTCGATCATAACGTCAGTGCCGACGTTCGACACCGGGGGCGCGACCTCACGCGACTCCAGCACCGACATGGAGTTGTGCGGGGTGCCGAGCCACCGCACCCGCCACAAGGCGGGGTCCAGGCCCGCGGGGAGGTTCGACCCGTCGAACCATCCGCCGGTGTAGGCGGGGTCGAATATCCCGAGCGCGTCCCACCAGACCTCGCCCTGACCGCGCGCGGCACCGTTGTAGAAGCGGACGATGTTGTGCCCGCCGGCACCAGACCAGGTGAAATCGTGGTCCGTGTCGCCCGCCGTGTTCGCCGCTTGCGTGCCACGGACCTCCGGCCAGCCCGCGAGAATCCGCCGCGCCCTGGCATGCTGACCGGGCGCACCCTGCGCGCCCTCCAGATGCAGGGCGCCGACCGCCCGCGCAGCAGACCGCAGCGTGCCCACAGCAGGCACGGACGCCTCGATATAGCTGTCGCCGTCGGATGGGTTGTTGGGGATGATCCGCACCGAATGCGTGCCGTTCTTCGCCCACCTCGTGGACCGGACAGCGACCGCGTTCCCGCCCGAGATCACCCCCGGCACGCTCACACCCTGCACAAGCGTCGACGACTGATGCGCGGTCCCCGCCCAGACACCCGTCAGGTCAGGGTCGGTCGACACCCCACCACCGACGAATGTGCCCGGGGAGAGGATCGGCACGGCCAGCATCGTGCGACGGATGCGATACCAGTCCCCCGCCTGCCACGGTGTCGCCGCCCTTCTCAGCACGAAGGCGACTGTCGCGGCCGACGCGTGCGACGTGAACTCCACGAACCTGCGCCCCGAGCCCGGATCCGTCTGCAAGGTCATGGTCGCGTCGTTGACGACGATCCCGCCGCCCGCGTCATACTCCCACCGTGACGCGACCGCGTCCGGCAGACCCGACGCCCGCTCCAACTCGAACGACAAACGATACAACGTGTTCGTGGCGATCGGCAGGCCGTTCACGGCCCAGTTCGATGCACGGAAGATTATCGCATCCGAGATCCCGGACGTGTCGGCCTGCGCACGAGCCCACCCCGAATCGATGCTCACCGGCACACCCGCAGTGTTCTGCGACCATCTCGCCTGACCATTCGCCAGACCGACGCCGTTCGGAAGTGGATCGGACCACAGATTCGTCACCACCCCCACCGGGGCGCCAGCCGTCCCAAAGCTCGGATTCACCGCGAAATTCCGCGCCTCCTCCACCCAGGACGTGTACCTCGTGCCCGCAGACACAGCGGGAGTCGGCGGGGGCGTCCACGACACCACGAATGGCGCCGACGACGACCACGCCGACCACGCACCACCGGTCTGCTGCACACGACCCCACGCGGTGACGCTCGCACCGTTGACCCACGGTGTTGACGCGGGCACGTCATGCACGACGCCCTGGCCGGCGAGAACACCGGAGTCCCAGATGATCGCGCCCGACGTGTCGCGAATCTGCCAGTGAGATGCGACGACGACCGACGCGGGCCGGGAGATCGTGGGGGTTCCGGTGATCGTGGGCGACAGGTCACCGTGCGGGGACGCGACGGTGAGCGACAGGATCGGCGGCGTCACAGGGGTGACCGCTCGTTCCACAGACCACGGCGACCACAGCCCGTCGATGGACTCCTGCGTGCGGACCTGCCACACCCGCCCCACACCGAGGTTGTCGAGACTCCCACCGGGAAGCGGGAACGTGCCTGCGGCGCCCGCGTTCTGCGTCTCCGAGGACGTGAGGGCACCGGCCGCTTGCGACCAGTACAACCATCCGGACGAAGAGGAGATACGCCACGACCAACCGCCCTGTTTCCCACCGGCGCGGGACGACTGGTGCATCCACGAGAAGTCGTTCGGCGCGGACGCGTTGATCTCCTCCCCCGCACCGGGCGCGGTCAGCACCGGCGGGCGCGGACCCACCGGCGGAAGGAACTCGATCCCAAGTCCAGGGACGGTCGCGGAACCCGCGGTGCTGGACGTCGCTTCTCCGACGGTGACCCACATGCTCGGCCCCCACCATGCGGTCGGGGTGACCGTTGCACGCCCGGAGAGCCACGACACGGCACTGCCTGCGGGGTTCACGTTCTGCGTGGTCACGCCGACGACGACGCCCGACGCACCGTCTCTGACGGTCACACGGGCGCTACCCGTGGTCACACGAATGGACGGCGCCCCACCGGTATCGACGAGCACACGCCCCCACCATCCGTCCGCCCCCGTAGGTGCGGCGGGTGCGGTGTCTCCGGCGGTGAGCGTGCGTGTCGACACGCGCAACCACGTCCACCCCATACCGGCGACCTGCGTGATCGGCATCGCCGCGTACGGCTTCCACCCGTCCGGCACAGGAGGCAGTTGGAGAACGAACGCGGGCACGACCTCAACGAGGGCCGCGAGCTGCCCGACCGTCCACCCAGCCGGGAGCGGTGCGGAACTGGTTCCCCAAGCGCCTGCGGTCATCGTGCAGCACCCCCGTAGACGCTTGGAGCAGAGGAACGAGCGACCGCGGACCGGGAACCGAGAACAACACCAGGGATGACGCCCTTCGCGACGTACTCGCCGATGATGCGGGCGAACTCCTCCTTGTCGGCTGGCGACCAACCGCTATCGCTGGTGCTCGTGGGGAGAACGGTCGCGAGACGGGACCGTTCTGCCGGAGACAGTGACACGAGCTTCGTCATCGCCGCTTGCACGGCACGCCGGGAATCCTCGATACCAGCGGACCACTGGTCGCCGACGGCCTGACCCGACATGCGGAGACGCCGCCACCCAGACCCCGACAGGGGGCCCCACTTCGCGGGAGAGTTCGGGAATGCGCCCAGAGCGCGCTGGACCACGCGGACTACGGCCGCGCCGACCTCACCGATCATGCTGTCGATGCCGTCGATGAACCCGCGAATAATCGCCTTGCCGGAACTGACGAGCCAATCTCCGGCGCCCGAGAAGAATCCCTGAATCTGGCCCGGAAGGTTCGTGAACCAAGTCGTGACTTCCACGAACTTCGTGACGATGCCGGTCTTCAGCCCCTCGATGATCTTCGGGCCCTCGTTGACAAGCCATGAGACGGCCGTGACGAAGTAGTTGCGGATCTCGTTGGGTAGGTTGATGAACCACGTCGTGATCTCGATGAACTTCGTGATGATGCCGTTCTTCATGCCATCGATGACCCTTTGACCGCCGTCGATGAGCCAGATGGCTGCGTCCGCGAAGTAGTTCGCAATCACACCAGGACGCTCGAGGAACCAGTCTTGGATTGTCAGGAACGCCGTTGTGATGCCATTCCCCAAACCTTCCATGATCTTCGGGCCTTCGTTAACAAGCCATGTCGCGGCATCGACGAAGAACCCACGGATGTTGTCCGGTAGCTCCTCAAAGAACTTGCGGATGTTCTTAAATGTTTCTCCGAAGAAGATCTGCACAACCTCGCCGGACAATCTGGCTTGCTCTCCAATGTCAACGAGCATCGTTGCAGCCAGGTTTCCTTTCTCGGATAGTTCCTCGAAGTAGTCGCGCATGCCTTCGTAGTAGAGAGGAATCTTCCCGGTCATGAAATCCTGCGATATGTTCCCGGACCCGGCGGTGAAGTTGACGAGCGCACCCACCGCGCTGATGAGGTCGCCGAGGAACGGCGTGACGGCGACGAGCGCGTCTGCGAGATTCTGAAATGCGTCCCGCAAGGCGGGCGTCACTGCGCGCGCGAAATCTTCGATCGCTGGAGCGAGGATGTCTGACACTTCTGAGAGCGCGTCTGACATGTCCCCGAGGATGTCCTCGACCCCGTCAATGACGATGTCGATGGCGGGCATGAGGTCCGCGAGTACCTCGGCGGCGGCGGGCAGGGCGGTCTCCACGAGCCGACCCAGCAGGCTCAGGAAGTTCCCGAACGTGTCCGCGATGGGCTGTAGAGACGGCTTGATCCGTTCGAGCGCGTTGGTCAGCCCACGGGAGAAGTCGTTGAGACCTTGGGCGACGACGGGCGAGTTCAGGGCGTTCGCGGATGCTTCAAGCAGCCCGCCGAGGAACCGGCCGGACGAGGCGATGAACCGTTCGACGGCGGCATACTGGTCTGCGATGAGCTGCCCAACGGCCTGCACACCGTCACCGAGGGCTTTCATCGCGTCCCCGGAGCCCTTGAAGATCGCAACGAGTGCACGCTGGAACGACGCGGACTTGACGGTCTTCTCCCATGTGAGCATGAGGTCGGCGAAGCCCCGCAACCCACCAGACCCGGCAGCATCCGCGGCCCTCCACAGGCCTTCGAAGACCCCGGCGACGCCCTTCGTCGCGTCCCACAGGTCGTACATGGAGTCGATCGCGTCTTCCATCCACCTTGACAGGCGCCCGTCGGTGGCGATCGCTTTCAACCAGTTGTCGAACGTGTCGGCCTGTCGGACGAACCATGCCGCGAGGCGGGGCGTGTAGGTCGCGGCGATCTGCGACAGCGACACGATCGCGCCAGCGAACGCGTCCGCACCGGTCGCGAGGACACGCCACCCGTCCGCGATGCCCTTGAAGATGGACTCGAGGCGCCCGTTCGACAGTTCCCGGAGGAACGAGTCGGACAGCGCGCCGGTGAAGTCCCCCACTCCGGCGGCGAGGTCGCGGAACGAGTTCCGCAGTTGCGGCATGAGCCCGTTGACGAGGTCGAGGATGGGCTGCCGGGCCCGCCCCCAGAACTCGGCGTTGATGATGTCGCCAAGTTCGCGCATGTGATCGCCGAGAGGTTCGAGCTGTTCGTTCGCCTTGCGGAGCGCGACGAACAACGCGATCGCGGACCCGACCGCGTTGAGGAGCAGGCCGGGGAGGACGAGCGCGGCGGGCAGGATCTGGAACAGCCCGTTGCCGATACCCACGATCCCCGACACGGATGCGGACAGCGCCGCGAACAGGGTCGTCAGCCCGGTCGTCCACCCGAGGATCGACGGGAGGTTCTTGTCAAGGTCGCGGGCAAGGTCGGCGAGGTTGTCGATCCACTTCCACGCCAGCCGTGCACCCGACAGCGCCGCGAGGGTCGCCGCGGCCTTCGTGAGGGATGCCTGGTTGATGCGGACGAAGATCTCCACCCACCGGGGGCGGGTGAGGTTCCGCAGCCGCGCGGACGCGATAGCTGTGGTGACCCCGGCGGCGATGTTGACCTTGTTGCGGGACGCCTGGTCAACCATCCGCTTCACTTCATGCTGGAAGTGCTCCTTGTTCTTGATCGCCGCTTCGATGTTCACGGCGATGTTCTCGAACTTGTCGAACTCAGCCTGAATGGACTTCCGCAACGCGGTCTTCTTCAGCTTCGCCTTGTCGACGGTGACCTTGATGTTCGCGTCAAGGGTCACGTCGCGGAGCGCCGCGAGTTGCCGTTCAATACTCGCTTTCACGGCCCGCTGGTCGACGTTCACCCCATCGACACGCACTTTCATGCTTGTCGTGCGGGCAATACGCTCCAGGTCGCGGCGAAGCTCCCTGCTGAAGTTCTTCGTGTTGGGGACGACTCGGATCGATACGCGTCCGACGTTGTGTCCAGGGCTGAATGCCATCACACCCCCATGAATTTCGAGAACGACGCTTCGCTGAATTCAGCGATGGTCTTGAACGGCATTTCTTCGGCCTGAGCGGTCGGGTAGTGCACGAACGCAGACGGGTCTTTCACCCCCACTACTGCGAGGAGAGTGTTGATGAGTCGCGCGATGAGTCCCGCTTGTGTGTCCCACCCTTGGAGTTCGGGTGTTCCCCCACGAATCGCGAACACCTGGGAATGCGGGTTCGTTTGAAGATTCCCGGTGAGGTAGATGACGTGGCGGGCAGATAGTGTTCCCGCCCACACGTCGTCGAGGTTGAGCCCGTAGAACTGGGCGAGGTCGGAGCGCAGCGCCCCGTGAGCGTCGAGTTCGTCGATCAGCTCACGGAGCTGCCCGATTCCCCCAGTTCGGCCTGGTACTTCTGGAACAGGGCCATGAAGTGCTCCTCGGTCTTCCCCTCAGCCCATTCCGCATAGGCGTCCTTGTCGACGGCGATCCCTTCGGCCCATTCGTCGATGGTGACGACGAAGTCGCGCAGCTTCTGCAGGCGTTCGATGTCGGCCGGGTTCGCGATGTCGAACTCCATCGGCCCGTCGTCGTCATCGGAGATGATGCCGTCCTTGACGGCGTTGAGCATGAGGTTCTCGAACGCGACGCGCTGACCGATGCGGAACTTGTGCGCGGGCCGCAACGCCGGGAGGTCGGCGAGAAGTGTCGCGGCGACTTCTTCGGCTTCGAGACGCGCGTCGATGTCTTCGGTGGGCTTGGGCATGGCAGACCTCTTCCGTGCAGACCTGTGGGTGTTGTGGTGCCCCTGGGCGGGTCTGCGGTTCTGCACCCAGGGGCACCGGTCGGGTTAGCTGGAGGTGACGGTCACGGTGGGGTTCGTGCCGCCGGTGAGGGCGGTGGTACCGGGCGCGAGTGCGGCACCGGGCGAAGCGAACGTGACCGTGAATCCGCCGCCAGCGGCCGTGACGGTCGCGGTCGGGACGCTGGGCACCGCGTTGATGGCCGACTGGATAGCGGTGTTGTTCGCGTTGTGGGCGATGTCTGCGGTGGAGACACCGTTGACGAGGAGGCGGTAGTTGCCGCCCGTCGGGGTGCCGAGGAGGGTGAGTGTGTGGCTGGTGGACACGAGGCCGCTCTTGAAGATCTGGAACAGGCCGGGTCGCCCGTTGACCGGGGGGATCACACCGGGAGGGGCGGCGAGGATGCTGCCCGACAGCGGGAGTTCGAAGAAGTTCGCCGTGTCGACCGAGGGTGCGTCGCCGAGGCCGACGTCGTTGTTGGGGAGCCAGAAGCCGAGCTTCCCTGTGGCGTCCTGGAAGTACAGGAACAGTGCGGTCTGCACGGGTGCCGGGGATGCGACCGTGTAGCCGCCGGTGGTGGGGTCGACCTGGCCGTTGAACGCGAGCCGCAGGTTGTCGAGGTCGAACTGCAGGGCGGCGATCGTGACGCCCCAGGCGACGGACGATGCGACGGTGCGGACCGCGTCGGCGATGAACGTGTCGAGCGATTCCCGCTCGCCACCTTCCTTGGTGAACGCGATGGTGTTCTGCTTGGACGTGTGGCCGAGGTTGCGCCACGCGCCGGGGCCATCGGCCATGAGGTTGAAACCTGCGGGGCCGAGGGGGTTCGCCGGCGGGGGCGTGTTGACGGGGGCGAAGAACACGGTCCCGTTCCCCGGAATGATGAGCTTGGTCGAGTCAACAGACACGGTTCCTCCTGGTTGGGTTTCGCAGACCCACCCCGGGGCTGGGGTGCAGAAGGATCAGAGTTCGCGGGCGGTGAGTTCCCACGACGCCCGCCACTGGGTGACGAGCTTGTTGGTCATGTGGACGCCCGCGGTGACACGGGTGAAGGCGGAGTTTTCGTTGTCGATCGACGTGACCGCGCCGACGCCGGGAGCTGTGCCCGTGTCGAACGGGTGCTCCACCCATGCGTGGATGCTGTCGTAGATGTCCTGCACGAACGAGAAGGGCGTTTCACGGTGGTCGAGGAAGATGTTCACGTCGAGGGACACGGTGTATAGGCCGGGACCGTTGCGGTTCTGCGCGGCTTGTGACGAGTGGGTGATGAACGGGATGTGGTCGATCGTGTCGACGTCGAGGTCCGCGGCGACGCCCCCTGCGCCGTGCGTGTTCCCGACCGCGGTGAGGAGCGTTTGGAACAGGCGGGTGTGGTTCAGCATCAGGTGCTCGACATCCAGATCGCGGTGCGGAGGATGTGCCGACCGGGGACGTACTGCACGCGCCGGGAGTTCTTGAACCGGCGGATGTAGCCGAACTCCTGCGCCGCGGCGCCGGGGTCGTTGTTCACGACGAGACGGTCGTCGACGCTGCGGCCGGTGCCGAACTGGCCGGGAACGGTGACGACGTCGAAGTTGTTGACGTACGCGCTGGTGTCGATGTAGCGGGCAGCGACCTGTTTCGCGTTCATCATGACCCGGGTAGCGCCGCGGTCCATGTCGGCGCTACGGCCGGCGATGCGCGCGGCGATCAGGTACGCGTTCTGGTTGACGTGCACGTCGGCCATGTCACGCCCCTTTCAACCACTTGAGGGTGATGCGGTAGTGGGAGGTGCGGCGGGACACGAAGTGGTGCTGCACGGGCCCGTTCGGCTCGTACCAGTTGTCTTCGATGCGGACGAGGGAGTGCACGTCGCCGGGCCATTCCTTGGAGCGCCAGATGACGAGTTCGATGATCTGCAGCCCGTAGGTGGTGTGTTCTTCGGCTTGCGCCCAGTCCCGCACGGGTTCTGCCATCCCGCGGACGGGGATGGGGTCGCCGATGTTGACGGGCACGCGGATGCCCTCGGGGTTGCGGGTCATCGTCCGCTGTTGGACGTATGCGGTGTGGGGTGCTTTGCGGGTGAGGAGGCTCATGGGCGCCACCCGGGCCTGTGGCGTCCGATGGTGGCGGTCCCGACGATCCCTCCCCCGCCTTTCGGGTCGATGCCGGTGAGGTCGTGGATGTCTTCATCGGTGAACCAGATGGTTCCCGACGCGACCGCGGGGTTCAGTTCGTACCCGTACCCGCCCTCGTTCTCCTTCCGGTACCCCTCGGGGTTCGCGAACACGCGCGCGGCGATGCGCACAACGGTCGCTTCGTAGAGCCGATCGGGGAGGGAACCGTTGTCCAGACGTGCCTTGACGAGCGACCCGAACCGTGTGGTGATCTTGTCGACGACTTCACCGAGCTTCCCTTCGAGGTACTCGTTGGTGAAGTCCTCGAGGTCGCCGTAGTAGTAGTGGGGGATCATCTCGACGGGCACGTCGGGCAGCATGGTTACTCCTCGACGATCGCTTCGAGTTCTTCCTCGGTGAGGGTTTCGGCGTCCTCGTATCCGAGTTCCTTGGCCTTCTCGATGAGGTGGCTGTGGTCGGCGTCCGGTTCCTCAACGGTGGTGCGGGCGGCGCGGATCGCGGCCTTGAGGGTGTCCTTGTTGCCCTTCGGTGCGATACCGAGGTCCACGGCGATGGCCTTGAGTTCGTCGGCCTTCAGCGCGTCGAGGTCATCCGCGGGAGTCTCGGCCGGCGCGGGAGGCGCTGGGGTGGGCTCGGCTGGTGCCGTGGGGAGGATGGTGGCGAACACGTCGGGGTTGGTGACGATGTCCGCGGCCCAGTCGGGGAGTTCGTCGCCGGGGGCGAAGGTGACGAGCTCGACGTCGCGGAGGACGTGCACGTACTTCTTCAGGATGCGCTTGCTCATGGTGGTGACCTTCCGGTTCGGGGCCCCGGGCACCCTGTTGTGGGTGCCCGGGGCGTGCGTGTCAGTACGCGTCGAGGACGGCCGTGTTGTCCGGAGCGGACGCGACGGGCAGGAGGATGCCGGAGACGAGCACGTCGTACCCGGTGGGGTCGTCCGACGGGATCGCGCCAGCGAACAGGCCGGGCGCTTCGGATGCGGAGATGCCGTTCTCCGAAGCGATCGCCTCCGCGGTGACCCCAACTTCGGTGGTGCCGACGGACGGACCGGAGACGAGGATGACCTTGTCCGCGGGGAACAGTGGCACCTCAACGCCAGCCGTGTTGACGACCGTCTCCTCGTTGACCTCGATGCGGCCGAAGCCCTCCGAGGTCAGGAACGACATCACATCCTCAGCGGAGACCCGCGAAGGCAGGTCGCTGCCGCGTCCGATGATCATCTTCATCAGGTCGGCGTTGCGCTGCAGGTAGCCGAGCGTGACGCGCGACAGGATCGTCGACGACACGCTCTTGCCGAGCACGAGACGGAGCGCCTCGAGGTCGGTGAGCGGGGTGGACGTCGCCGTGTTCGACCAGACGGTCGCGGCGTTGGCGGTGAGGCCAGGCTTGCGTCCGAAGTCGATCTCGACGGCGAGCTTCCGCTCATTGATGTTCACCTTGCCGGTGACGATCGCTTCCGCCTGGGCGAGGACGAGGCGCTGCGCGACCGAGACCGCGTTCGCCTCGGCGTAGTCGTCGAACTTCGCGCCGATCGCGTCGTTCTGCCCGTAGAGCTTGAGCTGCGTGTACTCGTCCACGTGCAGTCGGATCGACATCGGCGGGAGCTTGCCGGACTTGCGGGAGCCGACGCCGAGGGTGTTGACCATCGACTCGGTGTTGAACGACCGGAACTTCGCGGCGGGCGGCAGGGGCGCCGATCCGGCCTGGAAGTCGTAGTCGAGGGTGAAGTTCTCCTTCGTCGGAAGGAGCGTGTTGGTGCGGAACCCCTCCAGGGTCGCGTCGAACGCGCCGCGGGCGACTCCGGTGAGCTGCACCGGGGTGCGGAAGTTCTTCGTGAACGGCATGGGTCAGTCCTCCACGTAGATGAACGAGCCCGTGACGGCCTCAGCGTTGCCGAGCGTGGTCCGCTGCCCTGCGATGGGCAGGAGGGACGGCTTGACGATGCCGTGGACGAGGAGGGCGAAGAACGGGTCGGCGGTCGCCGGTGCGTCTCCGAGGGGCACGCCGGCGTCATCGTTGATGAAGCCGGCGAGCTTCCGGCGGGGGTCGCCGGTCGTGCCTGCAGCGGCGTCGTACGGGCCGTACATGCCGTTCGCGAGGATCGCGACAGCGACACCCGAGGGGATGATGTTGTCGGTGGCGCCGCCGATGTTGTAGTGGGTTCCGGCGGTGAATGCCGAGGAGTCGAGCTGGCCGGGTCGGGCGGCATCCTGTCCGTGCTTTCCAGCACGCCACCGGGTGTCGACCTTCTCACCGACGACGCTCGTCTTGACCTTGAGGTCAGTCATGGGTTCGCCTTTCTGCGAGTGGTTACTTGTTGGCGGTTCGGCGTTCGTAGGCCTGCTTGCGGTACTGGCCGACCGAACCGGCCGACCCTGGTGCAGGCATCTGCTCACGCCCGAGCGACTGGTACAGCGGATCGCCGCCCTGGTCGCTGTCGTTCCCGCCCACCGGAGCGATGGACTGCGCGAACGTCTGGATGGCTTCGGCGTCCAGATCGCCCTTGTCGTCGAGGAACTTGGTCACGTCGACGAACTTGAGTGCCCCACGGACACGTTCGACCGCGTCGTTGGGGGTTTCGCCGGATGCTCGGGTGAGTCCGACGATCTGGCCCTCGATCGCGGGGGTCAGATACTTGGTGCGGGCTTCGGCCTGACCGGCCTGCTTGCCTTCGGTGCGTGCGTCCTCGATCGCCTTCTGCGCGTCGTCGAGGTTGCTGCGACGTGCCTGCTCCTGCTGCGCGAG
This sequence comes from Microbacterium sp. No. 7, assembly GCF_001314225.1. NCBI lineage: Bacteria > Bacillati > Actinomycetota > Actinomycetes > Micrococcales > Microbacteriaceae > Microbacterium > Microbacterium sp. No. 7. The sequence continues at coordinate 4,278,455 of NZ_CP012697.1, forward strand.
GGTCGCCGCGACGTCGTCACGGGAGCCGAGCTTCGCCCACTCCCCGTTCTCACGGGCGACGGTGTCGGCACGGTGCTGCTGCTTCTTCGCCTCGTACCGCCAGTACGCTTCGCGTTCGGCGGGTTCCATGTCGTCCTTCTTCGTTCCGCGGGGGAACCCACGCTTGGCTTTGAAGTCGGTGTCGTTGAGGTCCGCGTCTCCGGGCAGGTACTCGTCGGGGTTGGCGACGATTCCGCCGCCTTCGGTTCCCGTTCCGTTGAGCACGATGAACGGGGGGATGCGCTTGCGCATGCGTTGTTGCCTCCATATCGGAATGCGTGCCCTCCCCCTGATCGGGTGGAGGCAACCCGCATGTCGCGGGAAGTTCAGTAGCGTGAGGCGCGGGCGATGAGGTTCCGGTGGAACTGGATGGCCTCGTCGATGTCACGCACCGGGGTTTCACGGCCGCTGCCGGTGAGGTCGATGAGGTTCGTTCCGCGTCGCCGGGCGTCCTCGAGAATCTCGATGGACCGTTCGGACGTGTCACGCATCTGCGCCCAGTTGATGGCGTTGCTGGCCTTCGTGGGCTTGCTGTATCCCGTGAACACCCGGCGGGAGGACTGCCGGTTCACCTCGGCGACGTCCTTGTAGTGGTGGCCCTTCTGCACAAGGATCGGGCCGAGCTCGCCGTGTTCGACGGTGCGGATGCTGATGCGCTTGAGGTCTTCCGCGTAGTTCGACCCGGCGGCTTCGTAGAGCTTGTCGAGGTCTTCCCTATTGAGCCGGAGACCCGGATCGTTCGATGCGGTCAGCGGCGCGACCGTGCACTTGCAACGATCGTGAAGGTCCAACAGGTCATCACGGGTGTAGAACCGGCTGGACGCGACGATGCAGAGCCCGCATGTGCCGGTCTTCGACAGCTCGGGATGAATGACCCGCCGGTATCCGATGACTTTCTCCGCCGGTGTCGCGTCGATCACTCGCTGTTGTTCGTCGCGTGCCGCGGCGGCGAGGTCCGCTTCAACGATCTGCTCGATACGTTCGGTGATCGTCTTCGTTGCGTCGGTGCTTTCGAGCGCTTTTCGGAGTTCATGCTCAACCTGCCGTGCGGGCCGCTTGTACACCTCGACGATGGGTGTCCCGGACCTCGCGTACATGTTCTCGAACGCGGAAGGCGAGGGTTCGACATCGATCGCGTTGAGCATCTGGACCATGTACGCGCGGGCGAGGAGGCGAGCTTGCTCGGTCGCGACGTCCACGTACACGGCGGACTGCGCGGCACGTGCGTTGATCATGTCGGGTCGCCCGAACCATCGGAACGGCACCCACAAGCCAACGAGGATGCGAATCAGGCTGGTGACGAGCGATGCGTGCTGTTCCGCGTAGGTCTCGACGACGCGCCGCACCTGCTGGTCAGTCGCCGCCACCGGCCTGTCCTGCCTGTCCGAGGGACGTCACGAACGCTTCCGCGAGACGGTCCTGCGCGGCCTGACGCATCTGCGCCGGCGTCATCTCGAACACTTCCTCGTCGATGAAAGCCTGCGTCGCCCCACCGGTCTTGAACTTCGCTGCCGCTTCGGCCTTCTCCGCGAGCGACGACGGCTGGATCTTCCCCCAGATCACTTCAAGGTCGGTGATACTCGCCCGAGTGGTGTCGCCGGTCATGAGGAACGACTGCGACATCGCCTGCGTGAGGGCGACTTCCGCCTGCTCATTCATGCCCTGCACGGCATGGATGAGAGGTTCGCGAGAGATGTCGGCACCCTTCGCGGACTGGTTGTTCGACTCCCCGTCGAACAAGTCCTGCGGGGTGCGGGTGTTCGACATGAGCGTCTTGAGTTCTTCTTTCCGTGCGCTGTACACGGGGGTCACGTCGGTGGACGCGGATTCCCAGATCTCCGCACCGAGCGGGAGCATCCACAGCGCCGCGGGGCCCGCTTTGAACATCTCGTCGTAGTCGATCTCGTGACCGGCCTGCGGATGCCCTTCGGGGAAGTGAGTGGGCAGGTTGCCCTTGACGCCCCGCTGCCGGAACGACTGCATGACGATGAGGGTCAGCGCGTTGAGGGTGATCTCGTTGATCCGGTCGACGGTGTCGAGGTGCTTCTCGTACACCCCGAACCCATCGACGGTGCGGTTCTGCTGCAGCAGCGCGTCCAGGGTCCATGGGGTGATCTGCCGGTCTTCTCGCCACGTCCACCCGGGCCCCGTGTACCAGGGGGTGCCGTCCTGCGGCAGGGTGGGGAACTCGGTGAGCCGGTACGCGCGCCGGTAGTACCCGGGCCGCCACAACGTCAACGATTCGGCTTTGTTGATCTGGTCGTACCCGTAGGTGATGCCGGCTTCGGTGAGCCACGGACGCAGAGCGTTCTGCTCGGTGATCGTGTTCCACTCGTTCCGGACGTTCCAGATCGGCCCGTCTGGTCCTGGGATGGTGAGGATGTACGCACGCCCGTAGTCACCGGTGTCGTTGAAGAACTGCCGTGACTGGACACCCATCCGGTTGCCGCGCCAGTGCTTGAACGCCTCGAGGTCACCGGTCTCGTCGGCGGGCGCCGCGGTGCGGAACCCGAGGACACGCTGCCGGTCGGTGCGAGCGTCACGAATTGTCTCCACCGTGTGGAGGCGTGACCGGCGCATGAACCGCATGTACGACTCACGTGTGCCGGTGTCCCACGCGTTGTCGGGCAGGAGCGCGTCACCGTCACGGTAGGCGGTGAGTTTCCGCATCCTGGGGAGTCCGGCGCCGAGCTTCTCCCCCAGTCGCATGAGCCACCAGTCGTCCGATCCGGGGATACCCGCTTGTTCGAGCACGTTGCCCCCTATCTGACGCGTCGCGGCACACCGGTTGTGGTGTCCTTGAACTCCTTGCGGAACCTGGCCCGACCTTCGATCGCGAGCGCCATGCCGACGGCGGCGTCCATCTTTTTCCCCGACCCGCGGACGTCCTTGCCGATCACGTCACCTGCAGGTCGTTTCCAACGGCGGGCGTTCATCACATGCCGTGTGAGGACGAGGTGGTCGCCGTGGATGATGTCGCCGGTCTTGATCGCGGTTTCCGCACGCTCCACGACCTTCGCCATTTCCGCGTGACGGCTCGTTTCGAACGTGATCTGTTTCTTCTCGGTGACGTGCACGACGAGACCAGCGCCGTACAGGTTCTCCCACCGGTCGACGTAGTCACGCCAATGCGGCGGGTCCGCGAGAAACGCGACCACCTTGTACTTCTTGAACGTCTCCTTGACGACCGCATCAACGGCTTGGTGATCAACAGACCAGTGGGCGGCTTCTTTCGAGTCCGGCGCTTCCCAGATCCCAATGGGGAACACGTACCCGTCCGAAATGCGGCACCCGATGAGGACAGTCGCGTCCCTGTTCAGCGAGCCGTCGAACCCGAGCGCGATCTCATCACCTCGACGCGGCGGCAGAATCCCGAGACGCCGCCCACCGGTCCTCGCAGCAGCTCGCCGAGCTCGGAGTCCGATCTTCACCCATTCGTGGAGCTTCAACCACGCATTCGACGCGGCGACGAGACTGTTGAAGAAGTACCGGCGCGTGTCGGCTTCCGACTGGCGCGTATCGAACAGGGAGTCAAGAAGGTCTTCGGGGTCGTTCCATGCGATCGCGTCGCCGAACGCTTCGATGAACCCGCTCCGTAGCCGGTCGAGGTACTCTTCCTCGGTTTCGAGCCGCTCGCCACCCTTCGCCTCAGGGTCCTTGACTTTGATCTTCTCGACCGACTCGACATCCGCCCACCTGTGATCGAACAGCAAGCGAGGGCGTCGGGCTTTGCCCTCTTGGATCATGTCGGCGAGGAAGTACGTGTCCTCGGCGATTGAGTCTTCACCAGGCGCGTACATCGTTGTTGTCTCGATGTACCAGGTGCCTTCGCTGCGCCGCTTGACGAGGTTGCGGGTGACGGTGCTGTACATGCTGCGCAACGTGTCGGTGGTGTACAGGTGCGTCTCATCGAACACGGCGAACGTTTCGAGTCCGCCGTCCTTCGACGCGGACCCAGCGGTTGCGGGGATGATCATGCCGCCGTTGCCGATGATCACTCGCGTCTTGCCGACATCGACGCCGTACGCCGCCTTCAAGGCGAACAGCGGGGCGTCCTCGTCGGTGAGGTTGTAGTAGACCGAGTCGTAGACGTTGCCGGTCTGCCCTTCCTCCGTCGCCATGATGCGGATGTAGGGGTTGTGAACCGGCTTTCCCATGGGCTCGCCGGGTGAGTAGGTGTACGTCTGCCCGAGGAACGTGTAGGTCTCTCCGCCCTTCGCGTACCCTGCGAATCGGCAGGGCCCGAAGGCTTCGAAGAGCACCAGTGCCGCAGCGATGCCGGACTTGTCGGTGCCTTTCGGGCGGGAAAGGAACGCAGAGTTGTAGAGGCGGCTGCCGTCCTTCTCCAGCCCGTAGCAGTCAACAACGAACCCGGTGTACTCGTCGCCGTACCGGATGGGCTTGCCCTGCGCACCACCACGCCCGTGAACAACGAACGTCTCGATCCACCAGACGCCAATCCAACCGAGCGACCTGGCCCGGTCATGCCGGGGCAGCCGGATCAGGCGATGAGCCACGACCTACGCCCCCGCGAGCCGACTACGCCGATCGTTCAGCGACGTGATGTTGTCCGAACCACCATCCGCGTTCCCAACCGGGTACTCCTCGGGCACCTCGATCTCAAGCCGTAGCCGCAGCCGGTCCGCGTACGTCGCGCCGAACGCGGCCACCCGCACACGGATCTCCGCGGCACGCTCCGAGTTGCGGCCACCGCTCATCCACATCTGGTGATGCATCAGCGCCGTATCGAGCATGTAGTCCCAGTCGACGTCCGTGACCATCCGAGTGCCCTGCGGCGACCGACGCCAGTTCTCCCACCAGCGCACGGTCTGCTTGTGCCACTGCTCACGCACAGGCGTGTCCTCGTCCTCCCACTGCGACTTCGGCAGGAACGGCAACACATCGTCGGGAAGCGGGAAGCCACCGATCTTGCCGTCGGAGCGGATCGACTCACGCACGGGCGTGTCACGAGCGCGGCTGCGCTTCTCCTTCGGGGGAGGACCGGGAGACACTAGACGGCCTTCCTCGCGTGGTAGCGGGCGAGCGCTTCAGAGTTCCGGCACTCTCGACACTGCCTGTACGGGGCCTTCCCCCGTACGGCCTTGATGATCAGATTCGATCCAGTGAGATCGTGGCCACGAACGCAAGCGGTCTTTCGGCGGTTCTTGGCGATGTAGTTCTCGCTCCGGTCGGTGTTCTCTCGGGCCGTGACCACCTCAAGGTGCGCCGGGTTACAGCACGAGCGGTTCCGGCAAAGGTGATCCACCTGCATGCCGCCAGGGATCGACCCCTGCAACACGCGAACAGAGATCCTGTGCGTGTACTCGCGTCGTGGGTAGGTTCCGTCGGGCTGACGCAGCGCGTATCGCCCGTAGCCGTCTCGGTCCCGGTACGCGCGCCACTCCCAACAACCGGATTCCGCCTGCTCAACCTTCGACCAGAAGGCATGGGGGAGCCGCGGATCAGCGAACTGGTACTGCATGGTGCCTCATCTCCATCCAGAACGGATGCCGCGACCAGAACGGCTCGCGGAGGTGAACGATTCGGGGCTAGGTACCCCCTGGAACCCGCGCGCACAGCGGAACGCAGAACGTGTGCGGGCGGGAGGGAGGCCGGGGGTGGGGGTCCTGCCCCGGGTGGGGTCGAGCTCGCTGGGGCGGGGTGTGTGGCCGGCGGGTGTGTGTCATGTGACGTGACATGTGTGGGGCGTAAGGGCTGGGCGGGGTGCTGGGGAAATGGATGAGGGCACGGGCTTGACAATGCCCACGGTCATGGGTAATGTCATGGGTGTCGGGAAGTAAGACACCCGCAGACCTGAAACCACAGCCCCGCCCGGGGCCCGTCGAGAGGAGCACCCCATGCCCAATGTCATCACCGCCCGGCTGGCGCCCGTCATCGGGCGTATCCCCGCCGACATCCACGCTCGCGCCGCGGCGCTCGGGATGATCGCCGAGACCTACGCCGAGACACGCGCCGGGCACGGCGTCACGGGCCGCGTCGCGTGGCATGTCGCATTCGTGGCCGAGCCGCGCCCCGGCCACACGGAGGTCGTCCGCATGCGGTGCGGCACCGCCTCGACCGAAGCCCACGCGCTCGTCGAGCTCCGTGACGCGCTCGCCGAGCTCGAGCCGTACGCCGAGCGGATCGCCGCTATGCGGGCGTGAGATCGGCCCCCGTGTGCGCGTAGGCGCCGCCGGCTCATGACCGGACACGGGGACAACCCCGGCCAGTAAGGCGGCCGGGTCAACCGAAGGGAACACATCATGCGTGCATCGAACATCGTCGGGCTCGTCGCGGGCGCCGTTGCAGCCGTGGGCGTCATGCTCATCGTCGCCGTCGCGGTCATCCTCGGGGCGACCGTCAAGGCACCGCCGACAGCCGACACTGGCCCCGTCGAGCCCGCACCGGTCGTCGTCACCGCCCCGGCCTTCAAGGCACCGCCCGCGGCGGCCGGGGAAGCTCCCGAGCGCGGCACCACTGACGGGCGCAGCTGGGTGCGGCTGGGAGGCGTGACCTACTGGGCCGAGCCCGTCCCGACGCCGGAGCCGACGCCGGTCGTTGAGCCGACGCCGACACCCGCACCGGAGCCGGAGCCGGAGCCGGAGCCGGTTGCGCCGGTGGACGAGGAAGCGCCCGCCGTCGAGTGGGTCGAGCCCGCACCGGTCGTCGAGTCGGCGCCGGTCGAGTCCGAGCCGGCGCCCGCGTACTGGGTGGTCGACACCTACGACGACGGGACGGTCGTCTACGGGACGAACGACCTCGAGGCATTCGCGGGTATGGAGTGCCCGCTGTCCGACGACCCGGCAACCGAGATCGTCTGGTCTGACGACGAGTCCAGCTGGTACGGCACCCGGTATTGGGGTGCGTGCATCGAAGTCTGGCGCTGACGTCCGCTCGCAGTTGCAACGGCGGGCCCCGAAGCAAGTCGCACGGGGCTCGCCGCCCACCACAACCCGCCCGGGAGGTAAGACACCCGGGCCCACCGAAGGGAACCTCATGTACTACCGCATCCACACCGCTGGCGGCCGCAAGCTTCCCGGCATCTACCCGACGCGGCTCGCCGCGTTGCAGCACCTCGCAGACCGTGGTCTCAGCACCGTCGCGCACACCATCCGGCCCGACATCTCGACCGTCTCGATTCGGCGCGGGTACGCGGCCGTCTGCAACGGCGACACGACGATCGGGTACGTCGAGCTCACCCGCGACGGGTGGGCGGCGCTAAGCCTCGTCGCATCCACGTACGGGCACGAGTCCGACCGTGTCGAACGCGCTTGGGCTCGAGGTTGCGGCTCGCGTGCTGAGGCCGTCGCCGCGGTTGCGGAGCGTGCGCTGTGACCTACCCCGAAACCGCCCGCCGATTCGCACTCGCTGAGCAGAGCACCCGCTCCGGCGCAGCGCCTGACGTTGCCACGCTCGGAGCTGCCAAGCTCCCGATGTCCGACTGGGCCGAGGCCCGCCGCGACATCATGGGGCCGCAGACCATAGCCGCGAACCACGCGCTGCACGTCCAGGGAGCGGCGTTCGACCTGCGAAAGGCCGCCGCGGAGTGGGAGGCGATCGCAAGCACCCCCACCACTCCCGAACAGCGCCATGTCGCCGCGCAGCGCATGGACACCGCCGCCCGCGCCCTGCTCGCCGCCATCGGGGAGGGGGAAGCATGAGCGCGATGGGTGCGGTGCACCTCGAGTTGCAGGAAACGGGGATGCTCCCCCGGTTCGATGAGTACACGGCGCGGGCGCGGGAGTGTGAGGTCCGTGAGTTGCACGTTCTCGCCGGCGTGTACGCGCGGGCGGCGCAGCGACTCATCGATGTTGCAGCTGCCGCGGTGCTGGAAGAGAGATGCCCCGGCTCGAACCGCAGAGCGGGTAAGACACGAGCCGGGGCGTTGCGGCGACCTGAAGGGAACACCACATGACCACTGTACCGGGTGCGAAAATTGCACCCATGACCCAGCACTACCTGAGCCCGAAGGAAGTTGCAGAACGCATCGGCGTCGAGCCGGAAACGGTGCGGACCTACGCGGCGCGAGGGCGCATGCCTGAACCTGACGCGACGATTGGTTTCATCAAGGGATGGTTGCCGGAAACGATCGACGAGTGGGCGGCGTCACGCCCGGGCCAGGGCCGGTGGGGACCGAGGAAGTTGCAGCACCCCGAGGATGCACCGTGAGAGTCAGGGCTCTCGCGGGCGGGCGGAGAGTTGCATGCCCTCGTTGGGCGGTCGGGAACTGGCGGGATGCCGACGATACCCGGTCGCGTGTGGAGCGTGCACGGGAAGTTGCAGCGTTGGGAGTGGGGCGGGAGAAGCGCCCGAAGGTCGTCATGATGCGGCCTGACGGGACGTGGAAGGCCCTACGGGAGTAGGCCCGGGTGCCGGCGTTTAGTTGCAGTCCGGCGGCGTTTCTGAGCGGCCCTGCCGCCCTCCGCTGAGGACTTCACCCGGTGGTGGTACTCGCACAACGATTGCAGGTTTGACGGGGAATGGTCGTGGTTGCGTTGCTGGTTAACATGGTCGACCTGGTTCGCGTACGCCCCGCACTTCTGGCCCGTGTCGTATCGGATGTGTTGGCATCGGTGGCGGTCGCGTTTCAGGATCGCGGGGCGGATCACGGTGTCCCAGTCGGGTGGGAGTTGCGACTTTCGTCGCGATGTTGACCATGCCATCAGTCGCAGTCCCGGCCCTCGTAGCGGCGGTCGCAGCAGAACAGGAGCGCGAGCTCGGAGTCGTAGGTGCGCCCGCAAGTTTCGCATTCGTACAGGCCGTCGTCGCGAACGTCAGGCATCCTGGTGGGTCCAGACGTGCGCGTACAGGTCGGTCATGTCGGGATCGCAGGCCAGTTCACACCGACCCGACTTCGTGTGGCTCTCGGGGAGGAGACGGCCTGTCACGTTGACCGGGACGACCGTGTCGCACGCCGGGCATTGCACGTGCACGGTACCGATCTGGACAATCTCAGTCGTCATCGTCGTCGTCCTCGTCGTTGTTGAGCATCGCCCATGTTGCGCGTTCCATGACGACGTTGAGGAACGCGGCGAGACCAGTTGCATCGGTCGTTGACGTTTGCGGACCCAACGCGTACTGCGCCCCGGTCACCCGGGGACGCATGGTGTCGTCGGTGGAGTCGATACGTGAGGTTGAGATCCCGAGAACCCACCCGGTGATCCACGTGCCGTCCTTCACATCACTGGTTGCACGGAGGTAGTCGTGGATTGCGTCGTCAAGCGCCTGCAGCGGATTCGCGTTCTCAGCAGCCATCAGCGCCTCTCCCGTGGGGTGTCACCGCGGGCGAACACCCAGACGAGGATGTTGCGCCCGTACCAGTGCCAGAGCACGGCGACGCTCAGGCCGATCGTGAGGCCGATTGCGACACGCATAGGCACCCCGGGCTCTCGAAGGGATTCTTGCTGGCGTGGAAGGATTCGAACCCTCGCGCATCGGATCAACAGTCCGCCGCTCTGCCACTGAGCTACACACCAAAGGGCCCGTGACGTGGGCTGGGCGGTGTCCATGCACGCTGGACACGGCGATGTATGACCCCGCAGGAGAACGTGCGAGGTGTTTGTACGGCAGTAACAACCCATTGCCGTTGATGTGCGGCCCGATCGGTGGGCCTTCTACGACCCGGATATGCCGCTTGTCAGGCGACTACCGGGGAGAATGAGAAGAACCCCCGCGAGTTGCGGAGGTTCGGAATGCTCGGGCATAGATTCTCGATGCTCTACAAGCAGTATGCCACATGTTTCACTTCATCGGAGTCCTTGACCGCCGTGTGTCTTCTCGGTCTCGATCAAGTCGCCCAGGTGGAAATACCGGATACGGTACGGGCGGATCGTCCGCACGCGACCGTCACGCACCCATCGGTAGATTGTCTCCCTCGACCGGCCGACCGCCGATATCGCTTCGTTGAGTTGCACCCAATCGCTTCTTGTTGGTTTCTCGGTCACGGTTCTCGCTTTCGATGAGGTGCGCGGCGAAGGTGAACATGTCCTCGTCCATGATCGCTCTGCAGGCTTTGTCGGAACAGCGGACGATAACGCGATCGCCGTCGAAACGCGGCGGGTGGTAGCGGAGGGTGAGCGCGTTGCACGCTTGGCAACGCATGTGGCGCACACGGTGCGGTCGGTCGGCGTGGGGCCACTTCGCTCGCGCTATCTCCGTTTCTCTCGTGAATTCCCACGCGACCCAAGCTCCGTACTCGTCGTTCACGGCGTCTTCGAGCTCGGGCCACTGGTTCAGTTCTTGGAGGAGGCGGGTGATCTCCTCCGCGGCGAGCCACGTCGGCGGGAGACCGATGTGCCCATCCTGGGAGGAGGTGACTTTCACGTCCACCTCGCCGGAACGGATGTAGCCGGCGACGCGGAGCCACGGGACGAGGGCACGGGCGTTGTTCACCGCGTTGCGGAGACGATCGAACTGCTCGACCGTGTAGTAGCCGATGCCTTCGTGTGAATGATCCGTCATGGCTGGCCCCTTATCTGTCCACGGGAGGATCCGTGGAGGTATCGACGGCGTCAAGAAGTTCGCTCACTGGTGGGGCCTCCGTTCATCAGGTGGGTCCGGGGTGGTCGACGCCCCGAGCGCCGGGCGGTCACGAACCGAACCTCCGGGGGTCGGGTGCTCATCACAAGCCTCGTCGGTGAGGGACATCTCGCGACCGCAGCGCGGACACGACGCACCCCGGAACGGATCAGCGGAACCGCCCGTGCTCTCGTACACGGTGATCACGTCGCCGTGTACGATGTCGCACTGCTCGGTGTAGACATCCCGGTTGCAGTGCTCGCAGATGCCTTCGCCGCAGTTCACACAGAACGGGCCGTTGTGGTAGCCCTCCTCCCATGCCCAGGTGTCGACGTGACCGTTCTTGTCGGTCTCGAAGACGTGCCCGCCGGGGACGAGCATGCGGGGCGGGTACTCAGCCATCTTCGGCCCTTGCTCGGAGCCATCGGCTGGTCGGCGTCGATAGGACACCTGCGAGGTGCTCGTATCCCTCGGCCTTGTGTCTTTCGGCGAAAGCGCGTAGTAGGTCGCGGTCGTGCTGGGCGAGCCATCGGTCGAACTCGGCCTCACGCTGTTCGGCTTCCGCCGGTGAAGCAAGGTAGACCGAACCCCAGGCGTAATCGCTCCGCACATCCTCCGTCGTCGGGGTCTCCGGGCTCACTGCGCGGACGATCGTTCCTTCGTCCGGCGCAGCTGTCAGCTGGGCGTCGCGCTCGGCGAGCCACTTGTCGAACGGTGCCGCCAACTCCTTCTCGGAGAAGAACGGCTGATACATCCGCCGGCCGATGATGTACCACTCGCGCACATCGGACACGTCGGGTTCTCCACGCTCACACATTGCTCTCACCTCCGAGGGCTGCTTCGAGAACAGCACGGACCCTCGCGCGGCATCGGCGCGCTGTCACGACGTCCTCCGCGAGAATGCGGTCCCACTCGCCCGCGGCGTGGCCCGGATAGTACTCGTAGTCGCGACGGGAAGCTCGCTCGACCATCGCGTCGTCAATGACCGGCACCTTGGCCTCCGCGACGTCCGCGGGCTCGTCTTCCACGATGTCGAGACGCACCAGATCGTCAGGGAGTATGAGCGCGACGTCCAGCTCCTCCCAGGAGCCGGTGATGTCGGTGTTCCAGATCCCTTCCGCAGTCCACTCGAAGATGGGGCACCTGCATTCGCGGCAGCCCGACGCCCGTCCGGGTAGTGGAAGTGCAAGCGACCATGCAGGAAAAGCACCGCTGTCGCTCGCCGCCACACCGTCTCCACGAACCCGCGCGTCTCGGTGCGCGCGAAGATCAGCGCGATACCGTCGCCATGATTCGCAAGCTTGCCCAGCCACTTCCACGCGGCGAACGAATATGGCGGATTCAGCCAGACGCTTCCCGACCATTCCGCCGTGAGCCCATCCTCCGGCAGCTCAATGTGTCGCTTCGCCGTATCCCACGGACGCGGCGACGGCGCGGCACAGGGGTCCAGGTCGAACGGCCCCAGTGCGTCGATGATGTGGCGTGGTGTCAGCCAGGTCACGGACTTCGCGCGCGCCGATTGGTGCGACCCCATCGCGCGCGTCATCGATCGCCTCCCTTGATCTGCTTGTGGTCCAGGAGGCATACGCCGGACACCGCCGTGCACCCGTGGTCGCAGATGGCGCCTGTGGGGTGGAGTGCCTGCGGGGTAGAGCGCCCGTGATGAAACCCCTCTTCGTACCCGGCCTCGTAGTCGCGTCGCAGTTCTACGAGATCCCGCAGCCCCACCGACGGCAGGTCAAGGCGCCATAGCGCGCCCACGACCAGCTTGACGACCGCGGCGGGGATGTCATCGACACCGACTGTCTTCGCAGCCTGGTCGATCTCGTCGGCCGCGCGGCGGAGGTCTGAAGCGACCTTCTGCGCCGCTGTCCTCACCCGGCGCTCCGCGAACTCGCTGGCCTTGGCACGGGCACTCATCGGCTCCTCCTCAGGTCATCGGCCGCGCCCTGCGCGCTCTCGCGGACCCGCTTCCGAGCGGCGTCCAGATCGAACAGCGGTCGCGCGTCCATGTAGGCGCGCAGCGGGCGGGACAGCAGGTCGTACTGCGTCCACTCGGCACCCGGCGGCGGGTCGATGATGGAACAGCCCCGTGTCATGACCTGCCCGCCGTAGCCGCCCCGCCAGCCCGCGGTGCTCCCGTATGTCGGGTGCGCGTCATAAAGCAGCAGAGCGAGTGCTCCCGCGAGGTCTTCGGCCAGTTCCCGCTCAGTCGGCATTGCCCGCTCCCTTCTTCGCCGCGTGGTAGCGTTTCGCGCCCCACAGGATCGCGTGGCACGCGAGCAGGAAGTGAAAGTCGAAGTCCTTCCACGACTCCACGTCCTCGTAGTCCCATTGGATGTTGAAGTCGTCCAGAACCGTGACGGCCTCTTCCACGCTGTCGACCTCCGACTCGGCCGACTGCGGCAGATATCGCTGGGGGTCTCCGCGAAGCCAGGCCGCCCACTTCTCCCGCGAGAACACCCTCACGTTCCGCGCGCCGCGGTCCAGCTTCTCCGCCCAGTAGTCGGGCTTGATCCATCCCGGCGCCTGGTTTTGGTCGAACCACGTGAGCATGTCCCGCTCACGGGTGAAGATGAACCCCTCGCCGATGTCGCCGCGGATCGCGAGCGATCCTGGCCACGTGATGATGTCCCAGTGGTAGATGCCCGTGCCGGGCTTCTGGAACCGCAGGTGCCGGTAGAGACCGTCCTCATGGAGGATCTGCATTTCGTGCTCTTCCGTCTCTGCCAGCAGCACCCTGTACACGTCGGGGTAGTGGTAGGGCTTGAGGTCAGGCATCAGCCCTCTCCTACCTGTTCTCCGTAGTAGTCCGTGATCTCGTCAGAGGTCGGCTCGCGCGTACTCCGCACGTCGTAAGCGCTGTCGTCCTCCATGCGCTCGGTCGCCACCACCTCATCGCCATCCCAGTAGACGTACTCGGTGTACTGCATGATGGTCTCTTCGACGCGCTTACCCTCAAACTCAGGCATCAATCCGCCCCTCCGCCACCAGCGCGGCCCAGAGCGCGCCGGAGAGAAACGCCTCTTCCACGTCCTCGATCTCGCCCTCCGCCGCGATCTCCGCAGCCCTGTCGGTCGCGGCGTCCTCGAAGCCCTTCGGGCGCTTCCATGCGTTCTCGTCCATCAGTCCTCTCCTTCCTCATCCCACGCAGGGCACTCCACGCACGCACTGCACGGCGGCGCGATGTGGCATGAGCAGTCGTGATCCGGTGCCTCGGGCTTACAGGAGAAGTGATCCGCCGCGTAGTGCTCTGCCATCAACTCTCCCCTTCCAGGCGCACCAGCAGCTCCCGCAGGAACCAGATGACCGCCCCCTTGTCGTACGCGCCGGGATCGACGGTGATGTGGTCAGCGATGTACTGGAGCTGCATAAGGCCGTTTGCATCCCCCGTCCAGAGCCCCTGCGCGAGGGCATCCAGTAGCTCCGCCTGCTCGCTGTCGAGCCCTTCCGCGAGCAGAGCTCCGAGCGTCGCCCAGTCGTACTCCGCATCCACGACGACGCGGGCTTGCACGCCGGGGATGTGGATGAGGTTCGTGATCGTGTCGCTCATGACAGCCCCAGCGCTTCCCGGATCTCAGGGCGGATTTCATAGTGCTCGTCATCGGGGCTCGTCTGGACGGTGGTCACGAGAGCCCCGTAAAGGGCATCGCCGACAAGCAGATACCCAGCTTCCTCGCTGTCGATGAAGTCACTCTGCCCTACGCGAGTCAGCGCGATGAGATTCGCGATGCGCTGCTGTTCCACGAGTGCGAGTAGCGCGTGCGCCTGCGCTTCCTGGATTGCGAGTGCGGCGGCGGGGTTCGTCTCGTCTTCGTTGGACGGGATCTGCCTCGCCAGGTCCAGGAATCCCCGCGCCTCCTGCGCATGGTCGATACGGTCGCTCACTTCACGTCCTCCACCAGTTCGCAGTCCCGCCGGATGTTTGAGCCCCAGCACCAGCCGTCGCCCGTGTAGTCGACGCCGTTCCACCGCCAGTCGTCCACCGGCTTCCCGGCGTGCGTGTTCTGCCGGGTGATGCGGATCAACCGGCCGTTCCGCTTCCTTCTCCAGACCTGACCGACCCGGATCTCCTGGTCGGTCACTGCTCCCCCGCCTCCAGGTCAAACTCGGGGAAGATGCTCTCCGGCTTAATGATGATCTTTCGGTGGTACAGGCTGACGTCTTTCGACTCCAGCTGCTCGGTGATGTACGTCACGTTGTCGCTGAGGCCGAGGAAGTCCTTCGTGTACTGGTCCGGCCCCTGTTTGCAGGTCACCTCCAGCGCCCCCGCGAGCCCGGAGTCCGCCGTCTCAACGGAGCAGTATCCCTCCACGGTGAGCATGATCTCGTTCGTGATCCCGTTGATGAAGGTGATGCGGCGTTCGATGTTGAACTGCTCGGCCTCCCGCGACAGGTTGTACGACGCAGTGTCGGCGTCGCTCGTACAGCCCGCCAGCGCCAGAGCGCCCGCGAGGGCGACTGTCGTGATGATGCTCTTCTTCTTCGCGTTGCTCTTGCGGTCGCTCATATCAGCACTCGATCCCGTAGTGGTCATTGAAGCCGTGGACCTGAATCCACGCGGGGCGGGCGCGGAGCGGCACCGCCCAGGCGGTCTCGCCGCGTGCGGGCGCGCTCCCGTAGTTCGTCCCGAAGCTCTGCGCCGAGCCGTCCACGTAACGGACGTTGATCTCGTAGATGTCGGGTGCAGCGTCGAAAGCGACCGTGATCCGGTCGTCCTCGACGTAGTAGCGGCCGTTGTTGCCGCCCGTGCCGCCGCACACCGCGGGCTCCGTGGCGGGGACGCTCGTCGCAGCGGCGACGGGTGCCGTGACCGCTGCTGCAATCACGGGCATCGCCCACGCGGCACCCTTCAGGATGGTGCGGCGTGACGCACGATTCTTATGCATACCTGACCCTTCTGGTGGTTGCTTTCCGGTACTCATCGGTCAGAACGGGGCGTTCTCGCCGTAGTTGGGGTTTACCCAGCCATCCGCGCCCGAGGCCGGGGGCGTCCAGGGCTCCTGCTGGGCGGGATAGTTTTGCGGGAAGTTTCCCGAACCCTGCACAGCGCGGGTGACCTGTGCGGTTGCGAATCGCAGGTCGGGTCCGAACGCGTCGGCGTTGATCTCCCACGCTGTACGTTTCACGTTGTCGCGGTCCTCGTAGGTGCGGGATTCGAGACGTCCGACGACGATCACCGACGTGCCCTTCTCGAGGTGCGCTGCGTTCTCTGCGAGGGAACCCCACAGTGTGATGCGGTGGAAGTCGGTTTCCTTCTTGTCATCTCGACCCCGGTTCACGGCCACGGTCACGTTCCCCACGGGAAGGCCGTTCTTCGTGAACCTCAGTTCGACGGGCGCGACCATGTTCCCGCGAATGGTGATGCTCGTCATCAGGTGTCCTCTCCGTGGTAGATGCCGTGGCGTTTCGCGGCGTCGGCGATGAGCCCGGCGGGTCGCTCCTCGAACCCTTCACGGGCACCGGCGGCGGCGGGCGTCACGCTGATCGTGATACCCATGTCCTTCATGCGCTGCATCTCACGGTCGAGTTGATCCTGTGCTCTCTTGTTCATTGGATGGTTCTCGCTATCGCGTCTATGTCGTCTGGTCGGTGGCTGATGTCACGGATCGTGACCTCGAACCTGGCCTTCTCCCCCGGCCTGTACTCGATACGGAGGCGTGGTTTCGACATCCATTCCGGGGAATCGTCAGGCACGATGTGTGCTGAGATGCCACGGTCTGAACCGATCGCGTCGTAGATCGCTTTACAGAACGGGTCAGGGCCGTCCGTGTCCCGTTTCCGCCTGTCCGTGACAACCCATACGATCTGCACCTCGCAACGTTGCATTTTCGGTACCCGGTGGGAACGAGTAAGGGCGACAACCAGGTTCCTGACCTCGGCTGTCGCCCTTGCTTTCACACGCCAATGCGTGCGACTGTTCGCAGATAACCCGTCGGGTGGACGGGGGTACGGGAGGACGATCGTCCACACGCTCACGACTCGATCACCAACTCCGATGCGACCATCGAATAGTGGGCCGACTTCTTTCGCAGGTCGGCATCGCATGCGAGATGCGCCACCCATTCCGGATAGACAGCCCGGGCATCCCGCACGTTCGGGACAACCTGGGCACCGCTTTCGATCTCGATAACTCTGCTCATATTCGACCTTCCAGAAGTGAGGCGAGCGCTTCAGGCGCACGCTGGAGAAGGCCGACCGTCGCGGCCTCGGCCTGCTGTGGGACGACGCCGTTGCCAGCGGCTTTCAGCTCCTCGGCCCGGGTCAACCCGACGCCCGTGATATGCCCCTCGGGGAGACCCATCATCCATTCCGGGAGCTCCGAGTTCAGGCGCGGTTTCCCGCCCTTCCCGTCGTGCCGCACAGGCGACGGGGCGGGGCGAGTGATCCGCTCCCACCGGGCCACAGCCTCGGCGTAGATCCCCCAGTCGTCGCGCGGCACTACCGTCCCTTGTGGCCGGTCGTCGTCCGAGCGGGCACCCCCAAGGCCGTATGCGAGCTCAGTGGATGAGCCGCCCCTGGTCGCGCGAGGAGTGGGCATCTGCCGCGCCTCACGGCCAAGGTCCCGTGCATGACCGTTGCCCGTTTCCGGTTGCGTCGTCGGCGTGGGTAGCAGGTGCTCGACCACGTCTTGGATCGTGACCGAGTGCCCCCCCCCTGCGGCGTTTGTCCGGATGCTGACTGCCGCCCCGGTCCGCGCTGTACGCGTCCGGCGTCGGCAACAACCGTCCTGAGATCCTGCCCACCCTCACCATGCCTCCCCGGCCCGTTCATCTCACTCGTCGTCGGAGTCGGCAGTAGACGCATCTCGAACCTCCACGCTGGTCAATGTGTCCCAGAGGGTTCGGGACACATTGTCGGCCTTGTTCGTCCGCCGCCGCGACGGCGTATCCCAACCCGGGCGCGGCGGACGCTGCGCGACCACACGGAACCCAGCTGCACGGAGGCTCGCGCCCGACTCATCCGCCTGCGTGTACGTGATAAGCCGGTCGTAGCCGAGCGCGAACGCGGCGCGCCGGCACGCGCCGTAGAGCATGCTGTTCGCGTTCCTCGTGCCGTCCGTCGCCGTGCGGATCACTTCGAGCGTCGCGCCTTCGGACTGGATGACTCGGGACACGGGGCGCCCAACGATGGCAACACCGACGAGCTCGTGTCCGTCTGCGACGCCGATGCTGAACTTGTGACCGATCGGCGGGTCGTTGTGCCTGTGGTGCAGGGCGACGAACTCACGAGCGGACGCGAGGTCAACCGGCACGATCCGAAGAGACATCATCCTCCCCCGTTGAGCATCTGCACGGCGATCGTCAACGGGATCCCGTTACTCGCCCCCGACGCGGCATTCACCTTCGCGCGGCGTGCCATGAAAGTGTCGACCCCTTCACCGTCGTTACTCACCGCAGCGTTCGGGGTCGGGAGCAACCGCCCCCCCTTCTCGGGGCCAGGCGATGATGAAGACACGGAACCGGGCGTGGGGGGCACCGACTGTGGACGCTTCCAGACCCGTCCATTCCGCATCGAACCCGAGGTCGGCCAGATCCCGCAGAACTGTGGCGATAGCTCGCTGAACAAGTCGATGCTCCCGTTCGCGTCGAGCCAACGCCCGCTTGCGGTGTCGAGCAACGCGAACGAGTTCGGCACGTTTCCGTCTGACGTAGTCGCGGTCACCCGCCCACCTCCTGATCCTGTGCTCAATCAACGCGGCCACCCGATCCCACCGCCGCACTTCCGCATCGGCGGCGGTCATCTCGTCATGCCACGGCTCACCATCGGCTGACAGCAGACCGCGAACGTTCTCGATCACGACCAGCCGGGGCCGCTGCTCCGAGATAGCCCGACGGAACTCCGCCCACAATCCGGAACGCGTGCCGTCCTTGAGTCCCTGCTGACGGCCCGCTACCGACACGTCCTGGCATGGGAACCCGCCCGACATCACATCGACTCGCGGGGCCTTCGTGAAGTCGACCTTCGTGACGTCGCCGAGATTCGGAACATCCGGCCAGTGATGCGCGAGGATCCGCGACGGCGCCTCATCGAACTCACAGAACCACGCAGGCTCCACCCTGAAACCGAACCGGGCAAGCGCCGCCACGACACCGAGATCGAGTCCGCCGTATCCAGAGAAGAGGCTGCCGGCGCGGAGCGTGATGGGTGTCACGCTGCATCACCGTCCCCGAGGGAAGAGAAGTCGAACGCTTGCTGAGCTAGGCGGTGGGCCGCAGCTTCGGCGTAGTCCTCGCGCGCCTCATAGGCGACACATCGCCGGCCGAGATGTCGAGCGGCGATGGCCGTTGTCCCGGACCCGGCGAATGGGTCGATCACAAGACCACCCGGTGGGGTGCTGTACTCGATGAGGGGTGCGACAGCGCCCACCGGCTTCTGAGTCGGATGGACAGCGTGGCCGTGCGTGGAACGGACGTACTGGACTGACCGCATGAGACGCGGACCGCCGTCCTCCGAAACGTAGTCCGACGCTCCCCGTGACCCCTGATGCTCCCCCTTCGTGGCCCGCCGACGCAGTGCTCGGGGCGTTGCATCCGGGGTCGTCGGTGTCACATGGTAGAGATCCCGCCATTCCCCTCGATACCAAAGGTTGGCGATCTCATGCACGCGCCGGAATCGGTCGGCCGCGAGGCCGGATCCGTTGTGCTTCTCCCAGATGAAGTCCTGCGAGAACTGCCACCCTGCCGCGATGAACTCTCGTGAATGTGCGAGGTGCATCCGCATTGATCCGTAGACCCACAACGATGGTGCGACGGTCGCCATAGCATCGGGCCAACCTGTCGGCCATGTGTCCCACTCGAGCGACGTCTCGCCATAGGGCGGATCCGTGACGATCGCATCCGCGGCCGGGATTTCCGCGTCTTCGTAGCGACCGTGGTAGAGGGTCACGAGGTCGTCTTCGTAGTAGGGCTTCATGGTGTGCTCCGGGTATGCGTGTGGCCCACCACCATGGGTGGGCCACGGAATGTTTCAGGCGGCTTTCGGGAGTCCCTTGGGGCGTTCTCTGGGATCGTCGATGTCGTCCCAGCAGAGCCCGGGTACCCACCCGTGTTTGACGGCCATGCGGCGTGCACGGACCGCGTACGGCCCCTCCGGTGGAGGCGCGACTTCGAGCTCGTCGTACAGCTCTTTGATGAGTTCGTGGATGGCGACGGTCACGAGGTTCGCGTGCGTCCATGACCACATCTGCTGGGCGTCTTTCCCGATCCGTTGTCCGAGGGCGGTGAGGGTCCAGCCTTGTGCGGCGAGTCCTTGGATGCGCCGGCGTGTGCCGGTCGCGTCAACGAACGCGGTCGTCCGTTTCTGGAGCGAGTGGACACCGAGGATGCGTTGCGTTGTCTCCGCCGTGACCCACCTACCGGGTTGGCGGAGCATCCGCTGCAGGCTGGACTTGTTCATCCCGGTCGCGTCTGCGATCTCACGCATCGTCCACCCGTCCTTGCGGAGAAGCACCAGTCGTTCGATCACGGGCTCGACAGGGTGGCGTACCGGGTGGCGACCGTACGCTGCGTTTCGGCGTTGTCTCGCCGCGTGAGCACTGTTCGCGGCCCCGCAAACGTCACATGAGCAGCAGCACTTCTTGTAGCAGTAGATGCCGTGCTTGTGGTTCGGGTTCTCACACCGCGTGTCCCGGCGGGCGCCTTCACGAGGCACGGCCGGTGGCCTTCCTGTGCTCGTGGAGGGTTTCCCCGATCCGCATGGTGATCTCGCTGAGGAGCCGCTTCCGGAACGGCTTCTCACGTTCCCATCGGGTGACGCAGTACTGGATGAACGTGTCCAACTTGTCACCGCTGTGCGCCTCTGTGAGGGGCGAACAGGACGCATCCCTACCCAGCACACCAGCCGGTGGGGTTTCGTCCGCCAGCGGGGCCGTGAGCGCCGCAGGCGTGGGCTCACCGCTCATCGGAACGCCCCCGGTACAAGGTTTCCGACCGGACAGCACGTCGACCACGCACACCACGGACCGCTGAGACGACCGCGTAGACGACGAAGAACGTCAACGCGGCCACGATGATGCATGCCGCGACGGCGGCGAACCATCCGAGGAGTTCCCAACCATTCATTCTGAAGACCTTCTTTCTCACGAGTTCCACAGCCACGGGAAAGGGTCACTGCCTCGGTAGACCGAGGGACAGTGACCCTGTGGATAACTGTGCCGCGCAGGGCGCGAGAATCTGAAAGATTCGTAGCTGTAGTAGTAGATGTAGATGTAGATGTAGTAGGCGCGCCCGTAGCTCTGGGCGACGTTTGGGCTAAACGTCGGGCGTAGCGTTGCCCGTCGGGAACGGAAGGAACTCCGGGAAGTCCCAGTCGAGATCCGTCTTCGTCTCGCGCACCGGCACCGCGTTCTGCTTCAACACCGTCAACACTTGTGGCTTGTCCCACGCCGCAAGGTCGGGCTCCGACTTTCGGAGTCGCTGTAGTTCATGGACGACGACAGCTCGGATCTTCGATGACGCGATCGATCCGAACGCTTTCGCCGCCGACACCGCGAGGCGCGGCTGCTTCATCAGACCGTCGTGACGGAGGAACGACCGCACGAGCGCCTCATCGGTCATTTGATCGACGACGATGAAGTACTTGTCGGAAAGCTCCTGTGCTGCGACCATCACGTCCCCCGGGGACATCTCACGCGACATCGCCGCTAGCCGGCCTGGGTGAAACTCGACACACCCGCAGTAGTCCAACTTCGGATGCGACGTGAGCTTGAAGTAGAGCGATTGAGCTCCCCCCGTGAGGTCTCGGAAGTCGTCGTCTGACCAAATGTCAACGTTGATGGTCGCTCGCTCACGCGCCATCCGCACCGACCCCCGCCATGCGGCGTTCCGTATCAAGCACGGCTTTCCTGCCTCCTATAGACTCATTCGTCGCACCGACATGGCTTCACGAGCCAGCACGACCCGCAGACGATCTCGTTGGGCCCGAGCGTGTACGGATCGGGTTTCGGTGCGCACTCGTCATGGACGAACGCGTCGAGGTCTTCGTCTTTCCTGATCGCGTCTCCGATATGGATACGAGATCCGCACCCGGCGGGGCACATGCCGCCCTCGAAACGCGCCGTGAGGGTCACCGTGTGTGACCTGCCATTTCGGTGATCGCGCGAAGACCGTCGCCCCACGCCGCGAGGAGATACGCTGCGATGGCCGCGTGGTGTTCCTCGGGTTGGGTGAGTGCAGCGAGGATGAGCGCGGTGAGCGTGTCGTCGTCGCCGTTCATCGCGACGGTCATCATGCGTGCCGCGTCGCGTGCGGCTGGGGTCGCACCACGGTCCTCCATGACCCACAAGTCGCCTTCCCGAAAGTTGACTCCCTTGGTGAGAGCGAGTGGGAAAGACTTGGCGATCATCCGGGTGAGGAGTTTGAACAGCGCGTGCATGTCGCGGTAGCTGCGGATGTGCTGTTCCATCCAGCCGGCGATGCGGTTGCTGTCGCCATCGTGCACGAGGTACATCAGTTCCTCTGCATCTTCCGCGTCGAACCCATGTTCGTATCCCAACTGTTCCTCCTAGAACTGCACATCAGGACCGACCGGCTCTTTACGTCCGTCGTCGGTGAGCCACCATCGGGCCCCGTCACGGTCGGTGACGGGGATAAGTGCGGGTCGGCGAGCCGGATTGACCGTTGCGGCGACGCGCGACACCAGCAGCCCGAGATCGAGCGCAAGGCCACGCTTGGACTCGACCCACCCGTGACAGCCCGTCACGCCACTGCCGCAGAGGGTGAGGCCATTCGAAGCCTTGTTCGTCCACGTGTCCCGCTTCCCGACCCCGCCGGAACCGCGTGGGCACCGATGGTGAAGGCTGTAGTCAACCCCGCGAAGGCCGGATGCGACCCAATTCCTGCACCAGAAACAGCGGCCCCCATCCCGTTCGAGGATGAGGGCCGATGTTGTCGCGTCGAAGCCGGTCTTGGTCGTCATGACGACGGTTCCAACCCGTGGGCGGCGTAGAACTCAGCTGCGGCGATCGCTGACGGCAACCGGTGATACCCGGCGAGGGAACCAACATGCTGTCCGGCGATGGTGATGAACCACATGCCGGCGGTCTTGAACACGAATGGCCTCACGGCTTCGCCTTCCGTCGGGGCGGGTTGATGCCTGCGAAGCGGAGCGCGGCCGACAGTGCCGCGGTGCGTGCGGTCTCCTGCGGGAACGCTGCGGTGACCTCGTCGGCGTCTTTGGTTCCTCGGGTGGCTTCCGCGGTCGCGATCGGTCGCACGTCGTAGGCAGACCGGTACACCGACGCCCGCACCGTGTATCGCACTTCCCCGCCCGCCAGATGGAGGTTGCCGGTGAAGGTGTCAAGTGTTTCGACGTCCTGCCCATTGATGAGGATGACGTGAGTGTCGAGACGCCCCTCCGGGTAGCGGCGCCAGAAGACCTTGATGCGGTCATCAGCTGTCACGAGGTCGTCGACCACGCGCTCGGGCTTCGCCTCACGGTGCAAACGGGAACGCTCAGAACTTTCGGGGAGGGTGATGTCGGTCATGATGATGTCTCCATGTCATCGATGTGCTGATAGATCGCGTACTGAGGGGGACGGATCACTTGAATGTCCGTGGGAAGTCCTGGCCACTCCCCCGTTTCGGTGCAACGCGCGAAGATCTCACGCGCCCTGAGCGCTTTCGCCTCACCGATCTCTTTGAACTCGTCATTGAGCCGATACACGGCCAGGTGATACGGGGGCTCGGTCTCCACGACAAGGAAGACCAAGTCTGTGACCGCTTCACGAGCGAGCTCCGCGGTGCGCGTGTACCAAGCCCACGACACGTCATACCCGTACTCGACGATCGATGATGCGAACTTGTGGACCTTCGCATGCCCCTTA
Source organism: Microbacterium sp. No. 7 (assembly GCF_001314225.1). Classification (NCBI taxonomy): domain Bacteria; kingdom Bacillati; phylum Actinomycetota; class Actinomycetes; order Micrococcales; family Microbacteriaceae; genus Microbacterium; species Microbacterium sp. No. 7. The sequence continues at coordinate 4,301,838 of NZ_CP012697.1, forward strand.
CGGGCGGTCTTCAGGTCAACAGCCACGCGACGATCCGCAGGCAAGAAATCGAACCGGCACCGCATCTGCACACCCGTAGCGGGGTCGGTAGCGAACACGGATGCTTCCGCGTCACCTTCCCGTTCCAGCAACGCACGTCCCCTCGGGTGCGCGAGCACAGCCTGCGCGGTCGCATGCACTTCCGTCATGTCTTTCCGCAGCATCGGAATCTTCCCCGCAGCACGTACCTCGTCCCGTGCGGTTCGCGCCGCCGCGGAACGAAAGTCATCAAAATCCAACTCGACAACGTCGTACCCACTGCCGAGAACTTCAGCATGAATCGCGGAACCCAGATCGAACGCCGCTTTCTCCGTCCGATGCCCCTGAGTTACAACCCAGTCGTACATGGCCGGCGAATCCAGCAGCAGTTTCGCCTGAGTCGAAGACAACGCCGAATGCGCATGGTACGTGTCTTCTGGCATGCCCAGCACGATCCCGGTCATGGCATCCCCATCCCTACGTAGACACCCACGGTCACTACAGCGACGAGGAGGCACACTGCCCCGATAGCGCTGGCCGCGACAGGAAGGGCCGGGGATTCCCCGGCCCATTCGATTGGTTCGTCTCGGTCGATCACGCTTCCGTGACCTTCCCGTCCAGCAACGTGTAGAACACGTTCGGGTGGACCGTCTCGCCGTCGACCTGCACGGCCTGCACGCCGAGAATGTTCCGTTTGTTGTCGCGCTCGGTGAGCACAAGCCAGCACCCGAGCGCGCCCTTCGCCTTCCCTCGGCCGAGAACGGCGGCGATCGACCCCTCATCGGCAGTCGACGCCTCATTCGTCGCGGAGTACCCGGTGGTCGCGGCGTTCGCGTAGCGCCCGGTGGTCGCGGCGTTCGCGTAGTCCCCGGTGGTCGCGGCGTGCGCGGAGTACCCGGTGGTCGCGGCGTGCGCGGAGTACCCGGTGGTCGCGGCGTGCGCGGAGTACCCGGTGGTCGCGGCGTGCGCGTAGCGCCCGGTGGTCGCGGCGTGCGCGGAGTCCCCGGTGGTCGCGGCGTGCGCGGAGTACCCGGTGGTCGCGGCGTGCGCGGAGTACCCGGTGGTCGCGGCGTGCGCGGAGTACCCGGTGGTCGCGGCGTGCGCGGAGTCCCCGGTGGTCGCGGCGTGCGCGGAGTACCCGGTGGTCGCGGCGTGCGCGGAGTACCCGGTGGTCGCGGCGTGCGCGGAGTCCCCGGTGGTCGCGGCGTGCGCGTAGCGCCCGGTGGTCGCGGCGTTCGCGTAGTCCCCGGTGGTCGCGGCGTGCGCGGAGTACCCGGTGGTCGCGGCGTGCGCGGAGTACCCGGTGGTCGCGGCGTGCGCGGAGTCCCCGGTGGTCGCGTTCTTCTTCTCCGAAGGCTTCTTCGCCGCACGATCCCAGATCGCTTCGACGTGCGCCTCGATGAGCCCGAAGACGTTGATCTGCGCGCCAACCGTGATCTGCGCGCCAACGCGCTTCGAGTCCTTCTCGCGCTCGTCGGTGACACCCCCCAGGGCCGCCCGATGGTAGACAGATCCGATGGGCGGATAGTAGGACATCGCGTCGAGGGGAAGTTCGACGGCATGGAACCCCGAGCTGCAGAGCGACACCGGCCCATTGTGGGTGTACGTCTTCCCGACCTCGTACTGGAACCCGCGGCACTTGAGGTCTTTGTCGAATCCCTTGAACACTTCCAGGGTTTCTTCGGTCATTGCTGTTCTCCTCCGATGATGGCCTGGAACGAGGCCGGGATGATGACGTTGGATGGGTGTCCCGCGAACGCGGGTGCTACCTCGGCGGGCGCGTGGCCTGCGATCCCGCACCCGATAGGGGTGACGAGGAAGCGCAAGTGCGGGTGAGCCCGCGCCGTGGTGAGGAATCGAGCGACCGCGGCATGCAGATCGGCGATTCCCGTCATGGTGGGTAGTGCGTAGCAGAGGCCCGTGAGGCCTTCTCCGACGCCCCATTCGGCACCCCACCGTTCGTATGCGGTGCGGGCAGCTCCGCCTGCATGGATTCCCTCGGCGTTCGATCCGAATACGAATCGTTCGCCCGGGCCGAGCTCCGTGAGCATTTCAGGAGTGTTCATAGTTGTCTCGCTTTCCTGTTCCCTGGCAACAGGGACAGTTGATATCGCGGTCGGGGTCGAATGAGATCATCACCCACCCCCACCCGTCGCATTCCTCGCACCGTTCACTGGGTGGGATATCGCTCCTCATGGCCAGGTCCGGAACGTTCGGAGCGGTATCCGTTTTCCCATGCTCTCGATGTTCTCCTCAACGGCAAGGAGGTCACTGATCGCTTCACGGCAACCGTCTTGATCATCGACTTCTTGAAGCCATGTGATTCGTTCGCATAGTTCACGGTGTTGTTTCGCGAGCCGCTCCCATCTCGCGGATATCGACTCAACCCGTTCCGTAGCGGGATCGAAACCGGGAAGACGGATGCCTTTCCGATGTCTCCCCGAGTTCGGGCGTTTCGGTGTCACTCCGGACAGGCGTCGCATTTTGGCGCGTGCATTCTTGTCGCCTCGGAAGTCACCGGGCGTGGAGGGGATGCGCATGGTCGCCCCGTTCGGGTGGGTGAGGGTGTAGTGGCCTCCCCCGTCTTTCCCGGTCAGCGTGAATCCGCAGGCTTCGGCGTAGGCGACGAGCTCACGGACTCGTGCTTGCATCCGTGCCCTCCCATCGGGCGTAGATCTTCACCGTGCCCTGCGGGGTGATGTCGCGCGTCGTGACCTTGACGCCCGGGTAGCGGCGGAGGGTTGTTGCCGCGTGCGCTGGAAGGTTCTCGCTGATCAACGCCCAGACACCTGGCCGGGAACGCAGCACCTCAACGATGCCCTTCCAGTCTGTTCTGCCTCCACGTGGGGCGGGGTCTTCCCATCTGATGTCCACACCACTCTCCGTTCCTGCATTGATGAAAAAGGGGGCGGGCTAGGTAACAGAAATCAACCCCTTGACGTCCTTCTGCCCGCCCCTCGTACGCACCCGTGGACTCGAACCACGAAACAACCCACAGGGTTGTCGACCAACTCGTGCGCGACCAGTGTCTTCTCTGCCCGGCCGACGACTCCGGCTCGTACAGCAGTCCATGAACACAAGGTGTTTTCACGTGCCCGATCGCTCGTCCAATGATCCATCCCGCGTATCCGCGGTTCTTCATCCGGCGATTCGTTCAGCACGTCCCTCAACACGAAAAAACTGTTTGGAATCCCTTCGATTCCCGGGCCGCATCCGATAGCAGCCACTCGCCCGTTCCAGCACCCCGGCATCTCCACCACCTAGTGGCCCGTAGCGTGCGTTTCCTGTCGTCCCCATTGGTGTGCCGATGTTCGGTGCCGGGACATACCGGGCCATGAACATCGAGACGACATATCAGCGTGTCTCTCATATGGAATTGTCAATGTTCGCTCGCCACGCAAGGCGCGACGAATAGTGCCTATAGAGGGTTTGACCCCTCAATAGGCCGGTGACCCGGTGGTTACCGGTGTCGTTCCGTGTCCCTGACCGCCCACAACCAGGCGGTGTACACGGCGGTCAGGCCGGCGATCCAACCAAGCAACGTCAGACCGTCCATGAACGCTCGCCTCGCTTCCGTTCGGTCGGGCTGACGATCGGGAGTGAAGCGACCCACTGCTGCAAGTCGTCGGCGAGGATGACGGGCTTGCGGTTCGCGTACCGCGGCGTGAGATCACCGCACCGCACGGCTTCCTTGATCGTCGTCTCCCCGTACCCGGTCGCTTCGGCGGCCTCCGGGATGGAGTAGGAGATCTTCGGGGCGTTCATGACGCGCCTCGCAGTTCCGCGAGTTCCGCTTCGAGCTGCGCGATGCGCTTCGCCTTCCGGCCCTCGGCGGTGAGGAACACAACCGGTTCCGACCGGATCACCTCGAACGGGTGTCCGGAGCGGAGACCCGCGTCACGCGCACCAGACCGAGACAGGTACCCCGACATGCGACCAAAGATGTGCTCGCCCGGCTCGGCCGTGTAACCGTGCTCTTCTCCGTCCTCCCAGTCGGTGACCACAAAGACGTCCTCAGTGTTCACGGCCCGGTACAGGTAGGTGCTCATGCTGCGGTCTCCTTACGGACGTAGACGACACCGTTCTGCGCGAGGTTCGTGACCGCGGCATCCCAGAGCCTCCCCTGACCCTTCGGCGTCAACCGGGCAGTGATCTTCAACTCGTCACCGTGGTTCGTGTCGATGACGCTCTCCTTCGGCTTCACCCATCCGGCCTCGATCGCACGCGCGGTCGGCTGGTTGTGGCGGATCGTGTCGCCCCGGATGATGAGCCCGATCTGCCCGGCGAGGTCGTACACGTCCTTCTGCAGCACCTTCACGCCCGGGTAGTTCGACAGGGCATGCACCTTGAGGTCGTTCGCGACATCCCCGATAGTGCGGAGCCCATCGGCCTGACGGAACGTGTCAGCGTGCGCCGCACGCGGCTCGAGCTCAGCGATCTGCCTATCCTTCTCCGCGAGCATCCGCTGCGCCTCGACCACGGCGAGAGCGATCAACTCGGCACCAGTCGGTGCCGTAGTGGGCGCGAGTTCCTGCTTCCGTGTCTGCACGGCGAAGTACTGCTGCAACGCCGCGATCTCCGGCTTCCGCGAGTCCGCGTTCTGGAACAGGATGTAGCACGCGTAGCGGGTGAGGTTGACGTCCTCGACCTCGCGGCGCGCTCCGGAGCCCAGTTCGACCATCTTGACCCCTCCGGCAAAATGGTCGGCGGCGTTCAAACCGGACGCGTTGACCGACTCGATCGCCCGGTCGATAGCACCGGACCACTTCCGCCAGTTCGTGTAGCCGGCGAAGGTCATGAGGTCACGGGCGGACCACACCTCCCCATCGGTGAGGGTGACGATCTTGAGGTCGTCGAGCTGCGCGCTCCTGTCGATGGCGGTCATGCTGCCACCGCCTTCCGCTCAGCACTCGTGGGGAGTGCGTCTCGGATCAACGCGAACGTGATCGCCCGCGCTCTCGCCCGTGCGGTCTCTCCTTTGAGGACGTTGAGGGTGACCATCCGGCGCACATGCTCCATCTGGTCAAACAGGCCGAGGGCGTCCGGCTTGGCGCGGGTCATATCCTCCGCCGCCTCGATCGCGACCTCAGTATCGAACCGGTCAGGTATCGTGTTGCTGGTCATGAAAGCTAGTTCCTTTCGTGTACTCGATGCCCGCTGCGCGCCTACGCGGCGGGCATCTCTTCTACTCGGTCGATGCGGAGAGATCGGCGGCGGATGCTCTCTGCGATGGCCGCCGTCACGGTTCCGATCCACTCCGGCGATGCGTCTGCTGCACCCGTCTCCACGCGGGACAGGTACGACTCGGAGACACCAGCGGCCCTGGCGACATCCCGTGCGGTCAGACCGGCAACTTCTCGCAGTGTCCTTACTGCTTGCCCTGTGGTCATAGGCAAGACAATACGTGCTCTTTCCGGTTAGCGCAAGCAGGAGCCGGAACTTTCATGGCCATAGTTTCCTGATGACTTGCGCTGACCGGCAAGATATGGGTACTCTGTCCGCATGAACACTGATGCCGACCGGAAGAACTTGGTTCTGACGCGGGACGCGATCAACCAGGCGTCGCAGCAAACGCGCTTGCTCTACGGGGTGCTCGTCAAGGAGATTCGCGAGGAATCCCGACTGACCCAGGATGAAGTGGCATCCCGGTCTGGCGTGAGTTCGCGCACGATCCGGAATATCGAGACGGGCGCAGTTGCAGGCCAGGCCGACAAGCTCATCAAGATCTTCATCGCGATGGGTGTGGACATCGACGGCGACCTGTACTCTGCCGACACTCAACGGCATCTGCGCCTTCTGGGATCGCTCATCGTCCGAATCGAGGAGAACCATCGTGCGTCAGCTGTGACGCACGCGGCAGTCCTGCTCGCCGACGAGATCCGACGCCATCCCGCTCCCGACCCCGAGAGTCCAACTAGCAACGTGACGCACGCTCACTTCCGTGGTGTCGGTGATTCGGTGGATGATGAGCCCGGGATCAAGCAGCCGCCGAGCAAGATGCGGACCGCTGCGCGGAAGGGTACGCGGAAGGCCGACGAGGCCCCATACGCCGAGTAGGAGTGGTCATGTTGAGGAAGGTGCTTCGCTACGCCGCTGGCCACGGCATCAGCGTGCACGGCGCACACCTCGAGCCCGGGGTGCTCGGCGAATGGTACGAGGAAGAACGCGAGATCTACTTCGACATGTCGCTGTCGCCCGACGAGATCGTCTTCACCATCGGGCACGAGCTCGGCCACGCTCACCACGGCGACCGGTGCGAAGGGGAGCAAGCGGTCGAGGAACGCGCGGACCTGTTCGCGGCGGAGCTTCTCATCGACCCCCGCCGGTACGCGGCCCTTGAACAGCAGGGCCTCCACCAGTACGACATCGCCGAGGAGCTGGGTGTCACGGTCGACGTCCTGAACCTCTGGATGAAGTCGTGTCTCACCCGACTCCGCGGCGTCACCTACGCCAAGGCCAAGATGGGCGTAGGCCGGTGGCTCCACCGCCACGAGATAGCCGTATAGCCCGACCAGTACCCGCGGCAAGCTTCTGCTCGTCGCATGAACACAGGAGACACCATGACCGACACAGCGCCAGCCGCCCCGCCCAGATCCACCGTGCGACGCTTCTGGCCCGTCTTCGCCGTCGCCGGCCTCGGCGCGCTCATCATCGCATTCGTTGTGGGCGCAGCGAGCACACAGGGACAGATCAACGAGGCCCGCGCCGAGGCGGCGACCGCGACCCATCGCATCACCGAACTTGAAGAGCAGCGCGACGCCGCGCTCGACATGCTCAACGACGAGCGCGCCCGCATTCAAGAGCAGAAGGAAGCGGTGAACAAACGCGAGGAGGGGCTCACGGAACGTGAGAACGCCGTGAAAGCGCGCGAAGATGCAGTCACCGCAGTCGAGACGCAGATCGCTCAGACGAGCCTCAAGGACGGCGTCTACACCGTCGGCGTCAGCATGGAACCGGGAACGTACCGAACCGAGTCAACGAGCTCGCGCTGCTACTGGAAGATCACCGTCGCCGGCACGAACTACGACGACATCGTGCAGAACGACCTCGGGTCTGTGGGCATCCTCACCGTCACGATCAGCGATGGACAGGACTTCCACACGGCGAGCTGCGGCACGTGGGCGAAGATCGAGTAGGGCATGTGGGACCACAAGGAACAAGTGATGTGATGAGTAGAAACGGATACGATCTCGCCATGAGCTACCAGCCGCCCGTGACCTACGTGCAAATCCAGAAGCCGCCGGTCAACGGTTCCGCGATCGCAGGCATGATCCTCGGAATCGTCGCGCTCGCCATCGGGATCTGGGCACCCATACCCTTCTTCGGACTGGTGGCGGGGACCGTTGCGTTCATCCCAACGCTTCTCGCGATCACCTTCGGCCACATCGGCCTTGCCGGCTCGAAGCGTCTGAACAACACCGGCAAGGCGCAGGCGATCACGGGCCTCGTGCTCGGATACCTCACACTCGCGATCATCGCTTTCTCGAGCGTGGTGTGGTTCGCATTCTTCGCCTCCGGCGGGGGCAGCTAGCTTTCGAGGGCGGGCTGTTCGTAGCCGAGAAGTGCGGACAGCTGGTTCATCGCTGCCGTTCGGCGCACCAACTTCTCACGCGACTTGTACTGCCTCGTCACCGCAACCTGCGAGTGCCCGACGATCTCCATGACGACGTCTTCGGGCACGCCGGCCTCGAGGAGGAGGTCAACGGTGGTGTGGCGCAGGTCATGCAGACGGACCTTGCGCGTGGTGACGCTCGCCGCGTAGGCCGTCCACATCCCGGTCGCCGTATCAGGGTCGATCGGCTGACCGCCAATGGTGAACACGAGACCGTGCGCGTTGGGAGCAGTGCGAGCGCGGTGGGCGGCAAGGATGGACCTCAACGGTTCAACGAGCGGGATGATCCGCCACCCTGCGGAGGTCTTCGGCCTGGTCCAGTAAAGAGTGCCGCGGAGCTCTCGGTACTCATAGTCTGGTGCTGCGGTCGAGATGTCGGTGATGCGTTGCAGCTGCCACGACAGATCAAGGACGTCGCCGACGCGGTCCCACTCAAGGCCGAGCAGCTCTCCTCGGCGCACAGCAGTGAGGAGATAGGACGCCCAGAGGGTGTGTTCCTGGTCATACTCTTCGGTGGTTCCGTCGAGCTCGGGGACGGCGCGCTGGATCACAGTGATGGCCTGGTCGAGGGTGAGGGCGCTGAGGTTGGTACGCGACTTCTTGGGCGCGTCAACGACGTTAGCGGGATTCTTCGCGATCAGCCCTTCTGCTTCTGCGTCCTTCAGGGCACGTGCGAGCACTCGGTGCGCATTGAGAGCGTAGGTGGACGTCGCGCCGGCGGAAGTGATGTGGTCGTGGACGCGGCGAATGTGCGCGGGCTGCAACTTGTCAAGCCTGATGTTGCCGATCGCGGCGGTGATCTGCTTCGTCACGGAGCGGTATCCGGCGAGAGTGTTCGGCCGCACCCGCTTCGCCGCGATGTTGTCAAGCCAGTACGACATCCACGCGGCGACGGGCTTGGAGGCGGACGGCAGGTCGCCATGGATGTAGAACTGCTTGCGCGGCTCCTTCAGCTTCTCCATGAGGCGGTCCTTTGTCGTCGCCGTGATCTCCTTGCGGCGCCTGCCTCCAGGCCCAGCAGGCAGCTCGATACGCGCCACCCAAAGTCCGCTCGACCTCTGAAAGATCGCACCCTCGCCCTTGCCTCGCTGCTGCTTCTCCGCCATCACGCCCTTCTTCCTTCGATGTCCCCAGAAGTACACCCGAAGTACACCCATAGTCACGACCTTGCACGACCTTGTGCGCCCCAGTTTATCCTGTTCACATGGGTTTTTACGCGCAATCCCTACCCTCGATCTTATACTGAAAATCGAAAGGTCACCGGATCGATGCCGGTCGGAGCCACACGGGTGGTCATTACACTCACCCCAGGAACCCTCGCGTAGCTTCTACATCGCGGGGGTTTCGTCTTTTTTTCCTGGTGAGATGCTGATTCGGCCGCGCATCTCCAGCGCCGTGCGCCGCGGTGACGACATACAGCGGCGCGCACTCGTCACCACAGGAGCCCTTCGGGCGGGATGACGAGTGCGCGCCGCGGGGTCAGCGGATGCCGCCTCCGCCGACGGTCACGAGAGCTGCGGCGGCGCCGTGTGGTCCATCCTCAGATCGACGTCCTTCGTCTCGCGCAGCGCGAGGATGCAGCAGAGCGACAGCACCCCGATGGCCGTGAGGTAGAGGGGCACCGGCCACGATGCGCCGGCGGCGGCGACGAGGGCGGTGAGCACGAGGGGTGTGATCGCTGCGCCGAGGATCGCGCTGAAGTTGAACACGATGCCGACGCCGGTCGAACGCACGCTCGTTCCGAACAGCTCGCCGAGGAACGCCGCCATCGGACCGTAGAACATGGAGAAGAAGATCATGAGCACGAGCAGCGCGACCGTCAGTCCCCCGAGCGAGCCGGTATCGATGAGCCACATCATCGGATACATCCACAGGGTGGCGAGCCCGACGCCGCCGATGCTCAGCACACGACGTCCGAATCGGTCGGACAGGCGGGCGAAGACCGGGATGAGCGCACCACTGACGGCGATCACCGCCATCAGGATGATGAGCATCGTGCCGCGGTCGTGGCCGATGACGGTCGTCCCGTATGACAACGAGTACACCGAGAAGAAGTAGAACAGCGCGCTCATCGAGATCAGGGCGCCGGTGCCGAGGAGCACCTGCCTCGGGTAGTGGCGGAACAGGGCGAAGAACGGCACACGGCGGCGCTCGCCGGCGCGGACCGTGTCGGCGAACACGGGAGACTCCTCGATGCGGAGCCGCAGGTAGAGGCCCACGCCGACGAGCACAATGCTCAGCAGGAACGGGATCCGCCATCCCCAGGCGAGGAAGTCCTCCGGCGAGAAGACCAGGAGACACAGCAGGAACACCGACGTCGACAGCACGAACCCGATGGATGGACCGATGTTGTTGATACCCGCGTAGAAGCCGCGTTTGGCGGGGGGAGCGTGCTCGGCGATGATCAGCACCGCGGCACTGTACTCTCCGCCGAACCCGAAGCCCTGCAGAAAGCGCAACAGCACGAGCAGGGCGGGGGCGAGCGCCCCGATCGCACTGTAGGTGGGAAGCAGCCCGATCGCGAACGTGGCGAGCCCCATGATGACCAGGGAGATCATGAGGATGGTCCGCCGCCCGATCCGGTCGCCGTAGTGCCCGAACACGATCGCCCCGACCGGTCGCGCGACGAACGACACCGCGAAGCTCGACAGCGACAGCAGCAGGCTCGCCGTGGGGTCGGCGGCGGGAAAGAACAGCGGGGCGAAGATCAGCGCGGAAGCGGTGCCGTACAGGTAGAGGTCATACGTCTCGAGAGCGGTGCCCGTGAGGCTTGCGGCGACGACGTGGCGGATGGGAGTGCGTGCGAGGGTAGGCGCCGGGATGCCGACGTCGGTGTGATTCGTCATTGAACCGTGGTCTCTTTCTGCGGATTTCTCAGTGGGTGTTCCGGATCGCCGTGAGCGCGGCGCGGTACGCGGCGGCGAGGGTGAGCCGATCGATGAGGACGGTGGACATCGTGCACCCCTCCTCGTACCACGACCCGGCCGCTGCGGCGCCGCCGAGCGGGTTGTCGTCGACCGTCACGGCGACGGAGTCGACGCCCGCAGCCGACGCCGCGCGCACCACGGCACCGAGCGCAGCGCGCACGTCGGGGTGCGCCGACTCCCCCCGCAGACCCATCGACATGGACAGGTCGAACGGCCCCAGCATGATGCCGTCGGGGGCGAGCGCGAGGATCTCGTCGATGGCATCGACGGCGCCCGGATGCTCGACGAGCAGCCAGACGGCGACCTCCTCGTGGGCTTCACGGACGACCTCGTCCCAGGGCCGCAGGCCGTGGTCGGTGGACCGCGACACAGGGCACGAGCCGCGGGTGCCGAGCGGCTCGTAGCGGGTTGCGGCGATCGCGCGGCGGGCGTCGTCGACCGAGGTGATGCCCGGCACCACGACGATCGCCGCCCCGGCGTCGAGCGTCCGCTTGATGATCGAGGTCTCGTTCACGGGGACGCGCACGGCGGGCGTCGACCCGCCCGCCTGCACCGCGCGGATCATGCCCGCCATCGATGTCACGTCGAAGGTGCCGTGCTCCATGTCGATCAGCACGAAGTCGAAGCCGGCGGCCGCGGCAAGCTCGCACGTCTCGGGACTGTCCATCTGGACCCACGTGCCGACGGGGTGCCGCCCCTCGTCGATGACGCGGGTGAGGGCCTTCGGGCGTCGATGCATGGAATCTTCTCCTGGGTCGTCGGTCGGGTGACGGAGACGACCGTAGGACGACGGGCGTGCCGGGCGCATCGAACAGGCGTGCGATCTCCCTCGCCGCGATCAGACATCTGTCCGAGAAGGCTTGCCATGGTCGCACCAGGGGGAGAAGCTGATCTGGCGGGGGTGCCGGCCCGTCCTCGCTCACCATTGATCGGCCACGCGACTCGCGACGAGGGGAGGAGCCCGTGGACAGGGAAGTGCTGCAGCGCACCGCGGATCTGGCGTACGACGCCTCCGGGATGCCCACCGTCCTCACCGATGCCGACATGGTCTTCCTCGCCGCGAGCGCCCACTCCGGCGGCGTGGACGCCAATCGCCGCGTGACCGTGATGGAGCGTCGCGTGCAGCCGGGGGGCAAGATGCTCGCGGACGATCTGCGCTTCGCGCACCGTGAGAAGCCGTTCATCCTCCTTCCGCGTGCGGCGTTCGGCATGCAGCACCGGCGATGGTGCGTGCCCATTCGCGGCAACGGCCGCGCCCTGGGATATGTATGGGCGCTTCAGCCGATCCCGACCGATGCCGACCGATCGGATGTGCTCCACCGCATCGGCGAACGGATGCAGCGCGACGCCGAGCTCATGAGCCTGCTGGGTCGGCGGCCCAAGCCCACCATGGAGCCGCTCGTCCACGCGATCCTCCTCGGATCGAGCGGGCCGGACGACGCGCCCGCCGCGCGGCAGCGAGGCAACGTGGTGGTCTTCCGCCCACGCCCTGGCCGGGAACAGGCTTCCGACGACGACTCGTTCGAGCGCTGGCTGAACGAGCACCGCATCGCATGGCACCGGGTCCCGAGGGCGCACGTCGCGTTCGTGCGCGAGGAGCATCTGGAGCGTGCGCTCACATCACCCCGCGTCGCCGGCGTCAGCCCTGCCGGGATGCTGGGCACCGACGGCGCTGCGCTGCTCGGGCACGCCGACTTCGCCTCCCGGATGGCGGTGGCCTCCCCCGCACCGAGGAACGTCGTCGGGCAGCCCGGCGGCATCTGGCAGATGGCGCGGCTTCTCTCCGAGATGCGGCACTCGGTCGCGCCGGCGATCGCAGACCTCGGGTCGGCCGCGCCCGAGCTCGTCGACTCCGCCCTCGCATATATGGAGACGACGGCGTCCGCCGCAGACCTGGCCGCCCGGTTGCACATCCACCGGAGCACCCTCTACTACCGCCTGTCGCGCATCGAGCGGTTTCTGGGCGACGGATGGGCCACCGGCTCCGCCCGAACGGAGAACCATCTCGGCCTCCTGCTGTGGAAGCTCGAGCAGATCCCCCCGATCAGCGGCTCGTCCGGGCCGGGGGCCGTCGACAGGCCGTTCCCCGGATGAGCGAGGCGGTGGACGTCATCCCTCCACCGGGCCGTCCGGAGAACCGTCGCTCGAGGACCGACGAGGTGTGCGTGCGTCGTCGGTCCGGTCGGGAACGACCGACCGAACGCGAGAGACGAACGGGCGCACCGGGCTACGCCTGGCCTCGTATGCCTCGATCTCGTCCAGATGCGCGAGCGACTGCTCGATGGCATCGCGTCCCTCCAGGAGCTGTCGACGGTGATCGCGGGGTATGTCGAACGGAACCGCTCCCGCACCCCAATCGATGACGCAGGCGCGTAGATCGACATGCACCTCGACGCCGCCGCCGCCCTCCAGCCACGTCAGGAGCCGCTCGACATCGCTCTCCGCCGGCGCGGCGGTCAGAAGACCCGCGTTCGCCGAGTTGGCGCGGAAGATGTCGCCGAAGCGTTCTGACACCACGACCCGGAATCCCGCCTGCTGGATCGCCCACACCGCGTGCTCGCGCGAGGAGCCCGTCCCGAAGTCGGGCTCGGCGACGAGGATGGACGCCGTGCGGAACCGCTCCTGATTGAGCACGAAATCCGGATCCTCTCTCCAACGCGCGAAGAGGAACTCACCGAACCCATCGCGCTGGACGCGCTGGAGATGGCGGGCCGGGAGGATCTGGTCGGTGTCCACATTGCTCCGCCGCAGCGGTGCGGCGATGCCGGAGTGCTGGGTGAACGGGCGCATCAGAGTCGCTCCAGATCCTCTGGCGAAGCCAGACGTCCCGCCACCGCGGTGGCGGCCGCCACGCGGGGAGCCACCAGATGCGTGCGTGCGCCGGCACCCTGCCGGCCCTCGAAGTTGCGGTTCGACGTGGAGGCGATGCGCTCCCCGCGTGCGGCGACGTCGTTGTTCAGACCCACGCAGAGCGAGCACCCCGATGAACGCCATTGCGCCCCGGACGCACGGAACACCGCATCCAGGCCCAGCTCCTCCGCCCGGCGCTTCACCGCCTCGGAACCGGGAACGACCAGCATCCGCACCCCTTCCGCGACCCGGCGGCCGACGAGCACCTCGGCGGCTTCGAGGAGGTCTTCGATGCGACTGTTGGTGCACGATCCCAGGAAGACGGAGTCGATGCGGATATCGCGCATGGCCGTGCCGGGAGCCAGGCCCATGTAGTCCAGTGCCCGTTCGGCCGCAGCGCGCGAAGGCCCGTCCTCCATCGAGGCCGGGTCCGGCACGAAGCCCGATATCGGCACGCCCTGCGCGGGATTCGTGCCCCAGGTGACGAACGGCGCGAAGCCGGAGACGTCGACCTGGACGTGCCGGTCGTACGCTGCGCCCTCATCCGAGCAGTACGACAGCCAGAGGGCGGCCGCCTCGTCCCAGTCCACTTGGGCGGTGAACGGCCTGGCCCGCAGATAGTCCAGGGTGACGGTGTCCGGAGCGATCATCCCTGCCCTCGCCCCCAGTTCTATGGTCATGTTGCAGAGCGTCATCCGCGCCTCGGTCGACAGCGTGGTCACGACCTCGCCGCGGTATTCGATCGCGAAGCCCTGGCCCGCCGAGGTTCCCAGCGTCGCCAGCAGGTTGAGCGCCAGATCCTTCGACGTCAATCGCGCCCGTGGCCGTCCGCACAGTTCGACCAGCATGCTCCGGGGCCGCCGCAACCGTATCGTCTGGGTCGCCAGCACGTGCTCGACATCGCTCGTGCCGATGCCGAACGCGAGCGCACCGAGCGCGCCGTGGGTCGACGTATGGCTGTCACCGCACACGATGATCGACCCCGGCTGCGACAGGCCCTGTTCGGGACCGATGACGTGCACGATGCCCTGGTCGGGCGCGCCCAACTGCGCCAGATGAACCCCGCTCCTCCCCGCGTTCCGACGCAACGCGATGATCTGTTCGCGTGCAGCGACGGATGCGTTGCGCAGGCCCAGGCCGTCCGTGGGCACATTATGGTCCTCCGTGGCGAAAGTGAGGTCCGGGCGACGCACCGCCCGCCCTGCGGCGGCCAGGCCGCCGAACGCCTGCGGGCTCGTGATCTCGTGCAGATAGTGCATGTCGACGTATACGAGATCGGGCTCGGCGGGCGTCGCACCCGCGGCGACGAGATGGTCGTCCCAGATCTTGTCGAGCATCGTTCGAGCATCGGTTCCGGTCAGAACGGCCATCGTCTCATGCCTCCGTCGAACGGGATCATCGCGCCGGTCAGGTAGGACGCCTCTGGCGAGAGGAGGAACGCCACGAGCGCGGCGACCTCCTCCGCCTCCCCGAATCGCTGCAAGGGGATGCGCTCGCGCGCCCATTCCTCGCGCGCGACGGGATCGGGATGCAGACGTTCCAGGATCTGGGCGGTGCTGACACGGCCGGGGTTTATCGTGTTGGCGGTGATGCCGCGCTCGCCGACGGCGTTGGCCACGCCCTTCAGCCACACGGTGAACGCCGTCTTCGCCGCGGCCGACGCATTCGGCTGCGGGCCGGGCTCGACGACCCCTCCGATGTAGACGATGCGGCCGCCCTCGGGCATCGAGGGCAGAATGCCCTCGACCAGCTCACGCGGGGAATGGAACATCAGTTCCAGAGCTGCGTCCCAGCTCTCTCGGTCCGTGCCCAGCGGAGCCGCCACACTCGCACCGGCCGCCAGCACCAAGGCCCGCGGTGCCACGTTCCCCAGCTGTCTCAAGAGCGCCTCGCTCGCTCCTCGCACGGACAGGTCGGCCACGATCACCGCGCAGCCGGCACCATTCGATGCCGCCGCAGCCGCCACGGCGGCAAGGGACCCGCCGCTGCGCGCGACGAGAGCGAGATCGTACCCGCGTGCCGCGAGGGTCAGCGCGGTCGCGCGTCCGATCCCCGACGATGCGCCCGTGACGACCGCAACCGGACGACTCATGCCACGTCCTCCGCGTCAGCGGTCAGACGCATCTCCCAGCTCTGCAACGCCGGAAGGCCCAGCGCCGTGTTGAGGGCACTGAAGTCACGACCGCGATTGCCGACCTCGACCGCATCGTCGGCGTCGGTGAGCAGGCGGCGGGCCTCGCCTTCGGCGGCGCGCCAGACCGCGAAGAGCACCTGCACCGGGTACAGCACCAACCCCACGCCGAGCTCCCGCGCGTCGCGCAGCGAGATGGCGGGACTCACTCCGGTATCCGCAGCGTTGAAGACGATGGGCCCTCTCACTGCGTCGCGATGTCGGCGCACCTGGCTGAGGTCGGTGACGGCGTCCACGAATGTCGCAGACGCTCCGACGGCCTCGAACGCGTGCACCCGCCAGATCGCCTCGTCGAGGCCATGCGTCGCAAGCGAATCGGTGCGGGCGATGACGGCGATGTCGTCGCCGGCGGCGTCGACCGCAGCGGCGATCCGCGCCACCGCGTCCGAGCGCGGGACCACCTCCTTGCCCGCGAAATGACCGCACCTCTTCGGATTGACCTGGTCTTCGATCTGCACGGCCGCCACCCCGGCTCGCGCGAACTCGCGCACGGCGCGGGCGACGTTCGCGGGGCCCCCGTAGCCCGCGTCGATGTCAACAATCACGGGGACCGTGACCGCCGAGCTCGCGCGGGCCGCGATGGCGAGCACCTCGCCGAAGCTGAGCAGCCCAACGTCGGGCGCCGCGAGCGAGGAGGCCGTCAGCGCGTAGCTACCGAGGTAGACGCAGTCGGCGCCTGCCGCCTCGACGGTTCGAGCGCTGAGCGCGTCGAACGCGCCGATGGCTCGTCGCGGCTGTTGTGTGGAGATCCAGTCTCTTGTTCTCACTGCGAGTGACCTTTCTGGGCGGAGATGGGCAAGAGCCGACGGCCGGTGTCGCCGGCCACCGGTCCCGTCAGCTGTTGGGGCCGTACAGCTCGCGGATCTGCTCGAGCACTCCAGGGCCCCATGCCTCTTCGGCCTCCGTCGATCCGGCATCGCCGACGGCCCCGGCGAACTCCGCGATGTCGAGATCCGTGATCTGCACCGCACCCGAGGACACCCATCCGTCCAGCAGCGCGTCGCTCTCCGCGCGCAGCTGCTCCTCCTGGTCGGAGACCAGCTGCGAGACCTCGGCCTCCATCACGGCGCGGTCGCTTTCGCAGATGCTCTGGAACCTGTCCTCGTTGATGAGCAGGTATCTGAATCCCTGGGCATGGTTGGTGATCGCGACGTAGTCCTGGACCTCCTGCAGCTTTCCACTCTCGATCACGCTGGGCGGATTCTCCTGTCCGTCGACCGCGCCCGTCTGGAGGGCGTAGTAGGTGTCCGGAAACGGCAACGCCACAGGCGTCGCACCGAACGCCTCGAACGCCTCGACAAGAGCAGGGATCTCCGGCACCCGGATCTTCAGGCCGTTGAGATCGGCGGGCTTGTGGATCGGGGTGTTGGACGTGATCCATCGGGGCGGGAAGTACTCGACCGCGAGCACCCGGATGCCTTCGCGCTCGCGGATCGCGTCCTTCCAGCCCTGCATGATCTCGCTCGTGGCGAAGTCCATCGCTTTCGCGTCGTCGAACAGATAGGGCACGAAGATGGGCGAGAACTCCTTGAGACCCGTCGAGCCGGCCTGGACCAGACCGAGATTGCCCTGCTTGACCTGGGCGACCATCTCGATCTCGCCGCCGAGCTGGCCTCCGGGAAGGAGCCGGATCATGACACGTCCGTCGGTGCCCTCCTGCACGCGCTCGATGTAGCTCTTCAGCGCCTGCTCCCAGGCTGAGCCCGTGAGTGTGTCAGCCACCTCGAGAGCGATCGGCATGCAGTCGGCGACGGCGTCGCCATCGGCGGAGGCGGTGGTGGAGCCTTCATCCGTGCAGCCTGTCAGGGCTGCGGTCAGGGCCGCAGCGGTTCCCACGGCGGCTGCCAACTTCATTGTTGTGCGCATTGTTTTCCTTTCGGACAGGCTCGCGCCGGAGAGGAGCGAGCGCGGCTTCGGAATCGGTATGAGGCGGGTCAGGAAGGGGGGAAGAAGACGCCGGGCAGCCACAGCGATATCTGCGGCACGAGGGCCAGGATCACGGTGACGATGCCCAGCACTCCGACGTAGGGCCAGGATGCGCGCAGCAGGTCGTCCAGCGGCACGTCTCCGGTGCGCGAGACAGCGAACAGGTTCAGGCCCACCGGCGGTGATATCGCGCCGATCATGAGCGCCACGGTCATCACGATGCTGAAGTGGATCGGGTCGATCCCGAGGGCCGGCAGCAGCGGATAGACGACGGGCACGAGGATGAATATGAGCGGGACGGCCTCCAACACCAGGCCGAGCACGAGCAGCCCGGCGATGATCGTCAGCCAGAGCAGCACCGGCGAGAACGAGAGCGCCTCGAGCCCGACGGCGAGGTGGTCGCCGACGCCCTCCAGTGCCAGCATCCAGCTGATACCGGCGCTCCCGGCGAGGGTGATGAGGATCGCCGATGTGCTCAGCGCCGCTTCGCGGAACGACTCCCACAGAGCACGACCCGTCGGCGGCCGAAAGACCGTGAACAGCGCCAGGAAGGACACGGCGCACCCGAGAGCAGCCGCCTCGGTCGTGGTCGTCGCGCCGCTGACGAGGCCGCCGACGACGACGAGCGGTGTCGCCACGGCCACGAGGGCCTGCAGCAGCGCACGGCCGGCACCGACGCGCGCGGTCGCGAACACCTTGTGCGCGTCGACCCTCGGCCGACTCCGCGATCTGATGTAGACCCAGATCATCAGACCGACGGCCACCGCGATGCCGGGCACGATTCCCGCGAGGAACAGCTGACCGATCGACAAGGATGCGAGACCACCGATGAGCACGAGCGGGATGCTCGGCGGGGTGATGGGGCCGATGGTCGCCGCAGCGGCCGTCAGCGCCCCCGCTTCAGCGGGACGCCATCCGGTCTTGACCATGGGACGGATCAGCACCATGCTCGTCGCGGCCGCGTCGGCGACCGACGAGCCCGACATTCCCGACATCCCTAGGTTTGCGGCGACATTGACGTAGCCCAGCGGTCCGCGGAGGCGGGCGAACGGGTACAGGAGCAGCCGCACGAGGGTGGTGGTGATGCCGCTCACGGTCATGAGCGCGCCCATGAGGATGAACAGCGGCACGGACACGAGAGCATCGGAGCGCAACTGATCGGCCATCAGCTGCGGAACGACGGTGAACTGATCGGCGCCTTGCAGAAGCATCTTCAGGGCGAAGTAGACCAGAGTGCTGCCGATCATCGACAGGGCGACATCGAACCCGATGACGATGAGGACGATCATCAACGCGACGCTGACGAGAAGAATGATCACCGGCGCACCTTTCGCAGGATGATTCCGGCGATGCGCACGACGGCGACGACCGCGACGCCCCCGGCGAAGACGACGACGGACAGGTAGCCGACGGCCGCGGGAAGGCCCAGCAGCGACGACGCGGCGACCGCCCATCCCTGCACGCCGAGGAACCTCAGTGCCGCCCACAGCAACGCCCCCGAAGTCAGCAGCGCCGCAGCCTCGTAGGAGACGGTGCGCGGACGCCAGCGCCCGGGCACCGACAGGCTCGTGCCCTGGTAGTAGCTCACGAACGCGCCGACGCACACCATCCACACGAGCAGCAATCGGGTGAGCTCGTACGACCACGGCGGGACATGCACGCTGATGGCCCGTCCTCCCACCTGAACCATCTGGATGAGGAAGATCCCCAGGATCGCGAGGATCGTCAGGGTCTCGAACGCTGCCACCGCCCGCCGCAGCTGCGGTGCCGGCTCAGGAATCGCCTCCGCGTCGGCGGCGGTGTCCGTGAGCAGCGACACGACCTCGGTTCGCTCTTCGCCGGGCAGGGGCACGAGGTTCGTGCTGGGAGCGAACGCTTCCTCATCACGCTGGTCGCTCATCGTCCCACCGCCTTCGACAACGTCCCGGCGGCGTCGACCACGGCGCGGATGTAGGACAGGGCGTGCCTCTCGTCGAAACGCGATACCGGCACGGGCATCGCGATGCATCCGACGACACCGGACGCATCGAACACGGGTGCGGCGAACCCGACCGACTCGGCGAGCTTCTCTCCGTTGGAACGATCCCATCCGTGTTCCTTGATTCTCTCCAGCCTCGCCAGCACGACCTCGAACGGCGGCTTGGCCGCGTTCTTCGCCGGCGAGTCGCCCTCTTCGTCGTAGATCGCGCGCACCGTCTCGTCGGGCAGGAACGCCAGGATCGATCGGCCTGAGCATCCCCACAGCAGCGACTGAGGCGTGCGCACCGGAAGAACGAAGCGCAGAGGGTGGATGCTCGGCGTGACCGCCTCGATGCTCATCTTTCGCAACGACGGAAGATACACGCCCAGTTGGGCGGTCTCTCCTGTGGCTGCAGCGAGCTTGTCCAGGATCGGCTGGGCGAAGTCGGCCAGGCCGTATCGGGCGGCCAGCAAGGACGCGAGGCGATGCAGGCCGGGCCCGGCGTCATAGCGTTGAGTGTCGGGGTGGAACGACACCAGGCCTTCGGCGCGCAGCAGTTGCAACAACCTGTGCACCGTGCTCACGGCCAGGCCGAGATCGGATGCGAGGTCGGTGATGCGCACGGGTTCGCCCGACTCCGCGATCAGCTTGAGTATGCGCGAGGCACGGGCAACGGTCCCGCGGGGCGAGTCCGCGTCGGACGATACGGGGATAGCCGACATTCCTAGTCCTCTCTTCTCTTCTCGTTCTGCGGGGCGCCGTAGCCGCCGCCCCCGGGAGTCTCCGCGATGAACAGATCCCCCGCCTGCACTCTGAAACCGGAGAGAAGACCGGGCAGGTTCAACTCCTCCCCCTCGCGGATGATCGTGAAGCGACTGGCGGCGCCGTCGCCCCCGCCGGCCTTGCCGACGGGCGGGTTCTGCATGCCGTGCCCGCGGATCGACAGAGTGCCGGGACGCAGGAATCGCACCACGCGACGCATGCCCGACCCGCCTGCCCATCGCCCTGGACCGCCGGAGCCGTGTCGGATCTCGTAACGTTCGACGAGCATGGGGAACTCCGCCTCTAGCATCTCGGCGGGCACATTGACCGCGTTGGTGACAGCGTTCTCGACCGCGTCGACTCCGCACCGGCCGGCTCTCGCGCCCGATCCGCCGGTGAGGGAGTTGTCGACCATGATGCTGGCGGCCTCGCCCGGCAACGGATCAGGAGCCCACACGTAGGGCATGGTCGTGCCTCCCGACGAGGATGCCGCGCCCTCGTCGCCGGCGGCCTGACTCAGAGCATCCAGCACGCACTCGAAGGCCAGTGCCGCAACAAGAGCCCGCGCAGCGACGGGGGCCGGAGTCACGGGGTTCATGAGCGACCCTTCCACGCAGGTGGTGGTGAGGAGCCGCTGGATCCCACCGTTGAAGGGCACATCGGAGCCGAGGATGCCCCGCAACGCGCACAGCGCAGCGGAGTAGCCGTTCGAGGGAACCACGTTGATCGGTCGTTCCACTTGGGGTGATGAGTCCGAGAAGTCCACGATCACCTGCTGGTCGGTGACCGTCACCGCAGCGGCTACGACGGCGGGCGGGCTGTCATCGTCGGGTCGCTGATTGTCGATGCGTCGCGACGCGCGGTACACGCCGGGAACGAGGGCACGCAGCCGTCCGGCGCCGAGACGTTCGGAGTGAGCGAGGTACCTCTCCATGGCCGACAGGGTGCGCCCGGCACCGTGGCGCTCGATCGTCTCCCGCAACCGGGTCACCCCGAGCGCGCACGCGGCGAGCTCGGCACGCAGGTCGGCTTCCAGATTGACCGGGGTGCGGGTGTTGGCGCAAAGGATGGCGAGTATCCGTTCATCGACCTGGCCGCCGCGCACGATGAGGGTGGGCGGCAGGCGGAAGCCCTCCTGGAACAGATCGGTGGAATCGGCTGGCATGCTGCCGGGCACCTTTCCACCCACGTCGGTGAAGTGGGCGATGGTCGCGACGTAGGCCAGGGTCGCGCCATCGATGCGCACGGGTGCGACGCAGAGGAAGTCGTTCAAGTGCGGCGCCCCCATGGCGGGGTCGTTGGTCAGCAGCACGTCACCCTCGCCGAGCGATTCGCGGTACTCGCGAACCATCGATTGTGCAGCCTGCGAGAGCACGCCCATCTGCAACGGAATCGCGTCCGCTTGTCCCCAGAATCGGAAATCGGCGCCCAGCACCGCGGCCGAGCAGTCGAACGATTCCTTGATCACCGACGAGTAGGCCGCTCGGATGAGCGTCAGTTCGATCTCGTTTGAGATGGTGCGCATGTTGTTGCCCAGGATCTGCGCACTGAACAGGTCGACGTCCTCGATGCACATCACGCATCCCCTCCCGCGGCATCAGAGATGCGAAGCATACGGAGCCCTCCGCCGCCGATCGGCTCAACGGTCCATCCAGCGGGCACGATCGCCGAGGTGGCGGCATCCTCGATCACGATCGGACCGCGGGCGGTGTCCGCAACCGCGCTGCGCGCCACGACGGTGACGGGCACAGCGCCGTCGCCGAAATCGATGTCACGTCGGTCGTGGTCTACGGCGAACGCCTCCCCGGTCTTGGAGACGGGAACCGGATCGATGTGCTGTCTCTTGGTCGCACGCAGGGTGACCAGTTCGCACGGCGAGTCTTCTCGCATGTGGCCGTAGATGCGGGCATGTCGTCTGTCGAACGCGGCCTTCGCGCCGTTCAGATCGAGCGAGCCCTCCGTGACCACGACCGGGACGTTCAACTCGTACGACTGACCGGGATAGCGGAGGTCGGCGCTGAACCCGAGCTCGCCGACCGTGCCGGCCGACTGGGCGTCGATGCGGGCGACCAGCTCGCAGATCGCCTGGCTCGTGGCCTGTCCGGCGGCAGGATCGTCGGTGCGCACCATCAGGCCCGCGCTCTCGTCTATCTGCACGACCGCATCGAGAAGCCCCCGCGCGGAGTGCACGCCCGCGAGCGGCGGGACGAGGACACGGGTGATGCCGAGGTCCTCGGCGATCGCCCACGCATGCAGCGGCCCCGCACCACCTGAGGCGAGCAGAGCGAAGTCGCGGGGGTCGAGCCCGCGTGAGACGGTCACCATGCGAACGGCGTCCGACATCTGCGCCGTGGCGATGCGCAGAATCGCGACGGCTGCACCATCGGCCGTCGTGCCGAGCATGCGACCCAGCTGGGCGAGCGCATCGGACGCCTGCGCTCGGCCGACGCCCGCGAGATAGCTGCCGCGACTGGGGCGCAACAGCCCCAGTTGCACGTACGCATCCGTCACGGTGGGCTGTACGCCGCCCCGCAGATAGCACGCCGGTCCGGGATCAGCGCCGGCGCTGCGCGGGCCCACCCGCAACGCACCGGCCTCGTCGACCCACGCGATGCTCCCGCCTCCCGTGCCCACCTCGGCGATGTCGATGACCGGTGTGCGCAGGGGATAGCCAGTGCCTTTGCTCAGCATGCTTCCGCCGTGGGCGGCACCGCCCACCTCGTAGTCGAAGTTGATCGCGTACTCACCGCCGTGGATGAGCGCCGCCTTCGCAGTCGTCCCTCCCATGTCGAACGCGATGACGTCGTGCTCGCCGACGAGCGCGCCGAACGCCTTCGCTCCGATGACGCCCGCGGCAGGCCCGGACTCCACGAGCTCTTCGGGATGATCGGCCGCTTGCTCGGCAGGAATCAGGCCTCCGCTGGACTTCATGACGACATAGCTGTCGTCGTAGCCGATCTCGCGCAGGCGTCTCGACAGGTTCGCAAGATATCTCGACACGAGCGGGCCGAGGTAGGCCGCGATCGCCGTCGTGCTCGCCCTCTCAAACTCACGCGGCTGCGGAAGCACTTCGTGTGAGGAGAACACCGGGCAGCTCACTCCCGCGTTCCTCAACGCCGCCGCGAGTCGCCGCTCGTGCACCGGGTTGACATGGGCATGCAGGAGGCAGATCGCGACGGCGTCCGGAGCGAGCTCGCGGATGCGATCGGCCAACGCCGCGGCCTCGAGCGGGTCGAGGGCGATACGCACATCGCCGCGGGCGGTCAGGCGCTCATCCACCTCCAACACGTCTGCGCGGTCGACGAGCGGCGCGAGCCGCTCGTCGACCAGCGAGAACGGATCGATGCGGCGCAGACGTGCGATCGTCAGCAGATCGCCGAATCCCTCGGTCACCAGGAGGGCGACGCGGGCACCGGTACGCTCCAGCAGCGCGTTGGTCGCGGCCGTCGTGGCGTGCACGACCTCGTTGAGCTCGGTCGCCGCAGCGCCGGCGCGAGCGAGCGCGTGGCGGATGCCGTCGATCACTCCCGCGCTGGGGTCGGGGGAGGTGGACGGCACCTTCGCCGCGATCAGCTCGCCCCCGAGGCGTAGCACGACGTCCGTGAACGTGCCGCCGACATCGACGGCGACACGTGTAGGCGAGGAGGGCATCGGACTCAGTCCTCCGCGTCGAGCACGTCGCGGAGCAACGGGTAGGCCGACAGCGGCGCGTGGTAGCCGACGACGAGACCGGCGAGCCGCAGGGCCGACGTGATCTCGTCGACGCTGGCGCCGGCGCGCATCGCCTCCTCCATGTGGAACTTGCAGCCGTAGTGGAAGTACACCGCGGCATCGACAGCGATCAGGATCAGCTGCTTCTCCCGCTCTGTCAGCGCCGAGCTCTCGCCCATCGCATGCATGTACGCCCCGTGGAACGCCGCGAGCGCGCCCGGGTCGAGCTCCGCTGCCTGCCGAAAGGCGCCGGGGACGATGCCCCGGTCCTTCTCCACCTGTGCGAGGACCTCTGCAGCCGTCTTCTCCATGAATGACTCTCCGTTGAGTGGAATATGCTTCCGATGATCAGAACGATGGCTATTCAAATCCCAGCGGAATCAATGGGCAAGTCTTTTCCGTTTTTCTCCATCGCGAACACCCACGCCATCCGCTGCGCCGCGACACGGACGCTGCGCGAGGAGTGCGCGTAGAACCCGCGCCCGCTCTTCGCGCCGAGCCGCCCCGCGGCGACGAGATCGAGCAGCACGTCGGAAGGCACTTCGGAGTTGTCAAGGGTGGGGAAGATCTCGGCGCACAGAGCTGCGAAGACATCGAGCCCACCGAGATCTGCGACGCCTATCGGCCCGGCGATGGCCCAGCGTGGTGCCAGCGCGCTCATCACGACCTCGTCGACGGCCTCGGCATCCGCCACTCCCGCCTCGATGAGGGCAAGGGACTCGCGAAGCATCGCGGCCTGCAGTCGATTCGCCACGAATCCGGTGGTCTCCGTCCTCAGGAGCACCGGCCGCTTGCCCAGGCGTCGCATCAGGCCGACGACGATGTCCACAGCAGCCGGATCGGTACCCGCATGGGGCACGACCTCCACGAGAGGCACGACGTCCGGCGGGTTGAAGAAGTGCGCGATCAGCAGCCGTTCGGGCCGCCGCACGAAAGGGGCGAGCACACTCGGTCGGAACGTGGATGTGTTCGAGGCGATCACGGCGTCCGCGGAGGCTTCCGACACCACTCGGAGCACACGCTCCTTCACCTCCAGATCCTCGAACACGGCCTCGAACACGATGTGGGCATCCGACACGCTCTCCTCCGCGCTCGGGTGCATCTGGAGCTCGGCCAGCCCGTGATCACGCATGTACGCGGCAGTGAGCGGTGTGGGGTCATAGGCGGACACCGTGCCACCGGCCGCCAAGAGGGCACGCGCGATGCCCCGGCCCATCGTCCCCAAACCGATCACGGCCGCACGGACGTTCTGGATCTCGGTAACCATTTGTATTGTTCCATTCAGTGGAAAGCTGATCCATTGTGTGGAACCAATGAATAACATGTCCGTGTCGGCTCAGCCAAGGAGGACCAGATGGAGCTATCGCTCAGCGGAAAACGGATCGTGGTCACCGGGGGCACATCCGGTATCGGCCGCGCCACCGCCAAGCTGCTGGTCGCCGAGGGCGCTTCCGTGCTCTCCGTCGGCCGGGCCGCCGTCATCGACCCCATGCCCGGCGAGACCATCGTCGACATAGATCTCTCGGCGACTGATGCCGACCGCCGCCTCGGCGCGGCAGTCGACGCCGCCTGGGGCGGTCGATGCGACGGACTCGCCGCCGTCGCGGGAGTCATGCGGATGACGGACGGCGGCGTTCTCGACGCTGCTGACCACGACTGGCGCGCCACGTGGGAGGTGAACGTACTGGGCACCGTCCGCGCACTGCGCGCCACCGTTCCGCCGATGATCGCCGCAGGCGGCGGAGCGGTCGTCCTGATGTCATCGGTGCGCGCCGTCATGCCCGACTTCCGCCAACCCGACTACTCGGTGACCAAGGCGGCCGTTCGATCGCTCGCACGCATGACCGCGGACGAGTTCGCCCATGCCGGGGTGCGTGTGAACTCGGTCAGTCCCGGCGCCGTGCGCACCGACGCCTGGGATGCGCCCGGCGGCGTGGGCGACGTGCTCGCGACTCGGCACGGCCGGGATCGTGAGGAGGCGATCGCGCATGAGATGGCCGTCGTGCGTGGCGTGCCGCTGGGTCGCATCGGAACGCCGGAGGAGATCGCGCGCGTCGTGGCGTTCCTCCTCTCACCCGTCTCCTGCTACCTCACCGGGGAGGACATCCGTGCCGACGGAGGCTACGTCCGCACCCTCTGATCGCCTGACGGCGCCCCACGCTCCAACTGCCGCTCCTCCCCCTCCCACGCCCCGACTCAAAGCCGATATCTGTTGTGGCTTGAGGTCGCGGATGCCGCTCGTTTCGTAGAATCCGCGTCCGGCAGCGCAACACGTGAGCCGGGCAAGAAGGACGCGTTCGTCTACCACCTCTCGAAGCCGCTCCCCCGCCAGCTCGAGCTGCCCAGCACGGTCGTGGCGTCACCGTGAGAGGCGGACGCCGCACTCGGCCATTTGCAGGGACTGGGCATGCTCGTCACCGACCCCAGCCTCCTCATCGGCCCCTACCTGCGGCACGAGGCACTCGCCAGTTACCGCATCGAGGGCACGCAGGTATCGCTCTCCGATGTCTTCCAGGCCGACGCGGTGAAGAGAAATCGCCCGGCGAGTGTGGCGCGCTCTCGACGGCTCATCTCCATCCGTGAGAGCTACCACTCGGAAGCGATCAAGGAACGGTCGAGCCTCCCTCAGCTCGTCGACATCATCGTGCGCAATCCCTTGGTGACGGTGAAGTCGGTGCAGACTGAATCCCGCAGCGGCCCCACAGGTCACCGGCCCAAATCTACGAACACTCTCGCTACTCATAAAGACGGGCCGACTTCTTATGAGCAACTCAGCTTCTGGATCGCGAGAACCACGCCATGTGGCCCCGTGCGAGCAGCACCCGCCTGACCGCCGATGCGCGGACGGTACACAGCCGAGACCACGGAGCCAACGACTGACCTGGGGCGGGAGCCATCCAGCTCGGTAGGCACGCGGCTGCGCTAAGGACCTCTCCATGGTGGAAGATGAGAGCTACGGTCTTCATATATGTGGCGCGACGGAGGCGACGTGGTGAACGGCAAGCAGATCAGGGTCTATCTCGTCGATGGCACGCCGGGTGGCCTTCTCACGGCAGAGATCATGAACTGGACGGGCCATGTGGTCGCCGCGCCGCGATCCGACATCGCTGATCTCCTTGCCCGTGACGAAGTCCGCCGTACGGGCGTATATGTGCTACTCGGCGACGATGCCGAATCGCTATCCCCTTCCGGCAAGGCGGTCTACGTCGGAGAAGGGGACGACATCGCTGTACGTCTACGCCAGCATGCTCGCCCGGAAAAGGCAGGCGGAAAGGACTTCTGGGATCGTGTGGTGATCCTGACCTCGAAGGATGCGAATGTCACGAAGGCTCATGCACGTTACCTCGAGGCACGCCTCATCGGTGCGGCGACTGCAGCCAGACGCGCCACAGTCGTGAACGGCACAGCGCCCGTTCCAATACACCTGCCCGAGGCAGACATCTCGGACATGGAATATTATCTCAGCCAGGTACACATCGTGCTCCCGGTTCTGGGTATCACAGAGTTCCGACCGACTCGTGCAGCGAGCACCGCTGAGGCGTCTCTCGGGTCGGCGAACTCCGCGGCAGGGCGCACTTCGCCGACGTTTCACTTCGAAGTGCCACGATACGGAATCTCGGCCACAGCACAAGAGATCGACGGAGAGTTCACCGTCCTTGAAGGTTCCATCGCGCGTGCCAACTGGATCAGCACTAGTCGCCACCGTGGTTATCAGCAACAGCACACGACGCTCATAGCTGATGGAACTCTTCGAACAGAAGATCGTGGGCTCGCAAGATTCACGCAGGACGTCGTCTTTTCGTCGTCCTCGGCAGCTGCCGCGGTCGTCGCAGGCCGTTCTGCGAACGGTCGTACTTCGTGGGTCGACCCCGTCTCCGGGATTAACTTTGGCGAGTGGCAGAGCCGCGGCATCAGGGACGAAATCTTCGAAGCCACTCCGGCCGCGGATCAAGGCCTGAGCTGAAAATCCCGAAGACCGATCACAAAAACAGCACAAATTCCGCGAACCAGCCACCGGCGAATATGCGTCACTCTGCCGAACATGACCGAAGACCGAAAGATTGCTGGACAGATTCCGATGGGAGCCGCAGAAACCCTTGCGGTGCTTCTACATAGCGTGATCTCGTCTTCGGGCTGGCTATGTCTTCAGGCTGGCTATGTGGCTCGGCCCGAAGCACCGACGAGGTGCTCGCGGCCGTGGATCGCTTCGCGGCGCGAGCCGGTCGGCGGGAGCGTGGGCGGTGACACGGGCGAGCGAGCTGGTCCCGACCGTTCACCGCCGAGGGGCTGATCGTTCCCGAGGGGCGACGCGCCACGCATCCCTCCTCGGGAACGCGAGATCTCCTCGATTGTGAACGGGGCGGGCGCGCCGAGCGGCACGCCCGCCCCGTATGAGTCGCAATGAGACGCGGCGGATGGCCGGGGGCGGAGGGCGCTGCCAGGATGGCGCGGTGACGGTCTCCGCGGTCAGCTTCTTCTCCCGTCTGCTCGGCGGCACGCCCGCGCCGCAGCGCTACGACGACGCCCTCGCCGAGATCGGCGTCGCCGAGCGGCTGGGCTTCCATCGCGCGTGGGTGGCGCAGCACCATCTGTCCGGCGACGAGGGCGGACTGCCGTCACCGCTCGTGTTCCTCGCGCACGCGGCGGCGAGGACGTCCCGCATCCGGCTCGCGACCGGCGTGATCACGGTGGGGCTGGAGGAGCCGATCCGCGCGGCGGAGGACGCCGCGGTGCTCGACGTGCTCTCGGGCGGCCGCCTCGACATCGGCCTCGGCTCGGGCGGCTCGGCCGCGCTGCTGACGGCCCTGGGCCTGGAGGGCGCCGACCGCACGCGGCTGTACGAGGACAAGGTCGCGGCGTTCCGGGCGGCGCTCGACGGGGCGGAGCTCGGCGGCGGACGGCTGTGGCCGCCGGCGCCCGGGCTGAGCGGCCGGATCTGGCAGGCGACGTTCTCGGTGCAGGGCGGGCGTCGCGCCGGGCTCGCGGGCGACGGGCTGCTGCTGTCGCGCACCCAGCCGCGGCCGGAGGGAAGGCCGTCGCTGCCGCTGGCCGACGTGCAGCTGCCGATCATCGAGGCCTATCTCGACGCCCTGCCGGCCGGCGTCGCCCCGCGGATCATGGCCTCGCGCACGGTCTACGTCGCCGACGACCGCGAACGCGCCCTCGCGCAGGCCGCGACGGGCATCGCCCGCGTGAAGGGGTCGTTCGAGCGGCTCGGGCAGGTCTTCGACGGCGACGACGCGGCGTCGCTCATCCGCACGACCGACGCGCACGTCGGCACGCCGGACGACGTCGCCGCATCGCTGGCGAAGGATGCCTCGATCGCGGCATCGACGGAGCTCGCCATCCAGGTGCATTCGATCGACCCGCCGTCCGACGACGTGCGCGCCTCGCTGGAGCTGTTCGCCGCGCGCGTGGCGCCGGCGCTCGGGCTCCCGCTCGCCTGAACCGTCCTCCCGGCCAGCACGGCTCCCCACCCGCCCCCGGAAGCACCGCGAACCCGCATCCCGCACCCGCCACCTCACCCGACCGCCCCGCACCAGACCCCGAGAAGGAGCACCGTGACCGACATCATCGACCTGGAGGCCGGCGTCGCCGCCGGGAGCGGCATCGACGCGGCCCGCCGCGCGCGGCCGAACGCGCGCGAGCACTCGCAGGCGGCGTTCGAGGCGCTGTTCACGGAGCCGGGCATCGCACCGGCCGCCCTGTCCGCGTTCTCTCTGACGGAGCGCTTCGCCGTCGCCGCGTTCGTCACCTCGCTCACCGGGTCGGCGATCGAGACGTATCCGCGGGAGCTGGCGGCCCTCGACACCGGCCTCGCCGGCGCGGTCGCCGACGCGGCCCTCTCGGCGCGGGCGCGCGGCCCCTTCGGCCACTACCCGCCGAGCGGCGTGTCGGCCGAGGACACCGACGGCCTGCGCTGGACGGCCGACGCCGTGAGCGGGATCTCCCCGCGCGTGGCCGCCGCCCTGACCCACGCCCACCTGCTGACGCTCCGGCCCCGCGAGGCCGCGCCCGCGGCGCTCGCGACCCTGCAGGACGCGGGCTGGAGCGTCGACGGCATCGTCTCGCTGTCGCAGCTCGTCTCGTTCCTCACGTATCAGCTGCGCGTCATCCACGGGCTCCGCGTCGTCGCCGGGCATGCGGGCGCGACGCCCGGCGACGGGTTCGCCATGATCGACCCGCGACCGGATGCCGCGGCGCAGCCGACGAGGGACGACGGCGTGCCGCCCGCGTTCACGCAGGAGCAGCTGTGGTGGGAGCCCTGGCTGCCGCCCATCGAGAAGGACGCGCTCACCGCCGCGCACTACGACGGCCTGGTCGAGCGGGCGCGGGCGGCGCTGCCGTACTTCCGGCTGCTCGCCCGGGATCCGAAGGTGCTGCGCGCCCGGACCCTCGCCGACCTCGACATCTTCACGAACGAGGACGGCGGTCTGCCGCGGGCCGAGCGCGAGCTCGCGGCCGCCGCCGTGTCCCGCCTGAACGGATGCCTGTTCTGCGCGTCCGTGCACGCGCGCAGCGCGTCGCGGTTCTCGGGTCGGCGCGACGACGTGCAGCGGCTGCTCGACGACGGCGTGGACGCGCGGATCGACGAGCGCTGGGACGCGATCATCGACGCGGCCGCCGACCTGAGCCGCACCCCGATCGCCTTCGACGCCGCCCACGTGCACCGGCTCCGTGCGGCGGGCCTGGAGGATCAGGCGCTCGTCGACCTGATCGGCTCGGCGGCGTTCTTCAACTGGGCGAACCGGCTCATGCTCTCGATCGGCGAGCCGCGGGTCGACCCCGCCCGGCTCGAGACCATCCGCGAGTACGAGAACCGCCCGCGCTGACGCGCGCCACGCCGTGCCCGGGTTCCACGCCCCGGAGCCTCCCGGCTCCGGGGCGACCACCCCCTACCCCCGCAGCACCAGCTTCTCGCCGGCGCGCACGGGGAGCTCCCACCGGTTGCCGGGCAGCGGCGTGGGGCAGACGTACTCGGGCGAGAAGCCGCACGGCGGCACCGTGAGCCGGTTGAAGTCGACGACGAACACGTCGCCCTCCGGCGTCCCCAGCTCGACGAAGCGGAAGCGGTAGGTCTCGACGTTGTTCGTCGCGTCGCCGAGCACGGCGGAGAAGCCACCGGCCGCCGTGGACGTCACCGTGAGCACCGCCGGGCCGGCCGGCGTGTCCAGCCGGATCTCCCCCGCGAGCCTCGCCGGCGTGACCACGCCGTCGACGGCGACGACGTCGACGCTCTCGCCCGACTCGTCCCGCACGAACGTGCCGGCCACCCGCCAGGCGGGGTCATAGGCGTAGGCGTCGATCCCGACGATGGTGGTGCGGTTCGGCGAGGCGGGGTCGAAGACGCGCAGCGCGTTGCCGCGGCGGTCGAAGTTCCTCAGCAGCAGGTCGCCCACCTCGGCCGACTCGCCCGGCGCGAGGCGCACCTCGCCGCCCGGCAGCCCGGTGCCGACGATGACGCCGTCCGCGAGACGCCACAGCCCCGGCAGTCCGGCGAGCTCGGCCGGCTCGTCGCCGGGCCACTCCGTGCGGTCGAGCGCCGCGAGGCCGTGCGGCAGCGTCGCGTTCCGCAGCCGGGCGGCGCGCCACGTCTCCCACGCGGCGCGCGCCTCCTCGGGCGCCGTCGCCTGCGTCGCCCCGCTCATGCGCGCGCCCATTCCTGCTGGATCTGCCACGTGTCGAGCGTCGCGTCGAGCGTCGGCCGGTGCGCCGCCCACGCGGCGCGGACGATCGGGACGGTGCGCTCGTACAGCACGCGGGCGCGCTCGATGGTCTCGTCGATCGTCTGATGGGACGGATGGATGCCGAGCACGAGCTCGTCGGAGAGCAGGACGCTCGGGTCGTCGAGCAGCCGGCCGGCCAGCTCCTCCGGATCGCCCCAGACGACGTTGTCGGCGAGCGCCTCGCCCGCCGCGTCGAGATCGAGGGGCACCCGCCCGAGCTCACGGGCGAAGTCGTTCCACTTCGCGGTCGTGCGGGCGAGGTCGTCGAGCGATCCGGGCCACGCCGAGCGGGACAGCACGACGTAGGGCGTGCGCGCGCCGCCCCAGGCGTCGCGGAAGGTGCGACGGTACTCGACGATGGAGTCCGCCTGGCGGCGCAGGAAGCCCTCGCGTCGATCGGGGTGGCGCTCGTCGCCCGTGCCGAAGCGCTCCAGGATGAGCCCGTCGCCGTGCCGAGCGGCGCGGCGGATCGTCTCCCAGTTCGAGGTGCCGTGGTAGATCCGGCCGAGGAGGTCCTCGTTCGGCGGCCAGATCCTCGTCTTCGTGCCCTCGACCTCTCCGCCGGCCACCGCCCACTTGAGCCGGTCGGTCTTGTCGTCGTACTCGAGCTCGCGGTCGCCGCCCCACTTGGCGAAGACGCTGTACGCGTCCGACGGCACGCCCTTGCCGAGACCCAGCTGCAGCCGGCCGCCGCTGAGGTAGTCGAGCGCGGCCGCCTCCTCGGCATCCCTCACCGGGTCGTCGGGGACGAGGGGCAGCACGGCGGTGCCGAGGTGGATGCGGCTCGTGGCCTGCGCGGCGGCGCCGTAGAACGCGAACGGGCTCGGCAGCGCCGCGAAGCCGGAGTAGAAGTGCCGGGTCGCGATCCAGGCACTGTCGAAGCCGATCTCCTCCAGCGCCTGGATGAGCCGGATGTTCTCGCCGTAGATCCGGTGCAGGTCGTCGTGCTGGTCGAGGTGGGTGATGAATCCCACGCGCAGCTCCTGCCCGGCGCCCGAGGCGGCGAGCGGCGCGGTCGTGCGGGGGACGGGGTTCGGGGTGGCGCTCACGCGGCGACCTCCTTCTTGACGTCGGCCTGCAGCGCGGGCAGCTCCGCGCTGAAGAGCTCGATGGCGCGCAGCACGGTCTCGTTGCTCACGCCCGGGCCCTGGAACTGGATGGCGGTCTGCTCGGTGCCGTCGAACTGCTCCGTCCACGCCCAGATCTGGTCGGCGACGTCGGCGGCGGTGCCGACGGCGAAGCTGAGCCGCTCCGCGATCTCGTCGAACTGCGCACTGTCGGGGCCGCCGTCCCAGTCGAGCCGGAGGTAGATCCTGGCGTACTCGCGGAGGAACTCGACGGCGTCGCGCCGCGCCTCGTCGCGCGTGCGGCCGACGAGACCGCTGCGCAGGTGGATGACCTCGCCGTCGCCGCCGGTGACCTCGCGGTACTCGCGGTTGAAACGGAGACGCTCCTCCAGCGGCAGCGGCCGGGGGATCATCAGCCGGTAGCCGTGCCTCGCGGCGAGCTCGGTGGAGTTGCGGCCGGCCGCGACCCAGATGAGGTCGTTCGCCGCACGGGTCGTCGTGGGCGACAGCCGGACGTCCTCGTAGCGGTAGTACTCCCCCTGGAAGTCCACGATCCCGGTGTCGAAGGCCTGGTGCAGGATCTCGAAGATCTCCCTCGCGCGCGGCGACAGCGTCGACGGATCGTCGTCGACGCCCATCGCGAAGCTGAGCGCGGCGTCGCCGATGCCGCTGCCCACGCCGAGGTCGAGGCGGCCGCCGGAGACGGAGTCGAGCAGCAGCGCCGACTCGGCCAGCCGGATCGGGTTGTAGTAGGGGGCGCAGACGATCGACGTGCCGAGCCGGATCCGCTCGGTGCGGCCGCTGATCCGGGCGAGGAAGAGCAGCGGGTCGGGGATCTCGCCGCGCCACTGCAGGTGGTGCTCGGTCACCCACACGCCGTTGTAGCCGAGCCGGTCGCCGAGGACGACCTGCTCCTCGATGTCGCGGTAGAGCTCGTGCGGGCTCTGCCCCGGCGAGGTGTCGCCGTAGTAGAAGAGGTCGATGCGTGGCATCCTCAGGTCCTTTCGATGGGTGCCGGCAGCGTCGGGATGGCTGCCAGCAGCGACGTCGTGTAGTCGTGTCGGGGGTGGGCGAAGACCTCGCGCACGTCGCCGGACTCGACGACGTGCCCGTCTTTCATGACGAGCACGCGGTCGGCGATGTGATGGACGACGCCGAGGTCGTGCGAGATGAAGACGATGGCGACGCCCGTGGTGGCGCGCAGGTGCTCGAGCAGGTCGAGGACCTGCGCCTGCACGGTGACGTCGAGCGCCGAGACCGCCTCGTCGCACACGAGCACGTCGGGGCGCGTCGCCAGGGCCCGCGCGATCGCGACGCGCTGACGCTGGCCGCCCGAGAGCGTCACGGGCTTGCGATCGAGGTGCTCGGCGCCGAGGCCCACCGACTCCAGCAGCTCCTGCACCCGGGCACGGCGCTGCGGCCGGGACAGGCCCGGCAGCGCCTCGCCGACGATGCGCGCGACCGAGTAGCGGGGGTCGAAGGAGCCGAGCGGATCCTGGGACACCGTCTGGATCCGGCGGCGCAGCGAGCGCAGTGCGCTCCCTCTCGCCTCGCGCCAGGTCGTGCCGTGCACGAGCACGCGGCCGGCATCCGGCACGACGTGGCCGAGCACGATGCGGCCGAGCGTCGACTTGCCCGATCCCGACTCGCCCACGATGCCGAGCACCTCGCCGGCGGCCAGCCGGAAGGACACGTCCGCGACCGCGGTGATCTCGCCGCGGCGCCCGGCCCGGTACCGTTTCGTCACGCCGGTCACGGCGACGACCGGCGGGCGGTCCTCGTCGATCGGGGCGGGCTCCGGCAACGGCTCGCCGGTCACGAGCGAGCGCCCCTTGGACTCCGCGCTCGGCACCGAGCGGATCAGCTCGCGCACGTACGGCTGCGTCGGCGCGGTGAGCACGTCGAGCGCCGGGCCGCTCTCGACGACCTCTCCGCGCCGCAGCACGACGACCCGGTCGGCGAGGCGGCCGACGACCGCGAGGTCGTGGGAGATGAGCAGCAGCCCCGTGCCCTGCGCCTTCAGCTCGCCGAGCAGGTCGAGGATGCGCGCCTGCACGGTGACGTCGAGGGCCGTCGTGGGCTCGTCGGCGATGATGATCTCGGGGGCGCCGGCGAGCGCCGAGGCGATGAGCGCGCGCTGGCGGAGCCCGCCGCTCAGCTCGTGCGGGTACTGCGCGGCCCGCACGCCGGGCTCGGGCACGCCGACGTCGGCGAGCAGGCGCCGCACATGGCCGGGCCGCTGCTGTCGGCTGCCGATCCGGTGCACGGCGAGGGCCTCGCCGACCTCGGCGCCGACGCGCCGCAGCGGGTCGAGCGATCCGAGGGCGTCCTGCAGCACGAGGCCGATGCCGACGCCCCGCACCTGCCGGAACCCGGCCTCGGTGAGCCGGGTCAGATCGCGATCCCGGTAGGCGAGCCGGTCGGCGGTCACGAGGGCGCCCCGGCCGGCGACGCCGAGCAGCGCGCGGGCCGAGACCGACTTGCCGGAGCCCGACTCGCCGACCAGGGCGACGCACTCGCCGGCCCCGATCTCGACGTCGAGGCCGCGGACGACCGTGCTGCGGCCGCCGTCGAAGCTGACGCTCAGGCCGCGCACCGTGAGGATCGCGTCGGCACGGATCGCCTCGGCGCGCGACGCCGACGGCGGCGGGGCGCTCGACGGCAGGATGCCGGGGTGCGGCGCGCTCATCGGCCCACCCCCGACACGAACCGGCGCTGCAGCCGACGGCCGACGATGTTGATCGCGATGACGGTGACGGCCAGGAAGGCCCCGGGCCAGATCCCGAGCCACGGCGCGAAGGCCAGGTAGTTGCGGCTCTCCGAGAGCATGAGGCCCCACTCCGGTGTCGGCGGCTGGGCCCCGAGCCCCACGAAGCTGAGGGCCGAGCCGGAGATGATCGCGGTGCCGACGCCGATCGTGGCGAGCACCAGCAGCGGCCCGATCGAGTTCGGCAGCACGTGCCGCACGGCGACGACGAACCCGGGCACCCCGAGGCCCTTGGCCGCCTCGACGTAGCCCGCGTTGCGGACGAGCTGCACCTGACTGCGCAGGATGCGGGCGTAGCCGGGGATCGCGCCGATGCCGATCGCGATCAGCAGCGTCGGCAGGCTCACCCCCAGCAGGGCGACGAGCACGATGGCGATGAGCAGGTCGGGGAAGGCGAAGAGGATGTCGAGGGTGCGCGACAGGAACCGGTCGGCGACGCCGCGGGAGAGGCCCGCCAGCACGCCGATCACGATCCCGCCGAGCAGGCTGACGAGCACGGCGCCGACGCCGAGGATGAGGCTGGTGCGGGCGCCGTGGACGAGGCGGGCGAACAGGTCGCGGCCGAGCTGGTCGGTGCCGAAGGGATGCGCCGCGCTCGGCGGCTGCAGCGAGTTCGCGGGGTTCGCCGCGAGCGGGTCGACCTGCACGATCAGCGAGGGGAACAGGGCGAGCACGACGATGACCAGCAGCACGGCACCGGCGATGCCCGCGACGACACTGCCTCCGGCGGGCGCCGGACGGCGGGCGATCCCCGTGCCGAGGGCGGCGCTCGACAGCACCATCAGCGCACCCCCGCCTCGATCTTGAGCCGCGGGTCGACCGCGGTGGCGACGATGTCGACGAGGGAGTTGATGACCACGAACAGCACCGAGCCGAAGACGATGATGCCCATGATCAGCGGCATGTCGTTGGAGATGACCGCGTTCAGCAGCACGCGGCCGAGGCCGGGGCGGGCGAACAGCGTCTCGATGACGGCGGTGCCGATGAGCAGCGAGCCGAAGATCGCGCCGGAGAAGGTCAGCGCCGGCAGCACCGCGTGCCGCAGCACGTGGCCGAACCGCACGCGGAGGTCGCCGGCCCCGCGGGTGCGGGCGGTGACGACGAACGGCTGCTCCAGCGCCTCCTCCATCCGCTCGCGCAGGATCTGGGCGAGCAGCCCGCTGATGGGGATCGCGAGGGTGACCGCCGGCAGCACGAGCGACTCGATGCCGCGCGCGCCGCTCGACGGGAAGATCGGGATGGTGAACGAGAAGGCGGTGAGCAGCAGCAGTCCGATCCAGAACGACGGCACCGAGATGGCGAGCAGCTCGAGGGCCTGGGTGATGAGCGAGGCGAGCTGGCCGCGGCCGGCCGACAGCGTCGCGACGACGACCGCGAGCACGACGGCGAGGCCCAGACCGGCGGCGGCGAGCGCGCCGGTGGCGCCGAGGTTGGCGGCGATGATCTCGGTCACCGGCTGGCGGATCTGGTAGCTCTGGCCGAGGTCGCCGGTGAGCACGCCGAACAGGTATCGCCCGTACTGCTCGATGAGCGGACGGTCGAGGCCGTAGTCCTTGACGACCTCCTCGCGCACAGCGGGCGTGATCTCGAAGATGCCCTTCAGCAGCACGTCCTCCGGCTTGCCCGGCATCGCCTGCAGCATGAGCCACACGGCGGTCGTCGACACGATGACGACGATCACGACGTCGACGAGGCGTCGCAGCACCGTCCCCGCGACCGCGCCCAGGCGACGGCGCGCCGCAGGGACGGGACGGACCGCGAGGTCCGTCCCGTCCTGCAGCGTTGTCGTCGTCATCAGCCCGCGACGCGCTCGACGTTCGTGAACCAGGTCGGGTAGCCGACCGGGTCGAACTCGATCCCGGTGTACTCGGCGTCGACGGCCACGATGAAGTTCTGCACGTAGAGCGGCAGGACGACGCGGTTGTCGCTGAGCCGCTGCTGGATGCTGCGGTACAGCTCCGCGCGGTGCGCATCGTCGTCGAGCGTCGCCCAGGCCTCGAACAGCCAGCCGGTCACCTCGGCGTCGTCGTACTTCGGGTAGTTGACGATGGGGCCGGCCACCGTCAGCACGACGAAGGCGTCGGACTGGCCCCACGACTCGGCCGCGATCTCGAAGGAGCCCTCCTCGATGCGGGCGAGGTACGCCGACGTGTCGAGCTTCTCGATCTGGATGTCGATGCCGATCTTGCGGACGTCGGCCTGGATCGCCTCGGCGAGCACGTCGCGCTGGTCGCGGATGTCGCCCGAGTCGAAGATCCAGCGCAGCACGAGCGGCTCGCCGGCGGCGTCGGTCAGGATGCCGTCGGCGTTCTTCCCGGTGTAGCCCGCCTCGGCGAGCAGCGCGGCCGCGGCCGCCTGGTCGTAGGTCCAGCTGCCCTCGACGTCGTCGTTGTAGGCGCCGGCGGGCGGCGTCGTCGGGGCGATGACCGTCCAGGCGCGGTCGTAGCGGCCGGCGTAGACGTCGCCGATGATGGCATCGAGGTCGGCGCCGCGGAACAGCGCGTCGCGCACCTTGACGTCCGCGGTCGGTCCGCCGGAGGTGTTCAGCGTCGCGACGAACGGCACACCGGTCGCCGGGCCGTCGACGAGCGTGAAGCCCGCCGACTCGAGCGCGTCGGCGTTGAGCGGCGGCACCGCGCTCGCGGCATCCGCCTGGCCCGACTGCAGCGCGCCGATGCGGGCCTGCGCCTCGGGCACGAAGCGGATCTCGACGTTCTTCAGCTTCGCCGGGCCCTCGTTCCTGCCCGTCGAGTAGGCGTCGAAGCGGGTCAGGGTCAGCGACTCGCCCTTGACGTAGGCGTCCGGCACGAACGGGCCGGCGCCGACGATCGTGGTCGGGTCGGCGCAGCGGTCGCCGTCGCTGTGCTCTTCGATCGACTCGCTCGACAGCACGGGGAAGTCGGGCGTGGAGGCCGACTGCAGGAAGTTCGCCTGCGGGCTCTCCAGGGTCGTCGACCAGGTGTAGTCGTCGATGACCTCGTACTCGCCCTCGACGAGCCAGTTCGGGCTGGAGAGCGTGTTGCCCTCGGCGAAGAAGCGGTCGGCGCTGGCCTGCACGTCGTGTGCGTCGAAGGTCGTGCCGTCGTGGAAGGTCACGCCCTCCTTCAGGTGCAGGGTCCAGGTCAGCCCGTCGTCGGAGACCTCCCAGCTCTCGGCGAGCGCCGGCGAGTAGGAGCCGTCCTGGTTCTGCCGCACGAGCGGCTCGAGGATCTGCCGGGCGACGTTGTAGTTGGCGAGGTTCTTGTAGCCGCCGGTGTCGAAGCAGACCGGCTCGAGGTCGCTCAGGAAGACGAAGGGGGCGTCGTCGTCGCCCGTCTCGGCGGTGCCGCCGGCGCAGCCGGCCAGCAGTGCGACGGACGCCGCCGCGGCGGCGAGGGCGAGTCCTCGCCGGGTGAACGTGGTCATGTGCTGTGCTCTCTCTCGGGTGATGGGCTGTCGGGTGGTGAGCCCGGGTGCGAAGGGTCGGGTGCGGTGGGTCGGGTGCGGTGCGGGGAGCGGGTCGCCGTGCGGCTACGGCGTGACCGGCGACGGCGGGATGTCGGGCATCGGCCGGCTGGTGGCGGCCAGCGCCTCCAGCGCGGCGAGCGCCTGCTCGTCGAGCTCGAGGTCGAGGGCCGCGAGGTTGCTCGCGAGCCGTTCCGGGCTCGACGTGCCGGGGATGGCGAGCGTGCGCGGGCTGTGCTGGAAGAGCCAGGCCAGCACGACCTGGGCGCCCGTGACGCCGAGCCGGTCGGCGATCGCCTGCACCGCCGGCGACGCGATCAGCTCGCGGCCGTGGCCGAGGCTCCAGTAGGCGATGAACGGGATGCCGAGCTCGGCGGTGCGGCGCACGACCGGCTCGTGTGCGCGGCTGACGACGTTGAAGTGGCTCTGCACCGCGTCGATCGGCGTGACGGCACGGGCGGCCTCCAGCTGCGCCGGGTCGACCGCGCTGACGCCGATGTGGCGGATCGCCCCGGCCTCGCGCAGCTCGGCGAGGGCGCCGACCTGGTCGGCGAGCGGGTACGCGGGGTCGATGCGGTGCAGGAAGAACAGCGGGATGGCGTCGAGCCTCAGCCGGTGCAGGCTCGTGTACGCCTGCTGCTTCAGGTAGTCCGGCCGGCCGAGCACCCCCCACTCGCGGGCGCCCGCCCTCGTCATGCCCGCCTTCGTCGCGATGACGAGGTCGCCCCGGTACGGCGCGAGCTCCTCGGCGATGACCTCCTCCGAGACGCCGGGGCCCAGCGTGTCGGCGGTGTCGATGTAGCGGACGCCGCGCTCCACCGCGGCGCGCAGCAGCGCACGGGCCGCGTCGCGGTCCGGCGCGGGGCCCCAGCCGCCGGGACCGGCCAGATGCAGTCCGGCGAAGCCGACGCGCGGCACCTCGATGCCGGCGATCGTCGTCGTGGGCGTCGTCGTCATGGCGGGACACCCCCAGAGTTCGATTGCAGGGCCCGGTACATCCGGACGCATAGAACTATGGGGATTCGCCGCGCCGACGCTAAACAGCGACGTAACAGCCCGCCATACGGCGTCACAAACCGTCGAACAGCCGCCGCAGAATGGGAGCATGGATTCTTCGCCCCGGTCGCGGACCGGCATCGCGATTCTGCGTCTCACGTGGGGTTGTGCGACCCTCGTCGCGATCGTCGCGACGCTCGTCGACACGGCGAGCCGCGGACCGGTCAACCCGCTGAACTTCTTCGGATACTTCACCGTCCAGTCGAACACGCTGACGTGTGTCGTCGCCGTGATCGCCGGGCTGGCGGGCCTCGCGGCATCCGGCGTGCAGCCGAGGTGGATCGTCATGCTGCGCGCCCTCGCCACGACCTGCATGGTGATCGTCGGCCTCGTCTACGCCCTCCTGCTCGCACCGCTCGGCGCGGCGGGCGGCGTGCCGCTGCCGTGGGCCAACGCCGTGATGCACGTCGCCGGGCCGCTGCTGGTGCTCGCCGACTGGGTGCTGGTGCGCGACCGCTCGGCGCTCCCGTGGCGGGCGGCCCTCCTGCAGCTCGCGTATCCGGCGGTCTGGATCGTCGTCGTGCTGGTGCGCGGCATGACCGACGGATGGGTCCCTTACCCCTTCCTGGACCCCGCACGCGGGTACGCCGCGGTCTCGGCGGCCGTCGTCGGCATCGCCGTGGCGTTCCTGGCGGTGTCGTCCGCCGTCGTGTGGTGGTCGCGCGTGTACGGGCCCCGCGGCGTCACGCGCGCCTGACCGCGCGCGATCGGCCCGCGAGTCCCGCGCCGATCGCGACGACGAGGCTCAGCACGATCGCGACGAGCAGGGCCGACGAGAGCAGCTCCGTGGCCTGGTCGAAGAAGGCGGATGCCGTCTCCTCCGGCAGGGTCGCGGGACTCACGGCATCCAGGAACAGGCGCCGCCCCAGGCCGAGTGCCGCCACGAGGGCGAGGAACGCCGCCGAGAGGCCCGCGCCGGTCCAGGCGAGCGCGCGCAGCCTGTTGCGCGCGCAGAGCACGCCCGCCGTCGCCAGCGCGAGCACGGCCCACGGCAGCCAGAGTCCGACGGCGACCGTCGCCTGATAGGCGGTGCGCACCGCCGGCAGGGCGTCCGAGGCGACGAGGGGGACGCTCCACTCGATGTCGGGGACCCGCTCGGCGAGCCGGATCCCCTGGTCCGACAGGCGTGCCGTCACACCGCCGATCACGGTCCCGAGCTGCAGCGACAGCACGCCGTCGTCGTCGAGCCGCACCAGGCCGTCGGGGTCGTCCTGGAGCACGGAGATCGTGCGCCCGTGCGCCTCGCGAAGAGCGCGCTCCCACAAC
Source organism: Microbacterium sp. No. 7 (assembly GCF_001314225.1). Lineage (NCBI taxonomy): Bacteria > Bacillati > Actinomycetota > Actinomycetes > Micrococcales > Microbacteriaceae > Microbacterium > Microbacterium sp. No. 7. The sequence continues at coordinate 4,343,122 of NZ_CP012697.1, forward strand.
GCCTCGAACTGCGGGGACGTCACGAGGCGGTCGGCGCCCGTCGCGATGAGCGATCGCACGCCCTGCGCCGCCGGCCCCTCCAGCAGCGCGAGCGCCGCCGCCGACCGCGGGGGCAGGCCGAGCGACGCGATCCCCGCGAACAGGTCGCCGACGAGCCCGTCGATGTCGACGCTCTGCTCGATGGCCTCGGCGGCCTGATCGGCGACGAAGCCCTGCACGGCGGGGTCCGCCGCGAGCGGGGCGAGGGTCTCCACGAACCGGTCGGTGTCGACCAGCTGGATCCGCGCCCACGCGCCCAGCACCGCGACCGGCGCGAGCAGCACGCTCACGATCAGCAGCGCCGTCGCGAGGGCGCTGCGCCACCGGTGTCCCGCACGCGACGTCGTGCTCCCGTCGTCCGGCACGATCCCCACGCTCTGGAGGTTACTCCGCCCACGCGGCGTCTCGCAGCCCGCGGGCTCATCGACCTCGGAGAATCGCGCGAGCCTCGGATGGTTCCCCGGCGATCATCCGAGGTCGGTGACATCCTCCGAGGTCCGTGACCGGTCGCCGGCCACCATCGGCGCGTGGCCGCGGCGTCAGGCGAGGCTGAGGAAGAGCTTCTCCAGCTCGTCGGGGTTCGCGGCGCCCTCGGCGTCCGGGTCGCTCAGGCATTCCTTCAGGGCGCTGGAGATCACGAGGAAGCCCGCGCGATCGAGCGCCTTGGAGACGGCGGCGAGCTGCTGCACGACGTCGCGGCAGTGCGCGTCCTGCTCGACCGCCGCGATCACCGCGGCGAGCTGGCCGTGCGCGCGACGCAGTCGGTTCACGACCTTGCGCTTGGCCTCGGGATCGTGCAGCGTTCCGGCGGTGTCGGTGGACTCCTCGACGTTCATGGTTCGCTCTTTCTCGTGGGGGGACCACCAGGATACCCAGGCGGGTATAGTTGTCACCCGAGGAAATATACCCCCTGGGGTATTATGGCATCGATCGAGAGGACCGTGACCCCATGCCGACGAGAGACCTGACCCACGACGACTTCGCCGAGGTCGCGAGCGGCGACGGCATCGTGTTCGTCGACTTCTGGGCGGCGTGGTGCGGGCCGTGCCGCGCGTTCGCGCCGACGTTCGAGCGCGCCGCGGAGACGCACCCCGACATCGTGTTCGCCAAGGTCGACACCGAGGCCGAGCAGCAGCTCGCCGCGGCCTTCCGCATCACGTCGATCCCGACGCTCATGGTGTTCCGCGACGGCATCCGCCTCTACGCGCAGCCGGGGGCCGTCTCGGGGCCGCAGCTCGAGCTGCTCGTGCAGAGCGCCCGCGATCTCGACATGGACGAGGTGCGGCGACAGCTCGCCGCACACGAGGCGCGGAGCGCGTCGTGATGCCGCGTCTCGCCGGCCCGCCGAGCCGAGCGCACCGTCCCGTGCGCCGCTCCCTTCTCGCCCCGGTCGCCGCGATCGCGATCGCCCTCGGCCTCGCGGCCTGCGCACCGGCCGGCACCGCGGCCTCGGTCGAGGTCGGCGCCGACACGATCGTCGTCGACGTGCGCACCCCCGAGGAGTACGCCGCGGGGCACCTCGACGGCGCGCAGCTGCTCGACCTCACCGGCGGCGACCTCGCCGCCGCGGTCCCGAGCCTCGACCCTGAGGCCGAGTACCTCGTCTACTGCCGGTCGGGCAACCGGTCGAGCCAGGCCGTCGCACTGCTGGAGCGGGCCGGCTTCACCGACGTCACCGACCTGGGCTCGCTCGAGCGCGCGGCATCCGCGACGGGCATCGAGGTCGTCACGGAGTAGCGGTCGTCACGGAGCAGCCGCGACCGGTGGGCGGTCGTCGCCGCCTCTCGTGGGGGATGCCGACGACGACTGCCCACGAGCGCCGGCGGGCTCGGGATGGGGGGCGGTCGTTGCCGGCTCGGGCGTGCGGAGGCGGCGGCTGGCGCCCAGGACCTGCGGGACCGGGGCCGGCGACCACGGCAGGCGGACCGGGCGAAGCGACGCGAGGCGGGGCGGGCGGACCGAGCGGGGCGGGCGGGCGACGGACGGGCGGGCCGACCGGGGCGTCAGCCGCCGAGGAAGCGGGCGACGAAGCCGGCGGGCGACGGGTCGAGCAGCACGACCTGGCCGTTGAGCACGCGCGGGCACGGGCTGCCCGTGAGCTCCTCGATGCCGACGCGCAGCAGCGTGCCGTGGGCGACGACGACGCTGCCGCCCGGCTGCGCGGCGAGCGTCCCGAGCGCGCGGCGCGCGCGGGCGGCGACCTCGGCGAGGGGTTCGGACGCCTCGAAGTCGCCCTCGGGCCAGCGTTCGCGCGCCTCGGCGACGAGCAGTCCCTCGGCGCGCCCGTAGTGCCGCTCGACCAGGTCGGCGTCGAGCGCGATCCCGGGCTCGCGCTCGGCGTCGGGCACGAGGGCGGCGGCGATGATCTCGGCGGTCTCGCGGGCACGCGCGAGCGGCGACGACACGACGCGCGCCCACCGGGCCTGCGCGAGCAGCCGGCCCGCGGCCGCCGCCTGCTCGCGACCGCACGCGTCGAGCGGCACGTCGGTGCGGCCCTGCATGCGGCGCTCGGCGTTCCACGCGGTGCGACCATGGCGCACCAGCGCGAGCGTCACGCGCCGACCGCCGAGGTCGGCACGCGCCCGGGCGACGCCGGATGCCGCGGTGCGGCCGCCCCGGCATCCGCTCCCGCCCCGGCATCCGCACCCGACCCGACCCCCGCTCCCGAGCCGGCCCCCGCCCCCAGCACGACCCCCGCCGGGAGCACGGCCGCGTCGCCCTGCCCCGCGTACACGACCGCACGCCGCACGTCCACGCGCATGCGCTCGCCGACACGGGGACGCACGCCGCGGGTGCGCACGCGCAGCGGCACGCCCGCCCAGTCGAGCACGACGTCGCCGCCGTCGAGGGTGAACAGCGACGAGCGCACGACCGCGTCGCCGGCGGCATCCGGCACGACCTCGGCGTCGGCGGGCAGGATCGCGGCGCACGCGGAGCCCGGGTCGCGGCCGCCCTCGAAGGCGGCCAGCCGCAGCGGATGCCGCGATGCGGCGAACCCGTCGGGGCCGACCGCGCCGTCGATGAGCGTCGCGTCGGAGAGGAACCGTGCGACGAACGCGCTCGCGGGACGGCGCACGAGCTCGTCGGGCGTGCCGACCTGCCGGATGCCGCCGCCGTCGAGCACCACGACGCGGTCGGCCAGCGCGAGCGCCTCCGCGCGGTCGTGCGTCACGTGCACGACCGTGAGCCCCATCTCGCGCGTGAGGGTGTGCAGCTCGAGCCGCAGCCGGTCGCGCAGCGGCTCGTCGAGCGCCGAGAGCGCCTCGTCGAGCAGCAGCACGCGCGGCCGGGCCGCGAGGGCACGGGCGAGGGCCACACGCTGCCGCTGCCCGCCCGAGAGCGTGGCGGGGTCGCGCCGCGCGCATCCCTCCAGGCCGACGAGCGCGAGCACCTGCTCGACGCGCGCGCGGCGCTCGGCGCGCGGCATGCCCGCACGGCGCAGCGGGTACTCCACGTTGCGGCCGACGTTCCAGTGCGGCCACACGGCGTGCTGCTGGAACACCATGCCCAGCTCCCGCCGCTCCGGCGGCACGATCGCGCCGCCGCCGGCCACGATGCGGTCGCCGATCGCGACCGACCCCTCGGTGGGGGTGAGGAAGCCCGCGACCGTGCGCAGCAGCGTGGTCTTGCCCGAGCCCGAGGGCCCGACGAGGGCGACGAACTCGCCGTCGCCGACGCGCAGGTCGATGTCGTGCAGCCCCACGGCGCCGGACGGGTAGCGGAGCGTGACGGCGTCGAGGATGACGGATGCCACGGCATCCTCCTTTCACAGGGTCAGAGGTTTCGGGACTCGGCGGGCGTGCGCGTCGCGAGCCCGATCACCGCGATGCCGAGCACCGCGACGATGAGCGACCACGCCGCGGCCGTGCTGAACGCGCCCGCCTGCTGGAAGCTGAAGATCGCGACGCCGAGCGTCTGAGATCCGGGCGACAGCAGCAGCACCGAGAGCGTCAGCTCGCGCACGGCCGTGACGGCGACGATCACGGCGCCCGACAGCGCGGCGGGCAGCGCCATGCGGCACGACACGTCGAACAGGGCGCGCAGCCGGCCGGCGCCCGAGACGCGCGCGGCCTCCTCGGCGCTCGACGGCGTGCTCGACAGCGGCGCCGCGACGGCCTGCACGACGAGCGCCGTGAACGACGTGACATAGGCCACGAGGATGAGCCAGGGCGTGTTGAACAGGCCGACGCGCGGTGCGAGGATGAGCCACGCGACAGCGATCACGATGCCCGGGATCGCCTGCGGCAGCATCGTCGCACCCTGCAGCGCCCGCGCACCGGGCACGCGCGTGCGGGTCGCGAGCACGCCGATGCCGAGCCCGAGCACGCCGCACACGAGCGCCGCCATCACCGCGAGCATGACGGAGTTGCGCGCACCGTCGAGCGCGGTGGCCGACGTGAGCGCCTTGGCGAGGTTGTCGAGGGTGAGGTTCTCGGGCGTGAGCGGCAGCCCGGGCGCGCGCAGCAGCGCCTGCTGCAGCAGCGCGAGCAGCGGCAGCACGGTGATCGCGAGCACGAGGGTCCAGGCCAGGGCGGCGACGGGGATGCGCGCGCGGCCGAGGGGCAGGGGCTCGGGGCGCGACGCCGATGCGTCGACCTCGCTCCCCCGCCGCGTGACGAGCGCGTCGATCAGCAGCGCGACCATGGCGAGCACGAGCAGCAGGGCACCGATCGTCGCGACGACCGCGAGCGGCTCGTCGACCGTGCCCGACTGCAGATAGCGGTAGACGAGCGTCGCGAGGGTCACGAACCGTTCGGGCAGGCCGATGATCGACGGGATGCCGAAGTCGGCGAGGTTGCCGACCGCGATGAGCAGGAACGACGACAGCAGCGCGGGCCGCAGCAGCGGCAGCGTGACGGCGCCGATCGCCCGGGCGGGACCGGCGCCCGACATGCGCGCCGCCTGCTCGAGGTCGGCGGGGATGCGGCGCAGCGCGGCCGACACGATGAGCATCGCGAGCGGGTAGCTGTGGATCGTGAGCAGCGCGATGACGCCGTCGGCCCCGTAGATCGACCACAGCGGTGCGCCGAACAGGCCCCGCCACCACAGGTTCACGGGGCTCGTCGGCCCGAGCACGCCCAGCCACGCGATGGCGCCGACGAACGGCGGCACGAGCAGTGGCGTGAGGGCGAGCAGCCGCAGCGCGCGCCGGCCGGGCAGGTCGGTGCGGTCGAGCAGCAGCGCGAACCCGGCGCCGATCGCGACGGCGAGCACGGCGGACGCCCCCGCCGAGACGAGGCTGTTCACGGCCGCCTCGCGCACCTCGGGCCGCACCAGCACGTCGAGCTGCGGACTGCTCCCCGCGAGGAACAGGATGGCGCCGAGCGGCGCGATCACGAGCGCGGCGACGACGATCCAGAGCACGACGGTCAGGATGCCGACGCCGCCGGCCCCACGTGCGCGCACCCCGTCGCGGGCCCGGTGCCGGACCGGGCCCACGACGGGGAGGGAGGACGCGCTCACTACTGGAACAGCGTGCGGAACGTCTCGACCGCGGCCTTCTGCGACGCGCGGATCTTCTCCAGGTCGGGCGAGAGGATCGCGATCTCGTCCATCGACGGAGCGCCCTCGGGGGTGCCGACGTCGCTGCGCACGGGCAGGTACGACTGATGGACGGCGAGCCTCTGACCCGCCTCGCTCACGAGGAAGTCGACGAACGCCTTCGCGGCCTCGGGCTGGTCGGAGTCGGCGAAGATGCCCGCGGGCTGCGACACGTAGGGCACGCCCTCGCTCGGGTACGACACGGCGATCGGCGAGCCCTGCGCGGCCAGCTCGCGCACGAGGTAGTCGACGACGATGCCGATCGGCTGCGCGCCCGTGGCGACGGCCTGCGACACGGGACCGTTGCTGTCGGCGATGACCGGCTTGTTGGCCGCGAGGCCCGTCAGCCACGCCTCGCCGAGCGCGGGCTCGGCGAGCCACACGGCGGCGTTGTAGGCGGCGGCGCCCGAGACGTCCGGGTTCGGCATGACGATCTGCTCGGCGTACGCCGGGTCGGTCAGGTCGGCCCACGACGCGGGCGGGTCGGTGACGATGCCCGTGTTGTAGGCGATGACGGTGGGGATGATGCGCGTGCCCACGTAGAAGCCCTCGGGATCGACGACGTCGGGGTTGACGGCGTCGACGTCGGCGGGCGTGTACTCGAGCAGCAGGCCGTCGGCGGCGTAGTTCTCGAACGTGCCCGCGTCGGCGGCGAGGAAGACGTCGGCCTGGATGCCGCCCGCCTCCTGCTCGGCAGCGACGCGCGTCGTGAGGTCGCCGGTGCCCGCTCGGAACACCTCGACGGTGATCTCGGGGTGCTCCTCGTTGAAGGCGGCGACGAGCTCGTCGGCCTTCTCTTGCGGCTCGGAGGTGTAGAGGGTGATGGTCGCGGGCTCGAGGGCCGCGCCCTCGGATGCCGCGGTGGTCTCCTCGGGGGTCTCGGGGGCGGCGGTGTCGTCGGGGGCGGCCGAGGAGGAGCAGCCGGCGAGGACGAGGGCGGTGAGGCCGAGAGCGACGGCTCCGGCCCGCAGGCGCAGGGGGGACATGGGGGTTCCTAACTGTGCGTGTGCTCGGGTGTTGCGGAAGGGGATGTTGCGGAGAGGGAGGGGGCGGGCGAGGTGAACAGCGGGGCGGGATGCTCGAGCCCCACGCTCGTGGCGGTCACGCCGTGCGGCACGAGGTGCACGAGCGAGAACATGGCGTGGTCGTGGCCGCTGACGCGGTCGGGTCCGGCATCCATCACCTGGTGATAGGCGAGCGAGGGGCCGACGAAGACCGGCACGCCGTGCAGCACGGCCGACAGCGGGTGGTGGAAGTGCCCCGCGAGGATCGCGCGCACGTCGGCGTTCCGCGCGATGTCGAGCAGGGCGTCGGCGTCGCGCAGCCCCGCCTTGGCGAGCGTGGGCAGCGGCGATCCGAGCGGCGGATGGTGCAGGGCGACGATCGTGCCGTCGCCGTGCGGCTCGCGCAGCCGGTCGGCGAGCCACGCGCGCTGTGCCCCGCCGAGCTCGCCCGACGACGAGTCGAGCAGCGCGATGCGCAGGCCGTCGACGCGCACGATGCGCGCGTGCGGGTTGCCCGGCATCCGGTCGACGGGGATGCCGGGGGACGGGACGGGCGGCGCGGGGGCGTGCCCGGCTCGCGCGGGGGCGGCGTGCGTGTCCGCGGGCGGCGCGGGGGCGTCGGGCGCATGACCCGGCAGCGTGCACGCCGCGGCGGGGTCGTCGTGGTTGCCGATGACGGTCAGCACGGGCACGCCGGTCTCGCGCTCGAGGGCCGCGAGCGCGGCCGCGAGCCGCGGGTAGACGCCGGGGTGGCCGCGCTGGGCGAGGTCTCCCGTGACGACGATCGCCTCGGGCGTGATGCCGGCGTGCGCGACGTACTCCGACACGGCGCGCAGTCGCGCGAAGCCGTCGACGGCGCCGTACAGCAGCTCGCCGTCGGTGGCGTGCACGTCGCTCACGTGCAGGATCGTGAGGCGTCCCGTGGCACGGCTCATGACCGCGACCCGCTCTGCGCCCGCTGCCTCTTCTGCGCCCGCTGCTCGTCCAGCGCACGCCGCTCCTTCTGCCGCAGCCGGGCGAGCCGCGCGTCGTCGAGGCCGTGGCGGCGCAGATACGCGACGACGCCGCCCAGCTCGTCGACGACCGCGAGCGCGTGCACGATCGCCTCGCGCGGGCTCTCCAGATGCAGGCGCAGCGTCTCGGCGCGCTCCGCGCCGTCGAGGCCCGCCGACGCGGCGAGCGCGTGCGGCGCGCGCACCGGGCGCACGTCGTCGCCCGAGCGCTCGTAGTCGGCGACGACCTCCTCGCGCGCCGCGCCCGCGGCGAGCCGGGCGAGCGCGACGACGAGACCCGTGCGGTCCTTGCCCGCCGTGCAGTGCACGAGCGCCGCGCCCTCGGCATCCGCCACGGCGACGACGGCCTCGGCGAGCGCCGCGCAGCGCTCGCGCAGCAGGCCCTCGTAGATGTCCTCGAGGCGGCCGATGCGGGGCGGCTCCGTGCCGTAGAGGTGCACGGAGCGCACGGGGATGCCGTGATCGGCGGTCCCCGACGCGGTTCCGGACGCGGCCCCCGACTCGGAGGGCTCGCGCAGATCGACGACGACCGTGACGCCGAGCGCGCGCAGCGCCGCGGCGCCGTCGGGCCCCACGTCGCCGGGCGCTCCCGTGCGCACGAGCCAGGGCGCGGCGCCCTCCGTCGCGCGGGCGTTGAAGAGCCCGTCGATGCCGATCGTGCGCATGCATCCCTCTCGTCGGCCGGCGATGCCGGCATCCGTCACGTTCGTTACATCCGTTACACAGGCTCCGGAACGTTGTTACACAGGGACTGTCGTCCCCGAAGGTGACGGCAGGGTGAACGGCGCCGGGCATCACGACGAACGACGGATGTGCGGTGGGTTCTCGGCGCGACGCCGAGGCGGGCGCGGCCCGCGGGCCCCGGGCCGGAGCCGGAGGGCCCGGTCGCGTCAGTCCTCGCTCAGCGCATCGGCGACGACGTGCCGCATGCTCGCGACGTCGGTCGGAGCGCTCTCGGCGGCGAGCGCGGCGTGCAGTGCGTGCAGCACGACGGTGTGCGCGAGGCGCGCGAGGAACGGGTCGATGTCGTGCGCCGACGAGACGGGTCCCGTCGCGATCACGAGGTCGGCGATGCGGCCCATCGGCGAACGGGCGTAGCTCGTGACGAGCACGACGGGCGTGCCGCGCTCGGATGCGGCCGTGCACGCCCGCAGCGACTGCACGTTCGCGCCCGAGTAGCTGAGGGCCAGGCACAGGTCGTCGGGGCCGAGGGTGTTGACCGCGAACTGCTGCGCGAGCGGGTCGACGGGCGCCTCGACCGCGCGGCCGCGGGTGCTCAGCCGCATCGCGAGGTCCTGCAGCGGCGGACCCGAGAAGCCGTTGCCGACGAGCACGATGCGCCGCGCCGCGCGCAGCAGCTCCGCCGCGCGGGCCAGCAGCTCGGGCCGCACGCTCTCCTGCGCGAGCCGCAGCGCGTCGACCGCCTCGTCGAACGCGTCGCCCGCCGCCGGGCCCTCCTCGCCGCGCGGCACGAGCGGGGCCGACCGCGCGAGCTCGAGCCGCAGGTGCTGGAATCCGCGGAATCCGAGGTTCTGGCACGCCCGGATGACCGTCGCCGTCGACGTCGCCGCCGCCTGCGCGAGCTCGGCCGTCGACCACTCCACGACGTCGTCGGGCCGCGACAGCACGATGCCCGCGACGCGCGTCTCGCTCGGCCCCAGCGCCGGCATCGCGGCGCGCACCCGCGCGAGCACGGTGACGTCGGGGCGCAGCACGGTCATCGGGTCTCCTCGGTGATGTGAGGCACAGACTAGCGGGCGCGGGTGACGCGGAAGCCGGTCGCTCACGCGGGACCGGCCGCTCTGGAGCGGCCGATCGTCCCCGAGGGGCTGGTCGTTCCCGAGGAGGGGATGCCGGCGTGTCGTCCCTCGGGAACGCGGCATCCCCTCGCGCGCGAATCACGCTGGGAACGATGCGCATCGCCGGACGTCACGGCCCGGGATCCCGCCGGCCGCGGGTCTAGGCTGTCAGGGTGCTCCCCGACCTCTCCGTGATCTGACGCGATGGAGATCGGCGCCCTGCTCGGGCTCGAGCAGCTCACGTGGGTCACGCTCGTGCTCATCCTGTTCGCCGCGTTCGCGGCCGGGTGGGTGGATGCCGTCGTGGGCGGCGGCGGCGCGATCCAGCTGCCGGCGCTGCTGCTCATCCCCGGCATCACGCCGCTGCAGGCGCTCGCGACGAACAAGCTCGGGTCGATCTTCGGCACCGCGACGTCGTCGGTGACGTTCTACCGGCGGGCGCGGCCCGATCTGCGCACGGCGCTGCCGATGGCGTTCGTCGCGCTCGCGGCATCCTTCGGCGGTGCCGCGGTCGCGACGGTGCTGCCCGCCGCCCTGCTCAAGCCGATCATCCTCGTCGCGCTGCTGGCGGTCGCGGTGTTCACGGCGCTGCGCCCCCAGCTCGGGCAGCGCGAGCAGCTGCGCTACCGCGGACGCCATCACCTCCTCGCGGCCGGGGCGACGGGCACGGCGATCGGGTTCTACGACGGCCTCATCGGCCCGGGCACCGGCACGTTCCTGGTGCTCAGCCTCGTGACGGTGCTCGGCTACGACTTCCTGCAGGCCAGCGCCAAGGCCAAGATCGTGAACTTCGCGACCAACCTCGGCGCGCTGCTGCTGTTCATCCCGCACGGCGCCGTGCTGTGGCTGCTCGGCGGCCTGCTCGCGATCGCGAACATGGGCGGCAGCTATCTCGGGTCGCGCATGGCGATCGCGCGCGGCACCGCGTTCATCCGCGTCGTGTTCCTCGTCGTCGTGCTGCTGCTCGTCGCCAAGATCGGCGTCGACGTCTGGAACGAGAACGTCACCCCCGCGCTCGCCGGCTGACCCGCCGCCCGTCGACTGCCCGCCCGATCCTGGACCGTTGTTGCCGGATGCCACGACCTCAGACGCCCACAACCGCCCACTTCTCTGCGCACCGAAATCATGGACAGTAGTCGCCGCATGCCAACAGCCGACGCGACCACAACCGCCCACGACATCCGGCCTCACCCGAATCCTGGACCGCTGTTGCCGGATGCCACGGCCTCAGACGACCACAACCGCCCACTTCCCTGCGCACCGAAGCCGTGGGCAATAGTCGCCGGATGCCAGCGGCCGACGCGACCACAACCGCCCACGACATCCGGCCTCACCTGAATCACGGGCAGTAGTCGGCGGATGCCATGGGCCGAGGCGACCACGACTGCCCACGACATCCGGATGGGGCAGGAGCGGGGCCGGTAGGGTGACGGCATGGCGGCTTCCTCCGGCGCGTGGACGCGCAGCACCACCGAGCAGTCCGTCGCGCAGCTCCCGACGGAGACGCGCGCGGCGATCGACCGGCACCTCGACGAGGTCGCGGGGGTCACGGGCGTGCTGGACGCGGTCACGGGCGTGTGGCACACCGTCTCGGCGAAGAAGGGCGGGCTGCTGAAGAAGGCGCAGACCGTGTCGCAGTGGGTGCTTCTCGGACCCGAGTGGCTCGTGTGGGTCGCGCACGACACGAGTCGCGCGGTGACCCCGCACGACGTGACGACCGCGCGACTGCGCGACGTGCGCGTGCGCGACTACGAGACGTCGTCGCTCGCGAAGCTGCAGCCCGACACGGGCGTCAGCGTGCTCGCGCAGGCCGGCGGCCCCGAGAGCTCCGAGGTGTTCCTCGGGCTCGGCCCCGAGCCCGCCGCCCGGCAGCTCCGCGAGCGACTGCACGCCGCCACCGCCTGACCGCCCGCACCGCCGCGAGGGTGCCAGTTGTCTCGTCGAGGGTGCCACTTATCTCGCCGAGGGTGCTGGTTGTCGCCTCGAGCACGCCATCACCCCGTCGGCGAAAGCACCCTCGCGAGAACAACCAGCACCCTCGCGAGGGGGAGGCGCGTCCTACGATGGGCCCATGAACGCTGCGCTGCCGCACGACCCCACCGGCCGTCGATTCACGATCGCGTCGGGCGACGCGGTCGTCGAGATCACCGAGGTGGGCGCCGCGCTGCGGGCGTTCGAGGTCGGCGGCGTCGACCTCGTGCCGCGGTACGGCGACGACCAGCCGACGCCCGCGGCATCCGGCGTCGTGCTCGTTCCCTGGCCCAACCGCGTGCGCGACGGGCGCTGGACCCAGCGGGGCCAGGAGCACCAGCTCGCGCTCACCGAGCCCGCGCGGGGCAACGCGTCGCACGGGCTGCTGCGGGTCACGCCGTACCGCCTCGTGACGCAGGAGGCGGATGCCGTGACGCTCGCCGCCGACGTCTTTCCGCAGACCGGGTATCCGTTCCACCTCGCGACGACGGTCACGTACGCGCTCGACGGCCCGGCGCTGACCGTGACGCACACCCTGCGCAACGTCGGGGCTGCCGACGCCCCCGTCGCGCTCGGCACGCACCCGTACTTCTGCATCGGCGACGTGCCCACGCGCGAGCTCACGCTGCAGATCGACGCGGCGACGCGGTTCGTCGTCGACGACCGGATGCTGCCGATCGACGAGGTCCCCGTGGATGCCGATACCGATCTGCGCACGCCGCGCCGGCTCGCCGACGTCGACCTCGACACCGCCTACAGCGGCATCTCCCGCGACGACGAGGGCCGCATCGGTGCGCGGCTCGCCGCGCCCGACGGGCGCGCGGTGCACGTCTGGGCGGACGAGGGTTTCGGCTACCTGCTCGCCTTCTCGACCGATCGCTACCCGGGGCACGAGCTCGCCCTCGCGATCGAGCCCATGACCGCGCCGACCGACGCCCTCAACTCGGGCCGCGACCTGCGCTGGCTCGCCCCCGGCGAGGAGTGGACCCTCCGCTGGGGCGTCGCCTACCACACCCCCTGACCTCTCCCCCTTGACTCCTCCCCCGGCACCCCCGGGGTTCGACCGCGGCATTGTGCGGGTGCACGCACGCGGCATCCGCACAATGCCGCGGTTGAACCGAGGAGAGAGGAGAGAGGTCGTCAGTGCTGGTCGCGCAGCGCGCGGCGGGAGACGGGGGCCTCCGCGTCGGCCGGGGCGACAGCGTCAGGGCCCTCCGCGGTGACGACCCCTGAGCCCTCCGCGGCGACCACCCCTGAGCCCTCCGCGGCGACCGCCCCGGGGCCCTCCGCATCCCCCGCCCCCGCGCGGCGGGCGGCGCGGCGCTCGCGCGCGCCCTCGACGAGGTTGTACAGGGTCGGCAGCACGAGCAGCGTCAGCACGGTCGACGACACGAGGCCGCCGATCACGACGATCGCGAGCGGCTGCGAGATGAACCCGCCGTGGCCGGTGATGCCCATCGCCATCGGCGTGAGGGCGAAGATCGTCGCGAGCGCCGTCATGAGGATCGGGCGCAGACGGCGGGCGCTGCCGGCAACCGTCGCGTCGTGCGCCGACAGCCCCTTCTCGCGGTACTGGTTCACGAGGTCGACGAGCACGATCGCGTTCGTCACCACGATGCCGATCAGCATGAGCACGCCGATGAGGGATGCCACGCCCAGCGGCACGCCCGTCACGATCTGCAGCAGGATCGCGCCCGTCGCCGCGAACGGCACCGAGACGAGCAGCAGCAGCGGCTGGCGCAGCGACTTGAACGTCGCGACCATGACGATGTACACGATGAGGATCGCCGCGAGCATCGCGAGGCCCAGCTGGCCGAACGCGTCCTGCTGCTGCGAGAGCACGCCGCCGATGGAGGCGTTCGCGCCCGTGGGCAGGTCGACCTCGTCGAGCGCCTGCGTGACGGTCGCCGACGCCGCCGTGAGGTCGTCGGTGGCGGGCGTCACCGTCACCGTCGCGGTGCGCTGGCCGCGCTGCGACGTGATCGACACGGGGCCCTCGCTCTCGGCGACGGTCGCGATCTCCGAGAGCGGCACGGGCCCGATCTGCAGGCCCTGCAGCTCGCCGATCGTCTGCGGGATCGACGCCGCCTGCAGGTACACGCGCAGGGAGCGTCCGTCGACCTCGACCGAGCCGACCTGCCGCGGCTGCATCGCGCCCGCGACGATCGCGCCGACCGCGGTCTCCGACAGCCCCATCGACGCGGCCTTCTCGCGATCGACCGTCACGGCGACGTACGGCAGCGACGCCGCGAGGTTGGAGGTCACCTGGCCGATGCCATCGGTGCCGTCGAGCGCCGCAACCACGGCATCCGTCGCCTCGCCCAGCGCCGTCGCGTCGGGCGCCGTCACGTCGATCTCGATGTCGCTGCTGCCGAAGCCGCCCTGGGCGGCCGACACCGTCACGGTGCCGACGCCGTCGAGCGCGTCCACGGCATCCTTCACGTCGGCCTGCACCTGCGCCTGGTCGGCGTGGTCGTCGGTCGTGATCGAGTAGGTGATGCCCGCGCCGCTGCCCATGAACGCGTCGCGCATCGCGGAGCCGCTCGAGCCGATAGAGGTCTGCACGGTCTCGATGCCGTCGACGCCGAGGATCGCCTCCTCGACGCGCGCGGCGGCCTCGTCCTGCGCGGTGAGGCTCGGAGCCTGGCCCAGGCTCTGCGTCACGGTGAACGTGTTCTGGCCCGAGTCGCCCAGGAAGTTGGTCTTCATCAACGGGGCGAGGGCGCCGGTCCCGACGAGCACGAGCACGGCGAGACCGAGCGTGGCCCACGAGTGCCGCAGCGTCCACCGCAGCACCGGCAGGTACGCCTTCTGCAGGCGCGACGGCGGGGCGGCCGGGTCCTCGGGGTCGATGTGGCGGCCCTGCTCGTCGAGCACGGGCTTGCCGGGCCGCAGGAACCAGTAGGCGAGCACGGGCACGATCGTGAGCGAGACGAGCAGCGAGGCGCTCATCGCGAGCGTCACGGTCAGCGCGAACGGACGGAACAGCTCCCCCGTCATGTCGCCGACGAACGCGATCGGCAGGAACACCGCGACGGTCGTGATGGTCGAGGCCGTGATCGCGGCGGCGACCTCGCGCACGGCGAGCACGATCGAGCCGAGCCGGTCGGCGTCGCCGACGAAGTGCCGCTTGATGTTCTCGATCACGACGATCGAGTCGTCGACGACGCGCCCGATCGCGATCGTGAGCGCGCCGAGGGTGAGGATGTTGAGCGAGTAGCCGAACGCCTGGATGCCGACGAAGGTCACCAGCACGCTCGTCGGGATCGAGATCGCGGTCACGAGCGTCGAGCGCACCGACAGCAGGAACACGAGGATCACGAGCACGGCGAAGACGAGGCCGAGCAGGCCCTCCTGCGCGAGCGCCTCGATCGACTGCTGGATGTAGGGGGCCTGGTCGAACACGACCGTGAACTCGGCTCCGTCGCCGAGCGCGTCCTGCAGGTCGGGCAGCGCGGCGGTGAGCGCGCGCGACACGTCGACCGTGTTGGCCGACGGCAGCTTCGTGACCGAGATGGTGAGCGCGGGCTCCCCGTTGACGCGCGAGATGGATGTCACGGGGTCGCGCGTGAGCTCGACCGAGGCGACGTCGGAGATGCGGGTGATGCCCTGCGCGAGCTGCTCGGGGTTCGTCGTCACGAGCGGCAGCGCGCCGATCTGGTCGACCGAGGTGACCTTGGCACCGGTCTGCACCGTGAGCGTCTGGTCGCCCTCCGCGACGGTGCCGCCGGGGAACAGCATGCCGTTCTGCGAGAGGGCGTCGGTGATCGCGGTCTGCGCGAAGCCGCGCTCGGCGAGGCGGCCGGCGTCGGGCGTGATCGTGACGCGCTGGCCCTGCGCGCCGAGGATCTGCGCCGCCGAGACGCCGTCGATGTCCTCGATGTCGGGGATCACGGATGCCGTGAGCTGCGCCTCGACGGTCTCGGCGTCGGCGTAGCCGGTGACCGCGAGGGCCATGACGGGCAGGTCGTCGATCGAGAACGACACGACGTTCGGCTCGACGCTCTCGGGCAGCTGGCTCTTGATGCGGTTGATCGCCTGCAGGATCTTCTGCTCGGCGGTCGCCAGGTCGGTGCCGTACGTGAACGACGCCTGGATGATCGACGCGTTGGTCGTGCTCGTCGCGCTCGTCGACTCGAGCCCCGGCACGCTCTGGATGGCGGTCTCGATGGGCGTCGACACGTCGTTGTTCACGACGTCGGGCGAGGCGCCCGGGTAGGTCGTGATGACCGACAGCGCGGGCAGCTGGATCGAGGGGATCAGCTCTTGCTTGAGGTTGGTGAGGGCGAGGCCGCCGAAGATGGCGGCGACGATCGTGATGAGCGCGATGAGCGCGCGGTTGCGCAGGCTCAGAACGGCGAGTTTCGACACGGGATGCCTTTGTGGGTGCAGGTGAGCGGGTGCGGGCGAAGCGGTGTGAACAGACGCGGCGCGAGTCATATTCTTGCAGACCTGCACCATTCAGGATGCCAGCTTCGCACAGTATTCCACGCGTTTGCTGAGCCCGCGCCCGACGTCACACGGATGTCACGACGACGTCACGCGGGGGTGCAGGGGGGCGGGTCGAAGACCGCGCGCATCAGGAGGCGACGCGGGAGTCCGGGCAGAGTCTGCGCGGGCCCCGGCGGAACGCCTCGGCGGGTCAGCCCGCGACGAGTCCGCCCAGGAGCACGCCGAGCGCGGCCGCCGCGACCGCGACGACGAGCGTGCCGACGACGTTGAGCAGCGCCCAGTCGCGACGGCCGCGCTGCGCGAGCAGCACCGTCTCGACCGAGACCGTGCTGAAGGTCGTGTACCCGCCGAGCAGGCCTACGCCGAGGATCGTCGCCCACGCGGGCGCGACGAGGGCGCCGAGGCCCGTGAGCACCCCCAGCACGAACGACCCCGACACGTTGACGACGAGGATGCCGAGGGGGAAGGCCCCCTTCCGCCCGCGCATGATCAGGCCGTCGAGCACGTAGCGCAGCCCCGCCCCGAGACCGCCCGCGACGACGAGCAGCGCGAGCTCGAGGCCGCTCATTCGGCATCCTCCGCGCGCTCGATCTCGCCGGGCACGTCGGCGATGCGGCGCCCGATCATGAGCCCGACGAGCGCGGCGAGCACGCCGCCGAGCACCGAGACGAGGGTGAGCGCGAGCGCGGAGACGACGTCGCCGCCCGAGGCGGAGTACACCGCGAACGCGCTGTAGGTCGTGAACCCGCCCATGATCCCCGTGCCGAGGAACATGCGCAGGCGCGGATGCCGGTCGTCCAGCCATCCGACGATGACGCCGAGCAGCAGCGATCCGGCGATGTTGATGCCCATCGTGATCGCGGGCGCGAGGGCTGGCGCGAACGGCAGCGTGAGCGCGGCGCGCGCGGCGACGCCGATCGCACCGCCCGCCATCACCAGCAGCAGCACGACGGGCGAGAACCAGCGCGACGTCACCACGCGCCCACGCTACTCCCCCGCGCCCGGGTCAGCGGGCTCGCGCCCAGTGCCGGAGGGCGTCGCGCACGAACTCCGCGCCGGTCTGGCCGCCGTAGTTCGCCGCGAAGCGCGGGTCGGCGACGTACATCTCGCCGAGGCCGACGACGTAGCCCTTCACGTCGCCGCCGGGCGCCGCCGCGGGCGTGCCGGGGATGCCGGTGAGCCAGTCGACGTGCCGCTGCGCGATCGCCTGCGCCTCGTCGCTGTCGGGCGCGATGCCCGATTCCGCGGCGGCGATCCAGTCCCGGCCGAGACGCTCCACGCGCTCGTGCCAGGCGGCCTTCTCCGCGGCATCCATCCCGTTCCACCACGCGTCGCTCTTCGCGTACGCGTCCTTGCCCCAGCGCTGCTCGACCTCGTCCCGGTACCGGGTGTGGTCGAAGCCGTCGAACATGTCCTCCGCCATGAGCGGTTCTCCTCTCTCTCGTGCGGCGATGGTCGCCTCGACCGACGCGATCTGCCGCGCCAGCCGTCGTTGCTCGTCGCGCAGCCACGCGAGATGCGCCGCGAGCGCGTCTCGCTCGGAGACGTCGCGCGCGAGGACCTCGCCGATCTGCGGCAGCCCGAGCCCCAGCTCGCGGAGCAGCAGGATGCGCTGCAGCCGCACGAGCGCGCTCTCGTCGTAGTACCGGTAGCCGTTCGCACCGACGCTCGAGGGCTCGAGCAGGCCGACCGCGCCGTAGTGGCGCAGCGTGCGGCTCGTCGTGCCCGCGATCTTCGCGATCTGCTGGATGGACCATTCACCTGTCATGCCTTCGACGGTAGAGCTTGACGCAGCGTCAAGGTCAAGCGGCCGCCCGCGTCGCCGGGCCGGGCGGCCCGGCCGGATCGGCGCGGGTGCTGCGCACAACTCAGGAAGATCGCGCGCCCAGCGTGCGATCCGGCCCTCAGCTGACCGATCTTCCTGAGTTGTGAACGCAAGGAGGCGGCGGAGGGAGGGGTGGACACGTGGATGCCGAGGCACAGGCGCGCCGGCGGCGCGGCCGGCCGGACTCAGCACACGCTCAGGCTCACTCGCGATATATCGTGATACTCTCGTCTCAACGCGATATATCGCGTCAGACAGAACGGATGCCGGGAACACCGGCATCCCCTACCCCAGGAGAACACCATGACGCTCGAGAAGTGGATCGTGCACCCGGGCGAGACCCGTGTGATCGACCTCGAAGGCATCCGCAAGATCAAGGCCGGCCTCGTCGGCGGACAGATCGACATCGTCGCGCACGACGAGCCGGGCGTGCGCATCGAGGTGCACGCGGTCGCGACCAAGGACCTGCGCATCGAGGCCGACGGCAGCACGGTCGAGATCGACCACGCGCAACTGCGCTGGGACAACTTCCTGGAGGTGTTCCGCAACTTCGGCAGCGGCGGCCCCAAGGCCGAGATCAGCGTCGCGGTGCCGCGCGACCTGGCCCTCACGCTCGGCGTCGTGAGCGCGAGCGCGCTCGTGTCGGGCCTCAGCAACGACGCCAAGCTCAACACCGTGTCGGGCGACATCATCGTCGACGGCCTCACCGGCGACATCTCCGTCAACGCGGTCTCGGGCGACGTGCAGATCCGCGGACTGGAGGGCACGCTCAACGCCAACTCGGTGTCGGGCGACGTCGCCGCCGTCGGCACGATCCGCAAGGCGTTCGCCGACACCGTGTCGGGCGACATCCTCGTCGACTCGTCCGGCGCCGTGCAGTCGATCGCGCTCAACACGGTCGGCGGCACCACCACGGTGCGCCTCGACGAGGGGCTGCCCGCCAACTACGTCCTGCGCACCGTGAGCGGCAAGCTGCTCGTCGACGGGTCGGTCCAGCAGGGATCGGGCGGCATCGGCAGCAGCTTCACGGGATCGGTCGGAGAGCTCAGCGGCTCGTTCGTCGACGTGCGCGCGAACTCGGTGTCGGGCGACATCACGGTGCTGCGCCGCGCCGCGGAGGAGTGGTCATGAGCCCCGTCTTCTCGCACGGCGACCTGCGCCTCTACCTGCTGAACCTGCTCGACGAGGCGCCGCGCCACGGCTACGACCTCATCCAGGCCCTCACCGATCGCACGGGCGGCACCTACACGCCGAGCGCCGGCACGATCTATCCGCGCCTCGCGAAGCTCGAGGAGGAGGGCCTCGTGTCCAAGACGGTCGAGGGACGCAAGACGATCTACGAGATCACGGATGCCGGCCGCGCCGAGGTCGCGGCACGGGCGCACGAGCTCGTGGGCATCGAGGCCGGCCTCGCCGACAGCGTGCGCCTCATCGCCGACGAGGTGCGCGGCAGCGTGCGCGAGGCGATGCGCAGCCTGCGCGCCGACCTCGCGGCGGCGGCCCAGTCCGATCGCGCGACGGCGCGGAGCTTCGGAGCGCCGGCGGATGCCACGACGCGGACGGCCGCGGGCGACGACCCGCGCGTGCTCGCGCGGGAGCAGCTGCAGCGCGCCGAGACGGTCGTCGCGCAGTTCCGCGCCACGGTGCGGGCCGACCTGCGCACGCACGTGGCGCGCGGCGGCACCCTGGCATCCTCCGTCGTCGACGATCTCGCGACGGCCCTCGACGCCGCCGCGAGCGAGGTCACACGCGCCCTGCGCGGCTGACGCGTCGCTCCGCCCGCGCCGGTGCCTTGTTCGCCGAGTTCGCCGAGCACGCCCCTTCCTCACCGAGAATGTGGGTTTCTCGCCGAGCATGCCCCCACGTGCTCGGCGAGAAAGGCACCATGTCGGCGAAGAAGGCACCAGCTCGGCGCGAAAGGCACCGGGTCGGGAGGGGTCGGCCCTGCGCGACGCCCCGGGCGGGTCACCTGACCGAGAACACGTCACCCGCCCCAGGGGCGCGTCACCCGACCCTGGGGCGCGTCACCCGACCCAGAACGGGTCGTCCTCGGCGATCGGCTGCTGCACGGGCACGACGAGCACGGGACGCGTCTGACGGTGCGCGAGGCGCGCGGCGACCGAGCCCGTGATGGCCTCGCGGATCGTCTCCCCGATGCCCCGGCGCCGCGTGCCGACCACGAACATGCGCGCGTCGGTGGCGTCGGCGAGCTGGATGAGCGCGTGCGCGGGATCTCCGACGAGCCGCACCGCCGTCCACGCGACGCCCGCGGGGTCGAGCACCTCGGCCGCCGCGACCTGCACGGCCAGGAGCGCCGCCTGGCTCGCCTCCTCCTCGAGCTGGATCGGGGCCGTGTGCACGTAGCCCTCGGGGTCGTCGAACGCGAGACCGTGCATGGGATCGACGCTCGCGGCGATGAGCTCGCAGCCGATCATCGCGGCGAAGCGCCCGGCCACCTTCAGCACGCGCGGCGGCTGCCCCACGACGACGCCCACGATCACGGCGCGCCGCGGCAGCACGCTCACGTCGGGAACACCCTGATCGGTCATCGCGAACCTCCTCCTGGGCGGCGTCCGGCACCCCGCCGAGGGCACCGTGATATCCTGATGGCCATTCTTCCCGGTTTCGACCGGATCGTCATTGCGGCGGGCACAGCGCAACGCCCGCGACTCAGAAATGAGGGGGTCTCGCATGGGGCGTGGCCGTCAGAAGGCGAAACACACCAAGATCGCCCGAGAGCTGAAGTACGACACGTACAACGTGAACTACGCGGCGCTCGAGAAGGAGCTCGGTCACCACGACGACGACGAGTACGTCGACAAGTGGGCCGATCTGTATGCCGACGAAGACGAGGACGAGGACGAGCCCGCCCGGGCCTGACCTCGTTCCCCAGAAGCCGTCGCCGAGGCGACGGCTTCTTCGTTTGTGCTGCCCGCCGCGCTACCACGCGCCGTGGCGGCGCTCCCACGCGTCCTCGACCGTGTCCCGACGCGACACGAGGATGCCGGCCGGCACGGCGCACGCGAGCAGGGCGGCGTAGAGGAAGAGCGGGGGCGCCCAGTCGCCCGTCGCCTCGTGCAGCAGGCCGAAAAGCAGCGGGACGAACGCCGCGATGCCGTAGCCGACGCTCTGCGCGAAGCCGCTGAGGCCCACGATGCCCTCGGGCGTCCGCGCGCGCAGCTGCATCAGCACGAGCACGAGCGAGAACAGCGCCTGCGGGATCGCGAAGAGCGTCACCCACAGCCACGGCGCCGCCGCAGGGGCGAAGACGAGCCCCGCGACGCCTGCGAACCCGGTCAGCGCCGACACGACGTACACGATCGCGGGGCGTCGCCAGCGGACGACCACGACGGGCACCATCAGGGCGAGCGGAAAGGCGATCGCGCCGAACAGCGCGAGCAGCGCCCCGGCCTCGGCGGCCGGGATGCCCGCCGTGTCGACGAGGATCTGCGGCAGCCACGCGAACGCCGCATACGCCGTCGCGGCCGAGGCGGCGAAGATCACCGTGAGCGCCCAGGCGAGCGGCAGGCGCAGGAGCCGGCGGAGCACGGCCGGCGGCGGGGAGCCGGCCTCGACGACCTCGCTGTGCCGGCGCCTTGCGAGCGCGAGCCACGGCACGGCCGCCATGAGCGCGAACACGCACCACATCCCGAGCGAGACGCGCCAGCCCGCGGCGTCCGCGACCGGCACCGCCACGAGCGGGGGCACGAACGCGGCCACGGCGAGCATCGCCGAGTACACGCTCGTCATCGCGCCGATGCGGTCGGGGAAGTAGGCCTTCACGAGCGGCGGGGTCACGACGTTGCCGGCGCCCGCGGCGACGAAGATGAGCACGGTGCCGATCAGCAGCACGGCGCCGTTCGGCGCGAACGCCCGCAGCGCGATGGCGCCCGCGATCACGAGCATGACGACGGTCGCGAGCTGCTCGAGCCCGAACCGGCGCACCAGCGCGGGGGTCAGGATGCCGACGACCGCGAAGCACACGGGTGGGACGGTGCCGATGAGCCCCATCATCCACGCCGGCACGGCGAAGTCCTGCTGCACGTACGCCACGACGGGCGAGAGCGCGGCGACCGCGGAGCGCAGCGAGAACGCCACGAGCACGATGCCGACGAGGGCCAGCACGCGCCCCCGCCACACCGGACGGGACGCGACGGTTCTCACCGGTACAGCCTAGGCCCGATCGCGCACCCGCCCCGCGGACCGAGACCGCCCACCCCCGCGTTGACCCCCGCTGGTTGAGTAGCCGCCGCAGGCGGCGTATCGAAACCCATGTAACGGTCCGTGGGAAGGGTCTCGATACACTCGCGGCTCCGCCGCGAGCACTCGACCAACGGGACCAGACGCACCCGCAACCCGCACCTGCGCCCGCGCACACACCCCCGCTGGTTGAGTAGCCGCCGGAGGCGGCGTATCGAAACCCGTCTAACGGTCCGTTAGGAGGGTCTCGATACACTCGCGGCTCCGCCGCGAGCACTCGACCAGCGGGACGGGACGCCCCCGCAACCCGCCACCGCAACCCGCACCCGCACCACACACCCCCGCTGGTTGAGTAGCCGCCGCAGGCGGCGTATCGAAACCCGTCTAACGGTCCGCGAGGAGGGTCTCGATACACTCGCGGCTTCGCCGCGAGCACTCGACCAGCGGGACCAGACGCACCCGCAACCCACACCCGCACACACCCCCGCTGGTTGAGTAGTCGCCGCAGGCGGCGTATCGAAGCCCATCTAACGGTCCGTTAGGAGGGTCTCGATACACTCGCGGCTCCGCCGCGAGCACTCGACCAGCGGGGTGCCGTCCGGGGTGGTCAGCTCGACTGGGTCTCCTCGACCCAGCCGAGGTATTCGTCGGAGACGGTGCCGGTGATGTACCGGCCGTCGAAGCAGCTGAGGTCGAGGTCGTCGACGTCGGGGGTGCCGTCGAGGATCGCGGCCTTCAGGTCGGCGACCTCCTGGTACACGAGGTAGTCGGCGCCGAGCTCCGCGGCGATCTCGGGGATCGTGCGGCCGTGCGCGACGAGCTCGTGCCGCGACGGCATGTTGATGCCGTACACGTGCGGAAAGCGCACGGGCGGCGCGGCCGAGGCGAACGTGACGGAGGAGGCCCCGGCATCCCGGGCCATCTGGATGATCTCCTTCGACGTCGTGCCGCGCACGATCGAGTCGTCGATGAGCAGCACGTTCTTGCCCTTGAACTCGCTGGACATCGCGTTGAGCTTCTGGCGCACGCTCTTCTTGCGCACCGCCTGGCCGGGCATGATGAACGTGCGGCCGACGTAGCGGTTCTTGTAGAAGCCCTCGCGGTATTCGATGCCGAGCCGCCGGGCGACCTGCATCGCCGCGGGCCGGGCCGAGTCGGGGATCGGCATGACGACGTCGATCGTCCCCGGAGGGGTGTACTTGGCGATCGTGTCGGCGAGCCGCTCGCCCATGCGCAGGCGCGCCTCGTACACCGAGATGCCGTTCATGATGCTGTCGGGGCGCGCGAGGTACACGTACTCGAACGCGCACGGCGCGAGCTGCGGCGACTCGGCGCACTGCCGCGTGTGCAGGCGTCCCTCGTTGTCGATGAACACCGCCTCGCCCGGCTCGACGTCGCGCACGACCTCGAAGCCGCCGTTCTCGAGGACGAGCGACTCGGATGCCACGGTCCACTCGTAGCGCGGCGCGCCTTCCGCGCCCGGGCCCTGGTTCTCGGCGCGGCGCGTGCCGAGGATGAGCGGACGGATGCCGAACGGGTCGCGGAAGGCGAGCAGACCGTAGCCGGCGATGAGGGCGATCGCGGCGTACGAGCCCTCGACGCGGCGGTGCACCCGCGCGACGGCCTCGAAGATCTGCGCGGGGTCGAGCTCGAGGCCCGAGATGACGGCCTGCAGCTCGTTGGCGAGCACGTTCACGAGCAGCTCGGTGTCGGAGCTCGTGTTGAGGTGCCGGCGGTCGGTGCGGAAGAGCTCCTCGGTGAGCTCGCGCGTGTTGGTGAGGTTGCCGTTGTGCACGAGCACGATGCCGTAGGGGGCGTTGACGTAGAACGGCTGCGCCTCCTCCTCCGACGAGGCCGTGCCCTTCGTCGCGTAGCGCACGTGCCCGAGGCCGACGTTGCCCAGCAGCGAGCGCATGTCGCGCGTGCGGAAGGCCTGCGCGACCTGGCCCTTGGCCTTGACGAGGTGGAAGACGCCGTTGGGCTCGCTCGTCGCGATGCCGGTGGAGTCCTGTCCGCGGTGCTGCAGAAGGAGCAGCGAGTCGTAGATCTCCTGGTTGACGGGACCCTGACCGACGATGCCGACGATGCCGCACATGGGGTGTTATTTCGCTCCGTATGTTCCGATGAGGCGCACCGCGCCGCCGTCGACGCCCTTGGCGCCTTCCTCGAAGTGGCCCTCGGGGCGGGCGCCCGTGCGCACGACCCCGGCCTGCCACGTGTCGATGCCGCGGGCCGCGAGGCGCGCGATCGCGGCGTCGGCGGAGGCGGGGGCGACGACGGCGAGGAAGCCGATGCCGAGGTTCCAGGTGCCCTCCGTGCTCTCCAAGCCGAGCCCGCCGAGGTCGGCGAGCACGCGGAACACGGGCGCGGGCGACCACGTGGAGCGGTCGAGCTCGACCCACGTGCCCTGCGGCAGCACGCGCGCGAGGTTCGCGGCGATGCCGCCGCCCGTGACGTGGCTGAGCGAGCGGATGCCGTCTCCCTCGGCATCCAGCAGGTCGAGCAGCGGCGTCGTGTAGAGCCGCGTCGGCTCGAGCAGGGCCTCGCCCCACGTCGTGCCGAGGTCGGCGGAGCGGTCGGCGTAGCCGATGCCGCGCTCGGCGAGGATGTGCCGCACGAGCGAGAAGCCGTTGGAGTGCAGGCCGCTGCTCGCGAGCGCGAGCACGACGTCGTCGTCCCGCACGTGCTCGGCGCCGCGCACGCGGCTCGCCTCGACGACGCCCGTCGCGGCGCCCGCGACGTCGTAGTCGTCGGGTCCGAGCAGGCCGGGGTGCTCGGCGGTCTCGCCGCCGACGAGCGCCGTGCCGGTCTGCTCGCAGCCGAGCGCGATGCCGCGCACGATGTCGGCGATGCGCTCGGGCACGACCTTGCCGCACGCGATGTAGTCGGTCATGAACAGGGGCTTGGCACCCACCACGACGATGTCGTCGACGACCATGCCGACGAGGTCGAGGCCGATCGTGTCGTGCTTGTCGATCGCCTGCGCGATCGCCACCTTCGTGCCGACGCCGTCGGTGCTGGTCGCGAGCAGCGGGGCGTCGTAGGCCTTCAGCGCGCTCGCGTCGAAGAGGCCGGCGAAGCCGCCCACGCCGCCGAGCACCTCGGCGCCGTGGGTGCGCCGCACCGCCGCCTTCATGAGGTCGACGGCCAGATCGCCCGCCGCGGTGTCGACGCCGGCGGCGGCATAGGGGTTCGATGCTGACGCGTCCGTTCGGGCGGACGCGTCGTCGCTGGGGCTGGATACCACCCGACTAGCCTACCCGCGCCGCCGACATGCCCGTTGCGGGGCGACCGGCGCGCACTCCGGCATCCGGCATCGGCGCCCGCGGTCGCGCGGCGGATCCGTAGGATGGGCGGCATGAGCGCAGCCGATCGACCCGAGTGGGTCGTGCGAGAGGACGCCGGCCTTCCGGTGCTCGCCGCGCTGTACCTGCGCCAGGTGCTCGGCATCCGCCTTCCCGCCGCGCTGCCGCACGTGCGCGGCGTCGAGGCGGGCCCGCCGTGCGACGATCCGGGGCTCGAGGCGCAATGGAACCGCTTCTGGGACCTCACCGTGGAGCCGCAGGCCCATCCCTCGCCCGTGCCGCTCGACCTCGTCGACGGGTTCGGCACGCTCGCCGTGCTGCCCGTCGAGGGGTTCCAGGAGCTGCGCCGCGCGTTCGCGCCGCACGGCCCGGCGGCCCTCGCGTTCGCGCAGGGCGCGCACGACCGGTACCGGGCGACGCTCGGCTCGGGCCCGTCGTACCGCGCCTACGCGAGCGCGATCGCCCAGCACGAGCGGCAGACCGGCCGGCCGGCCCACTCGTTCACGCTCAACGTGCACGTGCTGCCGCTCGCGCAGCGCGGCGTGTGGTGGATCGGCACGCAGACCGTCGCGGTGACCGATCGCCTGCGCAGCGACGTCGTCGAGTTCGACGCCGCGATCGCCCCGGTCATCGCCGAGCTGGCGTAGCCGCGCCCGCGGCCCCCGCCCCTGTCTCCGTCGCGCCCCGCCCGCGTCTTGCCCCGCGAGGGTGCCGGTTGTTTCCGCGAGGGTGCCGGTTCCGGCCACGAGGGTGCTTTCAGGACGGATCCCGGAGCACCCTCGCGAGAACAACTGGCACCCCCGCGAGAACAACTAGCACCCCCGCGAGAACAACTAGCACCCCCGCGAGAACAACTAGCACCCTCGCGAGAACAACTGGCACCCCCGGGAGAGGGGGTGTGAGGGTCAGTCGGGCTCGATGATGCGGTCGCGGGAGATGGTGACCTCGCGGGTGCGGCGTCCGACGGTGCGGTCGAGCACGACCGCGACGACCCCGCCGAGGATCAGGCCGATCGGCACGCAGAACAGCAGCAGGAAGCCGAAGACCTGACCCGTGCTGTACGCGACGGTCGTGAACGGGCTGCGCTCGTCCGAGCCGTCGAAGGCGAACGTGAGGATGAGCGCCGTGAGGACGCCGAGGGCCGCGCCGAGCAGGAAGAACACCGAGAACCGGGGTGCCCGGCGCACGCGCGCCGTCTCGATGGTGTGCTGCGGGGGCGTGTCGGACATGGCATCCATTCTCTCATCCCGCTCACGGCGGCCGTGATGGCGGCCGCCGTGACGGCACGCCGGAGGGCTCCCGGCGCCGCGATCGCGGTGCCGGGAGCCCTCCGGACGGATGTCAGACGCGCTGAGCGCGACGACGGGCGACGACGAGGGCGCCGCCGATCGCGAGCAGGGCGAGTCCGATCCAGAGCGTGCTGTACGGGCTCTCACCGCCGGTCGACGCGAGGCCGCCCGACGTGATCGCGGTGCACGGCACGTCTGCGCCGATCGGCAGCGTGAACGACACCGCGTCGAGGTCGGTGCCCGCGCTGTAGAAGCCCGCGAACGCGGCGGCTCCCGCGTCGGAGAGCGTCGCCGAGGCGCCCGACCAGCTGACGACGCCGCCCGAGGTGGACGCCGCCGGCAGCGACAGGTCGGCCAGCAGCACGCCGCTCGCGTTCAGGCCGGCGCTGCCGCCGTATCCCTTGGACGAGACGTCGGCGAACAGCGCCGCCGAGCCCGCGCCGTAGATCTCGATGCGGGGGTTCGAGATCGTCAGGTCGAGCTGGCCGCTGTGACCGGTGAACGATGCCGAGCCGCCGAAGGCGACCGAGCCGCGCTGGACGTCGGACTTGTAGGAGCCCGAGCCGGCGCCCCAGCCGATCGAGTACGAGCCCTTCGCGATCGGACCCTCGACGTAGCTGCGGAAGCTCTGCTTCACGCCCCACTCGAGAGTCGCACCCGCGACGCCGCCGGCGACGCACTGCTTCTCGCCGGCGCTGCCCGAGCCGCTGGAGCCGCCCTGGCCGGTGCTTCCGGTGCCTCCGGCACCGCCCGTGCCGCCCTGGCTGCCCGGCGGGGTCGGCGTGACCGTCGCGGCGGCCGTCACCGTGATGGGCCGCGAGACCGAGGCGTCACCGGCCACGGCGACGACGGTGTGCGCGCCGACCGCGAACCCGGCCGGGATCGTGCCCGTCACGCTGAACGCGCCCGCGGCGTCGACCGCGGCCTTGCCCAGCACGAACGGCTCCGAGTTGACCGTGACGATGGCCTCCAGGCCGGCCGGGAAGCCCGTGCCGCGCACCGTGAGCGTTCCGCCCTGCGCGACGGTCACCGTGCTCAGCGCGATCGACGGCCCGCCGTCGTCCGGCGTCTCGGGCGCGTCGGCGCCGACCCGCACGGGCGTGAAGGTGTCGAGCGACCGGTCCGTGGCCGACAGCCCGTGCGCGGCGGAGGTCGCGACATGGTACGACTTCGCCATGTCGAGCGTGCCGGCGGGGATCGTCAGCGTCGTGGTGAACGCCCCGTTCGAGAGCTGGCTCGGCTGCACCCAGCCCATGGCGATCCAGCCGTCGTTCGGCAGCGCGGAGCCGCCCGACCACACGGAGGTCTCACCGAACAGCACGTACACGCCGTGCTGAGCGCTGGGACCGGAGAAGCCCGTGCCGCGGATCGTCAGGACGTTCTCGATCGCGGGGTCGAGCCCGCTGTTCGGGGTGACCGTGACCCGCGGGCCCTGGGGCTGCGGCGTCGGGGTGGGCGTCACCGTCGGGGTCGGGGTCACCGTCGGGGTGGGGGTGACCGTCGGCGTCGGGGTCACCGTCGGCGTCGGCGTCGGCGTGACGACGTTCGCCACCGGCACCGGCGTGAAGGTGTCCAGCGAGCGGTCGGTCGCCGACAGCCCGTGCGCGGCCGACGTGACGACCTGGTAGGTCTTCGCCGGATCGAGCACCCCGGCCGGGATCGTCAGCGTCGTCGTGAACGAGCCGCCGCTGATGTTCCTCGGCTGCACCCAGCCCTGTGCGATCCAGCCGTCGCTCGGCAGGGCCGAGCCGCCCGACCACACCGAGGTCTCGCCGAAGAGCACGTATGCGCCGTCGGCGGCACCGGGGCCGGTGAAGTTCGTGCCCGTCACCGTCAGCACGTTCTCGACGCGGGGGTCGAGCGGAGCGTTCGGGGTCACCGTCACCGTCGGCGCGTTCGGCGCCGGCGTCACGGTCGGGGTGGGCGTCGGAGTGACCGTCGGGGTCACCGTGGGCGTCGGCGTCACGGTGGGCGTGGGCGTCACCGTGGGCGTGGGCGTCACCGTGGGCGTCGGCGTCACCGTGGGCGTCGGCGTCACCGTCGGAGTCGGCGTCACCGTGGGTGTCGGCGTCACGGTCGGCGCGGGGGCGAAGGTCACCTCGGTGAACGTCGAGAACGCCGCGTAGGTGGAACCGCTGCCCGCGTAGGTGCGCACGCCGTAGCGCGCATCCTCGGGAGCGCCGTCCATCTCCAGGGCACCGATCTGCAGCGTGAAGCCACCCTCGTCGTCGATCACGACCGCTCCCGCGTCCGCACCGCCGACCGTCGCGGCACCGCTGGCATCCAGCGCCCACTTCGTGTAGTCGGCACCGCGGCCGGCGGCCTTCCAGGTCGTGCCGTCGTAGTACCCGAACGCGACGTACGAGCCGCCGAACTTGCCCGAGAGCGGAGCACGCGTGCCATCGGTGGCCGGCGGGTTCGGCACGAAGCCCGTGCCCGTCACCGTGATCGTGTCACCGACCGGGTTCAGGCCCGTCTTCTTGTCGAGCGCGACCGTCACCTCCGGCACCTCGGGCGTCGGCGTCGGCGTCGCCGTGGGAGTCGGCGTCGCGGTCGGCGTCGGCGCGGCCGGCGTGAAGGCCACGGGGACCGCCAGCTCCTGGGCCGCGTTCGGCGGCGTTCCCACGCCACCGGGGTAGGTGTAGATGCCCCAGTTGCCGCCGTCGAGCGGGGCCGCGGGGCTCAGCAGCGTGACCGTCGCCTCGAAGGCGCCGTCCTCGTCCAGCGGCGCCCACGCGTCCTGGATGATGTAGCGGAACTGCGGCGGCACCTGCTCGAGCACGCTCTCCGCCAGTGCCCACACGCGCGAGCCGGAGTTCATGGTGCGCTGGCTCGATTCGGCGCCCGTCGACGGCTGCCAGGTGTCGGCGAAGCTGCCGAACACCACGAACGTGCCCTGCGGCAGATCGGCCGGGATCGGCACGCCCTGACCGCCGACGTTGGCCGCGGGGTCGAACCCGGTGCCGCGCACGACGAGCGCGTCGCCCTCGGCCATCGGCTGACCCGTGTAGGGCGTCACGCCGTCGGCGAGGAACACGTCGATCGCGGGCGTGAACACCTTCGGCGCGGGGGCGAAGGTCACCTCGGTGAACGTCGAGAACGCCGCGTAGGTGGAACCGCTGCCCGCGTAGGTGCGCACGCCGTAGCGCGCATCCTCGGGAGCGCCGTCCATCTCCAGCGCCCCGATCTGCAGCGTGAAGCCACCCTGATCGTCGATCACGACCGCACCGGCGTCCGCACCGCCGACCGTCGCGGCACCGCTGGCATCCAGCGCCCACTTCGTGTAATCGGCACCGCGGCCGGCGGCCTTCCAGGTCGTGCCGTCGTAGTACCCGAACGCGACATACGAGCCGCCGAACTTGCCCGAGAGCGGAGCACGCGTGCCGTTCGTGCCGGGCGGGTTCGGCACGAAGCCCGTGCCGGTCACCGTGATCGTGTCACCGGCCGGGTTCAGGCCCGTCTTCTTGTCGAGCGCGACCGTCACCTCCGGCACGTCGGGGTTCGGCGTGGGGGTGGGGGTCACGGTCGGCGTCGGAGTCGCCGTGGGGGTCGGGGTGGCCGTCGGCGTGGGAGTGGCCGTCGGCGTCGGAGTCGCCGTCGGAGTAGGCGTCGCCGTGGGCGTCGGAGTCGCGGTCGGCGTCGGAGTCGCCGTGGGAGTAGGCGTGGCCGTCGGAGTAGGCGTCGCCGTCGGCGTCGGAGTAGCCGTCGGAGTCGGAGTAGCCGTCGGCGTGGGGGTCGGCGTGGGCGTCGGCGCAGGCGGATACAGCGCGTCCCAGTCGATCGGCACGGGCGTGCGCGCCATGATGTTGCCCGCCTCGGGGTTCGATCGCGACGGCCAGGCGATGATCTCGTACGACGACTCGCGGTCGAGGTTGGCCGCGCTCTCGGTCAGGGTCGCCTGGATCGAGCCGTTCGCGTCGACGTCGGGGGCCGCGTTCGGCGTCGAGCCCTGGTCGACGGAGAGGCTGCCCGCCTCGACGAGCGCGACGTAGACGTGCTTGGTGGTCTGACCCGGGTACTGCGGTGCGTCTTCGAAGCCGTCACCGGTGATGTCGACCACGATGCTGTCGTTCGGGATCTCGGTGACGCTGACGTCCAGGGATGCGGTGGATGCCGCCTGGGCCGGCGCTGCGACGCCGATCAGCGCTGCGGACGCGACGAGCGCGCCCGACAGCAGTGTTGCGAGGGCCCGTCGCAGCGACGGCCTTCTGGTTCTCTCCACGACGCTTTCCACGACGAAGCCTCCCGGTGTCGGTCAGGGTCTGTGCGCTCAGGTAACACACAGTTTGCGTTTAGCTTAGCCTAAACAAGCTAAGGCAAGCCTCATGTAGGTTAGCCTCGGCTCATTGCCGCGATGTTTCGCTGCACCGCCACCGCCACCGCCACCATCACGGCCACGGCGACGCCGTCGCCCCGCTCAGCCCCGCACGCCGCCCGGGCTCAGAGACCGCGGCGCGGCAGCACCATCGGACGCCCCGTGTCCGGATCGGGCACGATGCGGACGGGCGTGCCGTACACGCGCTCGATGCGCTCCTGCGTCATCACCCGGTGGGGATCGCCGCGCACCTCGAGACGACCCCGGTCGATGATCGCGACCTCGTCCGCGTAGGCGGCGGCGAGCGACAGGTCGTGCAGCACCACGATCACGGCACGGCCGCGGCCGGCCAGCTCGCGGGCGATGCGCAGCACGTCCTCCTGGTGGCGCAGGTCGAGCGCCGCGGTCGGCTCGTCGAGCATGACGATCCGCGTGTCCTGCGCGAGCACGCGGGCGAGCGACGCGCGCGCCTTCTCGCCGCCCGACAGCGACGCGTAGTCGCGATCGAGCAGGCCCTCGACGTCGGTCCGGCGCACGGCGTCCGCGATGATCCCCTCGTCGTCGGCGACGTGCGCGCTCCCGGTCCACGGCGCGCGGCCCATCTCGACCACCTCGGCGACCGTGAACGAGAACGCGACCTGGTTGGACTGCAGCAGCACCGCGCGGGCGCGCGACAGCTCGCTCGCCGACCAGGCGTCGAGCGCGCGGTCGTCGAGCAGCACCTCGCCCGCCGTCGGCCGCACGTCGCCCGTGAGCACCCCGAGCAGCGACGACTTGCCCGCGCCGTTCGGGCCGACGAGGGCCAGCACGCGCCCGTAGCCGACCTCGAGGGAGACGTCGTCGAGGATCGTCGCGGCGCCGACGCGCAGGCCGACCCCGCGCAGCGTGTACGCGTTCATGCCCAGCCTCCCGAGCGCCGGCGATTGCGGCGGATCAGCCAGTAGAAGAACGGCCCGCCGACCAGCGACGTGAGGATGCCGATGGGCAGGTCGGCCGAGACGATCAGCGTGCGCGCGAGCAGATCGGCGTAGACGAGCATGATCGCGCCGCCCAGCAGCGAGGCGGGCAGCAGCGTGCGCGCCGAGGGGCCCAGCAGCATGCGGACGATGTGCGGCACGACGAGGCCGACGAAGGCGATGATGCCGGCGAACGCGACGGACACCGCGGTCAGCAGGGCGACGAACACGATCGACGCGATCCGCAGCCGCTCGACGCGCACCCCCAGGTGCGCCGCCGTGCGGTCGCCGAGCGCGAGCAGGTCGTACTGCCGCCCGAGCGCGATCGCGCCGGCCGCGCACACGACTCCGACGACGCACACGACCAGGGCCTCCGGCCAGCGCGACCCGTTCATCGAGCCGAGCTGCCAGAACACGATCTGCTCGCGCGACGACGAGTCGCCGACGAACATCAGCAGCGCGAGCGCCGCGCCCGCGAAGGCGTTGACCGCGATGCCGGTCAGCAGCAGCGTCACCGTCTCGGTGCGCCCCTGCGCCCGGGCCGTCGCGTAGACGACGAGGGTCGTGACGAGCCCGAACGCGAAGGCGAAGGCGGCCGTCGCCCACGAGCCGATCGCGGTCACGCCGAAGGTGATCGCCAGCGCGGCCCCTACGGCCGAGCCCGACGAGACGCCGACGACGCCCGGCTCGGCGAGCGGATTGGCGAAGATCGCCTGCATCACCGCGCCGGCGATCGCCAGCAGGGCGCCCACGAGCAGGGACATCACGACGCGCGGGAACCGGATCTGCCACAGCGTCTGCTCGACGAGCGCGTCCGACGGCGCCCACGCGTTCGGCACGCCCACGGCGCGCAGCAGCGACCCCACGACCTCCGCCGGCCCGATCGGCAGCTGCCCGATGCCGGCGGAGAGCACGACGCCGATCAGCAGCAGCACCGCGGCGCCCGCGAAGAACGCGATCCGCCGCCCGGCCGTGCGCGCGCCCACGGTCACCGGAGGATCCCCGCGCCGTCGACGGCGTCTCCGGCATCCACGATCATTCGGCGGCCTCCGGCACGTAGATCGCGCGCGCGAGCGCGTCGAGCACGTCGGCGGAGCGGGGGCCGAACGAGAGGATCTGGCCGTCGGCCATGTCGACGAAACGGCGGTTCCTGCCCGCGTTCGTGAGCGCGATCGCGGGCTTGTCGGCGATGAGGCGGTCGACGCCCCCGGCCGAGGCGAGGCCCGCCGTCATCACCAGGATGAGATCGGGGTTGGCCGCGACCATCGCCTCGTCGGTGAGGGGCTGCATCCCCTTCCAGCCGAGCTCGCCCGCGACGTCGATCGCCGAGAGGCTCGTGATGAGGTCGTCGGCCCCCGACTCGGAGCCGAACAGGTAGTAGACGCCCGACGCGCCGCGGATGTAGAGGAACACGATGCGCAGCCGGCGCGCGTCGTCGGCCGGCGCGAGCGCCGCGATCTCGGCGCGCACGCGATCGACGTCGGCGTGGATGCGCGCGGCGAGCGTCTCGCCCGCCTCGTCGACGCCGAGCGCCGCGGCGACCGCGCGCGCCCGGTCGGCGGCCCCGTCGAACGAGGACGCCGTGTCGACGAACACGACGGTGATCCCGACGTCGCGCAGCTGCTGCACGACGTCGAGCGGGCCGATCGAGCCGTCGGTGAGCACGAGCGTGGGCCGCTGCGCGATGACCGCCTCGGCGTTCACGGAGTGCCCGTTCGACGTGATGACGGGCAGCTCCTCGGTGCCCGGGAAGGTCGTGGACACGTCGCGGCCCACGAGGCGATCGCCGAGCCCGAGGCCCCACACCGTGGCGGCGAGCGACCCCGACAGGTCCATCGCGATGATCCTGGAGACGTCGGTCACGGTGACCTCCCGCTCGCCGTCGAGGTCGCGCGAGACCACCGTCACGGGCAGTCGCGGCGACGGCTCGGCGACGACCGGGACGATCTCGGCCGTCGTCAGCGTCGCCGTCGACGGCCCCGACAGCGACGCGGGGTCGGCCGGCGCCGTCAGCTGCGACAGCGGCACGCGCGACGCCGCCGACGCCGGCGCCTCCGTCCCGTGCGGCGACGCCGGGGCGCACGCCGTCACGGCGAGCACGACGGCGGCGAGCGCCGCGGCGAGCGCGCGGCGCACGCGACGGCGCGACGCGACCATCACGCGCTGCCGGCCGCGTCGGCGGCCTTCTTCCGCCGGCCGCGCGCCGTCGCCACCGCGGCCGCCACGGCACCGGCCACGGCCGCCGCGGCACCGGCGATCACGATGGGGAGCGCCGATCCGCCCGACCCGTCCGACGACTCCGCGCCGGCGGCGGCCTCCGTCTCGGCCGCGGCCGGGGACTCGGCGGGCGACGACGTCTCGGTCGGCGCCTCCGTCTCGGCCGGGGCGGGGGCGGCGCAGTCCGCGGCGATCGAGATCGTCACGGGGTCGAAGGCCGTGCCCGCCTCGTAGTTGGGGAAGGCGGCGAAGCCCTCCTCTGTGATGGCGGCGGGCGCGTCGACCGCCTCCAGCGAGCCGCCGCCGGCGCGCACCGCTCCGGAGAGGTCGATCTCCACGAACGGCACCTGCGGCGTCGTGGTGGCCTCGGTCTCGCCGGCGAGCGCGTCCTCCATCGAGACGCCCGAGATGTCGAGGAGCAGCACGGCTCCGGCATCCGTCCAGCGCAGCGTGGGGTTCGCGATCGTCGTGTTCAGCAGGCCGTCGTGACCCGTGAACACGATGCCGCCGGGGAAGGCCACCTCGCCCGCCGCGGCGTCGGGGCCGGTCTCGCCCGTGCCGCCCGTGAAGCGGAACTGCGGCGTCTCGTAGCCGGCGCCGTCGACCGTCTCCCATCCTCCGTGCGCGATCGACCCGGAGACGTAGGAGCGGAACGACTCCTTGAACCCCCACGCGAGCTCGGCCGACGTGACCTCGCAGGCCCCCGCCGCGCCGACCGCGGCGTCGCGCACGGTCGGCGCCTCGCTCGCGGTCGCGGCGACGGCCGGCGTGACGACGAGGGCGATCGTCGCCCCGGCAAGGAGAAGTCCACGGGAGAAGCGCAAGGTAGCCGCCAACGGTCGATGGTCGCGCGCGGAGCGCGCAGTTAGGCCCGCCTTAGCTTACTCGGCGCGGAGCGGAGGTCCGAAGCCTCGGCGCGGAGCAGAGGGCCGAAGCGCCTACGGGCGCAGCGGCAGCAGCGGGGCGAGATCGGCGCGAGTGCCGGATGCCGCGATGCGGCCGGCCGCCACGGCATCCGCCCACGCCTCGGCGCCCGTCGCGATCGCGATCCACGTGCGGGCGTCCGTCTCGACGACGTTCGGCGGCGTGCCGCGGGTGTGCCGCGGACCCTCGACCACCTGCACGGCGCCGAACGGGGGCACGCGCACCTCCACCGTGTTGCCCGGCGCCTTCTCGGCGAGCAGCTGCAGCAGGTAGCGCACGGCGGTCGCGAGGTCGGCGCGCGCGGGCGTCTCGGCCTGCGCGACGGCGGCGAGCGCGGCACGGCCGGCGTCGGTGGGGATGCGCGGGGGCATGCCTCCACCGTACGCGGCGCCCCCGCATTCGCCGCACGCGCCGCGACGGCGGGTGCCTCCGGGTTTCCCCCCGCGAAGGCACCCGCCGCCTCGTCTCCCCCCGGCCCCGGCCCACCACCCCCGCTGGTTGAGTGAATGCCCCTGCTGGTTGAGTGACAACCCCCGCCGATTGAGTAACAACCCCTGCTGGTTGAGTAGCCGCCGCAGGCGGCGTATCGAAACCCGTGTAACGGTCCGATACACGGGTTTCGATACGCGCGCTGCGCGCGCTACTCAACCAGCGGGGGACGGCGGGGCTCCCCGGCCAGCGAGGGACGGCGAGGCGCCCCGGCCAGCGGGGGACGGCGGGTCTCAACCAGCGGGGGACGGTGGGCCGCCCCGGCCGACCGCCCCGGGCCCCGGGCCCCGGGCCCCGCGCCCCGGGCCCCGGAAGAGCATCAGCTCCACCACACCTCGACCGTTCCGGGCCCGGCCGCCCCCGAGGGACCGGGCGCCTGCGACGATCCGGCCGTGATCGTGACCGAGGCGACCGCGACGTCGGCGGAGCCGCCGGCGAAGCTCGAGCCGGCATCGCCCCCGCCGGCCCCGGCGACGACGACCGGAACGCCCGCGACGAGGATCGCCGACCCGGTGCCGTCGGCGACGAGCGTGAGCAGGATGTCCCCCGTCCTGCCCGCCGCGAGCTCGAGCTCGCCCTCCACGACCGAGCCGGGGCCGTGCACGGCGTCGCCGGGGGGACCGCCGCCGCCGTGCATGACGAACCGCACGTTCGTCATGCACGCGGGGATCGCGACGGGGGCCTCTGTCCTGTCGAGGGATCCGTGCGCCGCCTCCACCTTCAGATGGCCCGGACGACACGTGGGCGACGGCTCGGTCGCCGTGCTCATCGGGATCACGGCCGTCGCCGTGACGGCCGGCATGGACCAGGCCGAGCCCCGCACGAGCCCGCGTCTGTCGATCCGCGACGCGCCGTTCGGGTCGACGCCCCCTCTCCTCGACGTGGCCTTCCTGGACATGGCCTCCCCCTGCGTGACCTTCCTCGACATGGAGCGCCGCCCCCTCCCCGGCGGCGCTCCGGCCGGTCGGCATCGCTCGACGGGATCGCGTGGCAGGGGGAGCATCGACTCTCCCGCCGAACGAGCCGGACCTCCTTCATTCAAGCGGGGGACGGCGCCCCGGAACATTCCTGGAACCGGCCAACGTCGCACACCTCCCGGGCCGCGGGATATGCCCTCGACCGGGTGTTTCCGCGGAGATCCGGGATGCATGGCGCGCGACGTGTCCCCAGAAGTGCGCACAGCCGGCGATCACGGGTCCCGACCCGCGACGCCGCGCCGGAGCCTAAGCTCGGAAGGGTGACCAGCCCATCCTCCGGCGCCCGCGAGCAGTTGCGCTCGCTCGTGTCGACGCTGCGCTGGCCCGCGCTTCCCGCGGTGAACGGCGTCGCGCGCGACGCCTCGGTGCTCGTGCTGTTCGGCGTGCTCGACGGCGTGCTCGCCGACACCCACGACGCCGCTGTCGCCCGCGACCTCGACGTGCTGCTGCAGCGGCGCGCGTCGACGCTCTCGTCGCACCCCGGCCAGGTGTCGTTCCCCGGCGGACGCGCCGAGCCCGGCGACGCGGATGCCGTGGCCACCGCCCTGCGCGAGGCGAACGAGGAGGTCGGGCTCACGGCATCCGGGGTCGACGTGCTCGGCGCCCTGCCGACGATCCCGCTGTTCGTGAGCAACAACCGCGTGACGCCCGTGCTCGGCTGGTGGGAGCGGCCGACGCAGGTCGCCGCGGTCGACCACGCCGAGACCGTCGACGTCTTCCGCATCCCCGTCGCCGATCTGCTCGACCCCGCGAACCGCGTCATGGCCGTGCACGACCGCCGCGACGCGCGCTACCGGGGGCCGGCGTTCATCGTCGACGACGTGCTCGTGTGGGGCTTCACGGCGTTCATCCTCGACACCGTGTTCGAGCACGCACGCTGGACCCTGCCCTGGGACCAGGATCGCGAGCACCCCGTCTGACCCCGGCGCCCCCCGGCTGCCCCGGCGCCCCGCCCATCCCCCACCCGGTCCTGCCTTCAACCGCGGCAAAGTGCGCATCGCGGTCGCGCGCACCCACACTTTGCCGCGGTCGAACTCCACACGCCCCGCTCAACCGCGGCAACACCCCCCGCTCAACCGCGGCAAAGTGTGCGCTGAGGCAGCCCGCACCCGCAGGATGCCGCGGTCGAATCCCAGACACCCCGCGGGCCCGCCTCGCGGGGCGTGCCGGGGCGGCGCTGGGTAGGCTGGACGGATGAGAATCCTCGTCCTCGGATCGGGTGCGCGCGAGCACGCCATCATCCTCGCTCTCGCCGCCGAGAGCGCCGGTCACGAGCTGTTCGCGGCGCCCGGCAACGCCGGCATCGGCGCCGACGCGACGCTCGTCACGACGCTGAACCCCGACGATCCGGCCGCCGTGACGCTCTTCGCGAACGACGAGCGCATCGACCTCGTCGTCATCGGTCCCGAGGCGCCGCTCGTCGCGGGCGTCGCCGACGCGCTGCGCGAGCGCGGCATCCCCGTGTTCGGCCCGAGCCGGGCGGCCGCGCAGCTGGAGGGCTCGAAGGCCTTCGCGAAGCGCATCATGGATGCCGCGGGCGTGCCCACCGGACGCGCGACGCGCGCGCAGACGCGCGACGAGGTCGCCGCCGCGCTCGACGCCTACGGCGCCCCGCACGTCGTCAAGGCCGACGGCCTCGCCGCCGGCAAGGGCGTCGTCGTCACCGACGACCGCGAGGCCGCGCTCGCGCACGCCGACCGGTACCTCGGCGACGGCGCCGTGCTCGTCGAGGAGTTCCTCTCGGGCCCCGAGGTGTCGCTGTTCTTCGTGTCGGACGGCGACACCGTGCGCGCGCTCAGCCCCGCACAGGACTTCAAGCGCGCGCTCGACGGCGACGCGGGGCCGAACACCGGCGGCATGGGCGCCTACTCGCCGCTGCCGTGGCTCGCCGAGCGGTTCGGCGGCGAGCAGGCGTTCGTGGAGCTCGTGACGCGCGAGGTCGCCGAGCCCGTCATCCGACAGCTGGATGCCGAGGGCACGCCGTTCATCGGCCTGCTCTACGCGGGCCTCATTCTCACCGACGCGGGCGTGAAGGTCATCGAGTTCAACGCGCGCTTCGGCGACCCCGAGACGCAGGTCGTGCTGCCCCGGCTGCGCACGCCGCTGTCGGCGCTGCTGATGGCGGCGGCCAGCGGCACCCTCGAGGACCAGCCGGCCCCGGAGTTCTCGGACGACGTCGCGGTGACCGTGGTGCTCGCGAGCGAGGGCTACCCGGAGTCGCCCGTCACGGGCCGTGCGCTCGGCGGGTTGGATGCCGCGGCGGCGACCGACGGCGTGCACCTCGCGCACGCCGCGACCCGCGCGGCCGACGGCGGCCTCGTCGCGACGGGCGGCCGCGTGCTGAACGTCGTCGCGGTCGCCGACACCTTCGGCGCCGCCCGCGACCGCGCCTACCACGCCCTGTCGCACATCACCCTCGAGGGGGCGCACTACCGCCGCGACATCGCGGCCCGCGTCGCGGAATAGCGGGGGCGGCGTATCGGAACGCGGGAGGGGTTTCGATACGCGCGCTCCGCGCGCTACTCAACCAGCGGGGGTGAGAACACCCCGGCGATGGCGGGCGGGGCGGGCGCCACGCTCCGCTGGTCGAGTGCCCGCGGCGAAGCCGCGGGCGTATCGAGACCCCTCCCATGGGCCGAGGCAAGGCACCCGGCGCATCGGACCGCGGGAACGGTTTCGATACGCGCGCTCCGCGCGCTACTCAACCAGCAGGAGTGAGAACACCCCGGCGGTGGCGGGCGGGGCGGGCGCCACACTCCGCTGGTCGAGTGCCCGCGGCGAAGCCGCGGGCGTATCGAGACCCCTCCCATGGGCCGAGGCAAGGCACCCCGGCGCATCGGAACGCGGGAAGGGTTTCGATACGCGCGCTGCGCGCGCTACTTAACCAGCGAGGGTGGGGGCGGGGGCGAGCCAGACGGTGGTCTCGGGAGGGACGACGCCGACGGGTGAGGGCGTGCTCGCGAGCAGCACCTCCACCTCGTCGAGCTCGTACGGCTCGGTGCCGAAGTTCGTGACGACCTCCCAGCCGTTCGGCCGGCGGAAGCGCAGCACGTCGGCGCGGCCGGCGTCGATCCACTCCAGCTGCTCCCCCGTCTGCAGCTCGCGGCGCAGCGCGAGCGCGCGCCGGTACAGCGCGAGCGTGGATGCCGGGTCCTCCGCGAGCGCCGACACCGCGTGCCGCGCGAACCAGGCCGGCTGCGGCAGGTGCGATCCGCCCTCGCCGAACCCGAACGACGGGCCGGACGCGGTCCAGGGCAGCGGCACCCGGCATCCGTCGCGTCCGCGGTCGACGCCGGGGCTGCGGAAGAACGTCGGGTCCTGCCGGTGCTCGTCGGGGATGTCGGCGACCTCGTGCAGTCCCAGCTCCTCGCCCTGGTAGAGGTAGGCCGAGCCGGGCAGGGCGAGCAGCAGCAGGCTCGCCGCGCGGGCGCGCCGCTCGCCGCCCTCGCGATCGAGCTCGTGCTCGGGCCCGCCCGCGAGCACCCACTCGGTGCCGTGCTTGCGCAGCGGCGTGCCGTCGGCCCCGCGCGCGGGCGCGGGCAGGCCGTAGCGGGTCGCGTGCCGCACGACGTCGTGGTTCGAGAGCACCCACGTGCTCGACGAGCCCGACCGCGCGGCGAGCGCGAGGTTGTCGGTGACGATGCGCCTGTACTGCGCCGCATCGAAGTCGGCGAGCAGCAGGTCGAAGTTGAACGACTGCCCCAGGCTCTCGGGGCGGGCGTACAGCGGCACCCGGTCGGAGGCGACCCACGCCTCGGCGACCGCCGTGCGCGGCGGGTCGTACGCGTCGAACACGGCCCGCCACTCCGCGTAGACGTCGTGCACGTCGTCGCGATCGAGCAGCGGATGCCGGCCGTCGACGGGGATCAGCGCGAGCTCGTCGCGCGACGGCAGCGGCTCGGTGAGGTCCTTCGTGAGCATGTGCGCGACGTCGATGCGGAACCCGTCGACGCCGCGGTCCGACCAGAACCGCAGCGTGCGCACGAAGTCGGCGCGCACGTCGGGGTCGCCCCAGTTGAGGTCGGGCTGCTCGACGGCGAACGAGTGCAGGTACCACTGCCCGTCGGCGACGCGCTCCCAGGCCGAGCCGCCGAACATCGACACCCAGTCGGTCGGCGGCTCGGCTCCCCCTTCTCCCGTCCCCTCGCGAAAGATGTACCGGTCGCGTGCGGCCGAGCCGCGCCCCGCGGCGAGCGCCTCCTGGAACCACTCGTGCTGGTCGGACGTGTGGTTCGGCACGATGTCGACGACGATGCGGATGCCGGCGGCGTGCAGCGCCGCGATGAGCGCGTCCATGTCGTCGAGCGTGCCCAGCCGCGGGTCGACGTCGCGGTAGTCGGCCACGTCGTACCCCCCGTCCGCGAGGGCGGAGGGGTAGAAGGGGCTGAGCCAGACGGCATCCACGCCCAGCTCGGCGAGGTAGTCGACGCGCGAGAGGATGCCGCGGATGTCGCCCAGGCCGTCGCCGTCGGAGTCGGCGAAGCTGCGCGGGTAGACCTGATAGACGACGGCCTGGCGCCACCACGGAGCGCTCATGTCAGCCCTTCACCGCGCCCTGCGTCACGCCCTCCATCACCCAGCGCTGCGTGAACAGGTAGGCGATGATCGCCGGCGCCATCGCCATCAGGTACGACGCGAACGAGATGTTGTAGTTGTTGCTGAACTGCGTCTGGAAGATGTTCGCGCGCACCGGCAGGGTCGTGAGCGCCGGGTCGGAGATGATGAGCGACGGCATCATGAAGTCGTTCCACGCATACAGGAACGCGAAGATGCCGACCGTCGCGCTCATCGGCGCGAGCAGCGGGAAGATGAGCTTCCAGAACGTCTGCCACGTCGTCGCGCCGTCGATGCGCGCGCTCTCCTCCAGCTCGAGCGGGATCGAGCGCAGGAACGCCGTGAACAGCAGCACCGAGAAGCTCAGCTGGAACATCGTCGCGAGGATCACGACGCCCACGGGGTTGTCGAGGCCGAACTGTCCCGTCAGCTGGATCTGCGGCAGCGCCACGACGGGGAAGGGGATGAACATCGCCGCGAGCAGGTAGAAGAACGAGTAGCGGAAGAACCGGTTGTCCCAGTTGCGCACGATCGCGTACGACGCGAACGCGGCGAGGAAGATCGTCGCGGCCACGGTGCCGGCCGTGACGAACAGCGAGATCGCGGCGCCGACGGGGAAGTT
The DNA here is from genome assembly GCF_001314225.1 of Microbacterium sp. No. 7. Classification (NCBI taxonomy): domain Bacteria; kingdom Bacillati; phylum Actinomycetota; class Actinomycetes; order Micrococcales; family Microbacteriaceae; genus Microbacterium; species Microbacterium sp. No. 7. The sequence goes on from NZ_CP012697.1 coordinate 4,384,614, forward strand.
GGTCAGGTTCCACGCCGCCACGAACCCGTCGATGCTGAACGGGGCGGGGAGCGCGAACGCCTGGCTCGTGTCGCGCGCCTGCTCCTGCGTCTTGAACGCCATCGAGATCGTGACGTACAGGGGCAGCAGCACCGTGACGGCGCACAGGATGAGCACGATCGTGCCCGACCAGTTGACCCGCTCCATCTTGAAGCGCGGCTTGACGCCCTCGGTCGCGATCGTCGACGTCGTCATGATGGGTTGAGCGGTCATCAGAGTGCGTTCCTTCCGCGCGTCAGCGAGAGCTGCAGGATGGAGATGAGCACCGCGATGATGAAGAAGACCGTCGCGTTGGCCATCTGGTAGGCGAAGTCGCCGTTCGTGAACCCGCCGATGATGGTCATGGCGATGCTGCGGGTGGCGGTGCCCGGTCCGCCGTCGGTGAGGCCCTTGATGATGTCGTAGGCGTTCAGGAAGCCCTTGAACCCGAGGATGAAGTTGATCACGACGTAGCCGAAGACGAGCGGCACGGTGATGCGCAGCAGGGTCTGGGTCTTGCTGGCGCCGTCGAGGTCGGCCGCCTCGTACACGTCGCCCGGGATCGACAGCAGCCCGGCGATGTAGATGAGCAGCGTGCCCGGGATCGCCTGCCACGCCGTCACGATGACGATCGCGATCCACGCGAGGTCGGGGTTGGCGAGGATGCTCACCTCGGGCCACGGCAGGCCCAGCAGGCCGTCGGGCGAGGTGAAGGAGTTGGAGAACAGGAAGTTGAAGACGTAGGCGATGATGATGCCCGAGATCACCATCGGGATCACGAAGATCGCGCGGAGGCCCGTCTTGAAGCGGATGCGGGAGGTCAGGCCGACCGCGAGCAGGAACGCGAGCACGTTGACCACGATCACCGTCACGAGCGAGAAGCCGATCGTGAACAGATAGCTCTGCAGCACGGCGGGGTCGCTGAACAGCGCGACGTAGTTCGTCAGGCCGATGAACTCCCAGTCGCCGATGCCGATGGAGTCGGTGAAGCTGTAGAAGATGCCGATGATGCCCGGGATCGTGATCGCCAGCGTGAAGATGACCAGCGTCGGCACCAGCATCCACCAGTAGACCGGCTCGATGCGGCGCTTCGCGTGCCGCGCCTTCCCCTGCGTGACGACGTTCGTTGTCGAAGACATGGTGAGAAACTCCTTCGTCTCTACTGGCGGAACGCGATGCGCGCGATGTCGGCGTCGATGGTGCGGAGCATGCGCGACGGGTCGCCGTCGTTCATCAGGTTCTGCATGTAGTTCATGATCGGAACCGAGCGGTGCACGAGCACCGACGCCCCCTGGTAGACCTTGCCCGCCTCGTAGGCGGCGTAGGCGCCCTCCATGCGGGGGTCGTCCACGGCGGGCGATCCCTTGGTGGGGGTGAATCCGAGCTGCGACTCGTTGTAGGCCTCGATGACCTCGGGCTGGTAGAGGTACTCGAGGAACGCCGTGGCCGCCTCCTTGTGCCGCGACGCCTCGGGGATCCAGGCGGCGAGGTCCATGTTCACGCGCACGGCGTTGGCGTCGGGGTCGTCGCTCATCGGCAGCGGGAACGTGCCGATGCGCTCGGCGGGGTCGATGCCCCCGTCCTCGAGGATCTTGGAGATCTCGACGATCGCCCACGGCCCCTGCAGGTACATCGCGCCCTTGCCGTTCGCGAAGTCGTAGTTGCCGTCGTTGTAGGCCTTGTTGTTGGCATCCTTGTTCGTGTACGTGTGGCCGAGCTCGCGCATCCGCTCGACGGGGGCGAGGAAGTCGCTCTGGAACGAGACCGGCGAGTCGGGGCCGATGTCGGTGCCCTGCTGGGCGAGCTGGTCGAAGAACGAGACGGTGTCGACCATGCCGCCCGTCGTGAAGTCGAACCAGCCCTGCCCGATGGTCCAGCCGTCCTTGAACGTGCCGTAGAACGGGTCGACGCCGTTCGCCTTGAGCGTCTCGCACACCTCGATGAGCTCGTCCCACGTGGTGGGGACCTCGAGGTCGTACTGCGCGAAGATCTCCTTGTTGTAGATCACGGCGGATGCCATGACCGAGTACGGCAGGGCGCTCGTGCGGCCCTCGCAGTGCCCGTACTGGTCCATCAGCACGTCGAGGCCGTCCATGATGCTCGAGGCCGCCGTCGTCTCGGAGAGGTCGCTGAGCACGCAGCGCTGCACGAAGCGCGAGGTCTCCATGTTGTAGTTGGCGAGCGCGATGTCGGGCGGGTTGCCGCGCACGAAGCTCGCCGCGACGGGGTCGACGCCCGACGTGTCGAGCACGACGTGCACGTCGTCCTGCGAGGCGTTGTACTCGTTCACGAGGTCGGTGATCCACGGGATCGCCTCGCGCTTGCTGAACGCGAAGCGGATCGTCTCGGCGCCGTCGGAGGAGCAGCCCGCGAGAGACGTCGCCGCCACCGCGGTGCCGAGCAGCGCGGCGAGCAGCCTGATTCGAGGTTTCGAGGCGAGGGGCATTGTCGTCCTTTCCGTCGCGGCAGTGCGAGGGGGTGTTCGCCAGTGATTTGATTCGTTGATCGAATCAATATCTAGGGGCAGTATGGCAGGACGTAGTTGGGGAGGTCAAGACCTGTGACGACGGTGCCCGCAGGCAAGAGCACGAGGCCGCCGAGCCTCGACGCGGTGTTCGCGCACGCGTGGGCGGCCGGCGGGTTCACGGCCGCCGACGCGATGGCATCCACGGGCCTCACCCGCTCGACGACGATCGAGGCGATGGACACGCTCGTCGAGCTGGGCCTGCTGCGCGAGCTGCCCAACGCGCGCGCCGTGGGCGACTACCGCAAGGGACGGCCGGCGCGGCGCTTCGAGCTGCGCGAGGACGCCGGCGTGCTCGTCGGCGTCGACGCGGGGCACGCGCACCTGACGGCGGTCGTCACCGACCTGCGCTCGCAGCGGCTCGGCATCCGCCGCACGACGCGCCAGGTCGACCGCGACGACGCGGCCGACCGGCGCGCCGCGATCGCCGACCTCGTCGACGACGCGCTGCGCGCCGCCGGACGCACGCGCGCCGACGTGCTCGCGCTGTGCGTGGGGGTTCCCGCGCCGGTCGACGAGTCGGGGCGGTCGCCGCACCACCGCCACCTGTTCTGGGACCGCATGAACCCGGGGCTCGCCGACGTGTTCCGCGCGTGGGCGCCGCTCGTGCGCGTGGACAACGACGCCTCGCTCGCCGCCGTCGCCGAGGGGAGCGTCGGCGCGGCCGTCGGATGCCGCAGCTACATCGCGCTGCTCGCCGGCGAGCGCCTCGGCTCGGGCGTCGTGATCGACGGGAACCTGCTGCGCGGGGCGCACGGGGGCGTCGGCGAGATGGTGGCGTTCGACCACGTCGAGGGCGTCGGCACCGCACGCGGCCTCGGCACGCGCGCCGCCGAGTGGGCCCTCGAGGCGATCGAGCGCGGGGACGTCACGGGGCCCCTCGCGGCGATCCCGCGCGACCGGCTCGACGGGCAGGCCGTGATCGAGCTCGCATCGCAGGGCGACCCCGACGCGCAGCGCATCGTGCACCGGGTCGGCGTCGTGCTCGCCCGCATCGTCGCGACGCTCGGGAGCATGTTCGACCCCGAGCGGGTGGTCGTCACGGGCGCGATCGCCGCCGGCGTCGCCGAGGTCGTCGCCGCCGCGCGCGAGGCGCTGCCCACCGGCATGGACCTGCCCGCGCCTGATCTCGCGATCTCGCAGCTCGGCGCCGACGTCGTCGTCACCGGTGCCGTCGCCGCCGCCGCCGCCCTCGCCCGCGACCGCCTGCTCGACGTCTGGACCCGCCCCGCGGCATGAGCGAATCCCTCCCCTCGCCCGCGCTCCCGCTGGTTGAGTAGCCGCCGCAGGCGGCGTATCGAAACCCGCGTAGCGCACCGTGAGAAGGGTCTCGATACACTCGCGGCTCCGCCGCGAGCACTCGACCAGCGGGACCAGGCGCCCCGGCACACCCCCGCACACCCTCACCCCCGCACACTCCCGCTGGTTGAGTAGCCGCCGCAGGCGGCGTATCGAAACCCGTCTAACGGTCCGTTACAAGGGTCTCGATACACTCGCGGCTCCGCCGCGAGCACTCGACCAGCGGGAATAGACCCCTCGCACCCGCACACCCGACCCCCCACCCCCGCTGGTTGAGTAGCCGCCGGAGGCGGCGTATCGAAACCCAGGTAACGGTCCGCGGGAAGGGTCTCGACACACCCGCGGCCCCGCCGCGAGCACTCGACCAGCGGGAATGGACGCACTCGCCCACCCCACTCCGCGGAGGGCGTCAGCGCACAGGCTGTGCGGGGCGCAGGGTGGCCGGGGCCGGGAACGGGAGGTCGTGATAGATCTGCGGGGCGCCGACGGCACCCCAGTCGTCCTTCTTCACGCGGATGCGGGCGGGCGAGACCTCCGCGATGCGCACGCGCAGCCATGAGCCGTCGTCGAGCTGCAGCTCGTAGATGTCGGCGAGGTAGCCGATGCCGAGCGCATCGAGGGCGTCCTCGGCGTCCAGCCAGTCCACCGCGTCCGTGCGGTCGCGTCCGAGCAGGTCGACGACGACGAACCCGTCGCCCTCGGGCCGCATCCACCCGAGCAGTTCGCCGTCGAGGCCCCGCCGATGCTCGATCCAGTCGCTCGTCACGCCCCCACGCTACCCGCGCCCGCCCCCGACACGGTGCCCTTCTCGCCGAGATGGTGGGTTTCTCGCCGACCTCGTGGGCACCATCTCGGTGAGAAACCCACCATCTCGGCGCAGAACCCGCCAGCTGGGCGCGGGGCCCGCCGGCGCGAGGAGCGCGGTCAGCGCGGGGCGGGCAGGGCGGCGGGGCGGCGGAGGAAGAGCACGGCGACGAGGCCGACGAGGATGACGGCGGCGGGGAGCAGCACCGACTGCGCCATCGCGGCGGAGAAGCCGTCGACCACGAAGGGCGGCAGGGCGCCCTCGCCGAAGCCGCCCTGCGCGTCGGCGGAGCCGGGCAGGTTGGCCTCGAGCCGGCTCTGCATGAACGCAGCGATCGACGCCGAGCCGACGACCGAGCCGATCGTGCGGGTCGTGTTGTAGATGCCCGCACCCGCGCCCGCCTGCCGCGGCGACAGGTTGCGCGTCGCGGTCGTCGCGAGCGGTCCCCACATGCCGGCGTTCCCGAGGCCCATGACCGCCGACGGCAGCAGGAACATCCACACCGGCGTGTCGACGTTCATGAGCGCCGCGTACCAGAACAGCGACACCGCGACGAGCGCGAGGCCCGGCACGAGCAGCATCCGCGGATCCACGCGGTCGAGCAGCCGTCCGGCAGGCGCCGCGAGCGCGCCCGAGACGACCGCCATCGGCACCATGAGCAGCGCGGACTCCGTCGGCGTGAGACCGCGCGCGAGCTGGATGAAGAACATGAGCGGCAGCGCCATGCTCGTCACGGTGAACCCGACCGTCGTGATCGCGATGTTCGCGACCGAGAAGTTGCGGTCGCGGAACAGCTCCAACGGCACGAGCGGCTCGCTGCGCGTGCGCGCCTGCGTCCACACGAACACCGCGAGCACGACGACCCCGCCGGCGATCATCGCCCACACCCACGGCGCCCAGTCGTAGTGCTCGCCCTCCTGCAGGCCGAACACGATCAGGAACAGCGCGATCGCGCTGAGCACGACTCCCACGATGTCGAAGCGGTGCGGATGCGTGCCAAGGTTCGGCACCAGCATCCATGCCAGCACGAAGCCGACGACGCCGACCGGCAGGTTGATGAAGAAGATCCACTCCCAGCCGAACGCGTCGACGAGCAGGCCGCCCGCGAGCGGCCCGACGAGGGTCGCGACGCCGGCCGTCGCCCCCCACAGTCCCATGGCCGCGCCGCGCCGCTCGGCGGGGAACGTGCGCGTGATGACGGCCATCGTCTGCGGCGTCATCAGCGCGGCGCCGACGCCCTGCACGGCGCGCATCGCGACCAGCATCCCGAGGGTGGACGACAGGCCGCAGCCGAGCGAGGCGATCGTGAAGATCGCGAGCCCCACGAGATAGATGCGCTTCGGGCCGAAGCGGTCGCCGAGGCGCCCCGTGATGAGCAGCGGCACGGCATAGGTGAGGAGGTAGGCGGATGTCACCCACACGACGTTGTCGAGGTTGTTCGTGCCGGGGTCGAGGGCCGCCTTGATCGCGGGGTTCGCCACCGACACGATCGTGGTGTCGACGAGGATCATGAAGAACCCGATGACGAGCGCCCACAGGGCGGGCCACGGGCTGCGCGGGGCGTCGGTCCTCTTCCGGGCGGCCGTGGTTCCGGTGGCCGGATTTCCGGTGGCCTGGTTCCCAGTGGTCTGGTTCATTGCGAGGTGCTCTTTCGATGGTCGGCGAGGAGCCGCAGCGTCTGCTCGGGCAGCTCTCGCGCGCCCCACGGCAGGGCGGGGTCGGCGAGGGCGGCGAGCAGGCCGTCGGTCCAGCGGAGATCGGCGTCGAGGAGCGCGCGATCGCGATCGCCCTCGACGAGGAACTGGTAGGGGATGCCGCGGGCGCCCGCCCGGGCGAGACCGGCGCGCAGCTGCTCCAGCTGTTCGGCGAGCGCGTCCCGGCGCGTGCGGAGGAGAGCGGCGACCTCGTCGCGCGGCAGCACGTGCGCCTCCGCCAGGGCGACCCGGAACTCCGTGCCCCGGTCGATGCGACCCAGCTCGCGCCGCACCCATGCCTCCGCGGCGGCGCGCCCGGCCTCGTTCAGCGCGTACGTCGTGCGCTCGGGGCGATTGCCGTCGCGCTCCGTGCCGACCTCGGTGATCAGGCCCGCCCCGCCGAGCCGGGCGACCGTGTGATAGAGGGCGCCGTGCGAGACGCGCACGAGGCGGTCGTCGCGGCGATGGCGGATGAGCCGCATCATCTCGTAGGGATGCATGTCGTCCTCGCGCAGCAGCCCGAGCACGACGATCCCGAGCGGGGTCAGGCGGGCGACGGCATCCGGCACGACATACTCCTTCTCGACTAGTCCACATGGACTATACCCCCGGAATCCGCTCATGGCATCCCCTTCAGGCGCCCTCGCCGTTCACAACTCAGGAAGAATGCCGCCCGGACGGCCGGATCGCGGGCCGCCCGGCCCGTTCTCCTGAATGGTGAACGATGCTCGGGGGCGGACGGCGTCGGGAGGCCGGGGCACCGGCGCGGCGGCGGCGCGGTCCGGGATAATGAGCGGGTGAGCGAACCCCTCGACCTGCCCGGCTGGACCCACGTGTACTCGGGAAAGGTGCGCGATCTGTATCGCCCCGAGACCGGTGACCCCGGACGGATGCTCGTGGTCGCGAGCGATCGCGTGAGCGCGTTCGACCACGTGCTGTCGCCCGGCATCCCCGACAAGGGCGCGCTGCTCACGACGCTCAGCCTGTGGTGGTTCGCGCGCCTTGCGGGCGCCGACGGCGGCCGGCCGATCCCGAACCACCTCACGGGCGAGCCGGTGCCGGATGCCGTGGCCGGGCGTGCCATGATCGTGACCGAACTGCATATGCTTCCCGTGGAATGCGTCGTGCGCGGATACCTCACGGGCTCCGGCTGGGCCGAGTACCGCGCCGAGGGCACGGTGTGCGGCATCCGCCTGCCCGAGGGCCTGAGCAACGGCGACCGCCTGCCCGCGCCGATCTTCACGCCCGCCTACAAGGCGCCCCTCGGCGAGCACGACGAGAACATCTCCTTCGAGCGCACCGTCGAGCTCGTGGGCGCCCCGCGCGCGGAGGCACTGCGCGACACGTCGCTGGAGATCTACGAGCGCGCCGCCCGCACGGCCGAGGCCAAGGGCCTGATCCTCGCCGACACGAAGTTCGAGTTCGGGCTGGATGCCGGTGTGCTCACCCTCGCCGACGAGGTGCTCACGAGCGACTCGTCGCGCTACTGGGACGCCGCCGCGTGGCGGTCGGGCACGACGCCCGAGGAGCGGATGGCGAGCTTCGACAAGCAGATCGTGCGCGACTGGCTCGCCGCCAACTGGGACAAGACGGGCACGCCGCCCGAGCTCCCCGCCGACATCGTCACCCGCACGGGCGCCAAGTACCGCGAACTGCTCGACCTCCTCACCACCTGACCCGCCCCACCCCCGCATCCGCCCCACAGCGCATCCCGCGGCCGAAAATGCATCTCGCGGCCGAAAGTGCATCCGGCGGCCGAGAGTGCGGTCATCGCCTGCATCCTCGGCCGCCGGATGCACTCTCGCGGAGTTGCGGCGGAGACGCGGCGGAGACCACCGGATGCCGCACGGCATCGCGCTCTCAGGAGACTCCCAGGTAGGCTGACGGCGGCCCCAGCGTCGAACCCCCGCGTCGAAGGAGACCCATGCCCATCTGGACCCTGCACGGAGACGGCCGTCGCGTCGAGCGCGGCGCCGTCGTCGCCCCCGGCGAGCGGCTGAGCTGGCCTGCGACGATCGCGATCGGCGCGCAGCACGTCGTCGCGATGTTCGGCGCGACGTTCCTGGTGCCACTGCTCACCGGCTTCCCGGTCTCGACGACGCTGCTGTTCTCGGGCCTCGGCACCCTGCTCTTCCTCGTGCTCACGGCCAACCGGCTGCCCAGCTATCTCGGGTCGTCGTTCGCGTTCATCGCGCCGATCCTCGCGCTCGGTCCCGGTGACGGCGCGCCCCTCGAGACCCCCGAGCAGTACGGTCGCGCGCTGCTCGGCGTGTTCGTCGCCGGCATCCTGCTCGCGGGCGTCGGATTCCTCGTGCAGGCGGTCGGCACACGCTGGATCGAGCGGCTCATGCCGCCGGTCGTCTCGGGCGCGATCGTCGCGCTCATCGGCCTGAACCTCGCCCCCGTCGCGTGGCAGAACTACGGCGCGCAGCCCGTGCTCGCGACGATCACGCTCGTCGCCTGCATCGTGTTCGCCGTGCTGTTCCGCGGCTTCCTCGGCCGCATCGCGATCTTCCTGGGCGTGGTCGTCGGCTACGTCGCGGCCGCGATCCTGGGCCAGCTCGATCTCACGTCGTTCGCCGACGCACCGCTGTTCGGCCTGCCGCAGTTCCACGTCCCGGCGTTCGGCGATCCCGTCGCGTGGGGCGCGCTGCCCATGTTCATCCCCGTCGTGCTCGTGCTGATCGCCGAGAACGTGGGGCACGTGCGCGGCGTGGCGACGATGACGGGGGATGCCGGCATCAACCGGCACACGGGCCGCGCCCTCGTCGCCGACGGCCTCGCGACGACGATCGCGGGCGGCCTGGGCGGCTCGGGCACGACCACGTACGGCGAGAACATCGGGGTCATGGCCGCGACGCGCGTGTACTCGACCGCGGCGTACTGGGTCGCCGGCATCCTCGCGATCCTGCTCGCCTTCTCGCCCAAGATCGGCGCGCTCATCTTCTCGATCCCGGCGGGCGTGCTCGGCGGCGTGACGACGGCGCTGTACGGGCTGATCGGCGTGATCGGCATGAAGATCTGGGTCGACAACCGCGTGGACTTCTCGCGGCCGGTGAACCAGTTCACGGTCGCCGTGTCGTTCGTCGTCGCGATCGCGGGCTACTCGTGGACGGTCGGCGGCATCCAGTTCGGTGCGATCGTGCTCGGCACCGTCGCGGCGCTCGCGATCTACCACGGCGGCAACGCGATCGCCCGCTGGCGCAGCACCGGCGCCGACGACGGCGGCCCGATCTCACCGATCGGCCCCCTCGGCGGCGACGCGCAGTAGCCAGGCCCGCCGAGACCGCATACCGCGGACGAGAACGCATCCGGCGGACGAGAGTGCACGCGGCGACTGCACTCTCGTCCGCCGGATGCACTTTCGCGGAAGGGGATGCCGGAGCCGCAGATGCCGGAGCCCCGGAGCCGCGGATGCCGGAGCCCCGGACGCGCCGACGCGCTACAGCGCCCGGGCGGCGATGATGCGGCGGTATTCGCGGGCGCTGTCTTTGAGGGTGCGCTGCTGGGTGTCGTAGTCGACGCGCACGATGCCGAAGCGCTTGGCGTAGCCCCAGGCCCACTCGTAGTTGTCGAGCAGCGACCAGTAGAAGTAGCCGCGCACGTCGACGCCGGCATCCACGGCGTCGAGCACGGCGTCGAGATGGCCGCGCAGGAACGCGACGCGTCCGTCGTCGTGCACGCGGGTCTCGCCGCCTTCGACAACGACCTCGTCGTCGAAGGCGGCGCCGTTCTCGGTGACGTACAGCGCGGTGCCCGCGGGTGCCACGTACTCGTCCGACACGCGGCGCAGGAGGCGCGTGAGGCCTTCGGGCTGGATCTCCCAGTTCATCGCCGTGCGCTCCAGCCCGCGCTCGTGCCAGTGGATGCCGTCGTGCGAGGGGAACGGCGAGCCCTGCGGCCGCGCGGTCGGGGCGTCGGTCGGCGGCGGCGGGTTCTCGGCAGGCCGGCCGCCGACGTACTCGCCGTGGTAGTAGTTGACGCCGAGCGCGTCGATCGGCGTCGAGATCGCGTCGAGGTCGCCGTCGTGCACCGCGTCTTCGAGCGCGCGCACGGCATCGGCATCCACTCGTCGCAGGTCGTCGAGGATGTCGGCGGGGTACGCCCCGCGGAACACCGGGTCGAGGAACCACCGGTTGTACTGCCCGTCGATGCGGCGCGCGGCGTCGACGTCGGCGGGATCGCCCGGGTCGACCGCGTCGGCGACCGTGAGGTTGAGCGTGAGCCCGAGGCTCAGCGACGCGTCGCGCCCGCGCAGCGCGCGCACGGTCTGGCCGTGGCCGAGCAGCAGGTGGTGCGCCGAGAGCAGGCCCTCGGCGACGGAGTAGTGGCCGGGCGCGTGGATGCCGGCCGTGTGGCTGAGGAACGACGAGCACCACGGCTCGTTGAGGGTGGTCCAGATGTCGACGCGGTCGCCGAGCGCGTCGTGCACGTCGAGCGCGTACTCCGTGAACAGGTCGCTCGTCGCGCGTGCGGTCCAGCCGCCGCGCTCCTGCAGCGCCTGCGGCAGGTCCCAGTGATAGAGCGTGAGCCACGGGATGATGCCCGCGCCGCGCAGCTCGTCGACGAGCCGCCGGTAGAAGTCGAGCCCCTTCTGGTTGATCGGCCCGCCGTCGGGCCGCACGCGCGACCACGAGACCGAGAACCGGTAGGTGTCGAGCCCGAGGTCCTTCATGAGGGCGACGTCGTCGCGATAGCGGTGGTAGTGGTCGCACGCCACGTCGCCGTTGTCGGCGTTGATCACGGCATCCGGGACCCTGCTGAAACGGTCCCAGATGGATGCCGTGCGCCCGTCCTCGAACGCGGCACCCTCGATCTGGTACGCGGCCGTCGCGGCCCCGAACAGAAACCCCTGCGGAAACGATCGCCCGGTCATCGTGCACCCCTTCGTGAATCGGCTCGTGCCAGCGTATGCGAGGGCCCCGACGCAGGGAACACCCGGACATGCCCGCCCCACGCTCCGCCTAAACTGGTACCCGCACCCCTTCCCCTACCTCGGAGCCGCGCCATGCCCACCATCGTCGTCGACGTCATGCCCAAGGCCGAGCTGCTGGACCCGCAGGGCAAGGCGGTCGCGGGCGCCCTCTCGCGCCTGGGCCACGAGGGCATCTCGGGCGTGCGCATCGGCAAGCGCTTCGAGCTGACCGTGGATGCCGCCGACGAGGCCACGCTGGCCGCGGTCACCGAGATCGCGGGCGAGATCCTCTCCAACAGCGTGATCGAGGACGTCGTGGGCATCGAGGTCGTCGAGTGACCGCGCGCGTCGGGGTCATCACCTTCCCGGGCTCGCTCGACGACGGCGACGCGCGCCGCGCCATCCGCATCGCGGGCGCCGAGCCCGTGGCGCTGTGGCACGGATCGCACGACCTCGACGGCGTCGACGCGCTCGTGCTGCCGGGCGGCTTCAGCTACGGCGACTACCTGCGCGCCGGCGCGATCGCCGCGCACGCGCCGATCATGGCGGAGGTGAAGGATGCCGCGGAGCGGGGCATGCCCGTGCTCGGCATCTGCAACGGCTTCCAGATGCTCGTCGAGGCGCACCTGCTGCCCGGCGGGCTCATCCGCAACGCGCACCAGCAGTTCATCCGCCGCGACCAGCGCCTGCGGGTCGAGAACGCGTCGACCGCGTGGACGAGCGACTACGAGGCGGGCCAGGAGATCGTCATCCCCCTCAAGAACGCCGACGGCGGCTACATCGCCTCGGAGGACGAGCTCGACCGCCTCGAGGGCGAGGGCCTCGTCGCGTTCCGCTACCTCGGCGTGAACCCGAACGGGTCGCTGCGCGACATCGCGGGCATCGCGAACGAGCGCGGCAACGTCGTGGGCCTCATGCCTCACCCCGAGCACGCCGTCGAGCCCGGCTTCGGTCCGAACATGCCCGAGGCGATGCGCTCGGGCGTCGACGGCCTCGCCTTCTTCACCTCGGCGATCGCCGCCGTCGTCGGCGCCGCGGCCTGACCGGCCGACGGGTCGACATCCACGGGGTGACAGGCGCCCGGTTCATCCGGCCCGTGGTGTCGGCATCGCCGCAGCTGGCGACACCACGGGCCGGATGAGGAAATGCGCGTGTCCCTCAGCTGTTGTCGGTGACGGCCTTCTCGCCGGCGGTGAGCCCGCCGTCGACCGGCACGATGGCGCCCGTGACGAAGCTCGCCTGGTCGGAGAGCAGGAAGACGATCACCGCGGCGATCTCCTCCGGCTCGGCGACACGGCCGATCGGGTGCATCGAGTTCATGCGGTGCGCGACCGCAGGGTCCTCGAACAGCGACGCGGTGAACGCCGAGCGCGTGATCCCGGGCGCCACGGCGTTGACGCGCACACCGTGCGGCGCGAGGTCCATCGCCGACGAGCGCGTGAGGCCCACGATCGCATGCTTCGACGTGACGTACGACACGCGCGCCGACAGGCCCGTGAGGCCCGCCTGCGACGAGATGTTGACGATCGCGCGGGCCGGCCGCTCGATGTGCAGCTGCTGCGCGAACGCGCGGCTCGTGTGGAACGACCCGTCGACGTTGACGGCCATGATGCGCTGCCACAGCTCGTCGCTCGTGTCCTCGACGCCGCCGCGGCCCGCGATGCCGGCCGCGTTGACGAGGTAGTCGACGGCGCCGAACCGCTCGATCGCGGTCGCGAACGCGGCATCCACCGCGGCCGAGTCGGTCACGTCGAGGCCGATCGCGAGCGCCGCGTCGGCGCCGAGCTCGTCGACCACCTGCTGCGCCGCGTCGGGGTCGCGGTCGAGCACGACGACCGACGCGCCCTCCTCGGCCAGACGGCGTGCCGTGGCCCGGCCGATGCCGCTCGCGGCGCCCGTGACGACGGCGACAGATCCTGCGAATCCCATGTCTTCTCCTTCGTTGTTCTCAGCTGCGGCGCAGGCTGTCGACGGTCGACGGCGACGTCTCGAGCCACACACCCTTGACCTGTGTGAAGTCGTGCAGCGCCTCGATGCCGTTCTCCCGGCCGACGCCGCTGTTCTTGTACCCGCCGAACGGCACGTGGGGGCCGAGTCCGCGGTAGTTGTTGATGTACACCGACCCCGCCTGGATGCCGCGGGCCATGCGGTGCGCGCGCGACAGGTCGTTCGTCCACACGCCCGAGGCGAGCCCGAACGACGTGTCGTTGGCGATCGCGAGCGCCTCCTCCTCGGTGTCGAACGGCATGACCGCCATGACGGGTCCGAAGACCTCCTCACGCGCGATCTCGGAGTCGTTCGAGACGTCGGCGAAGATCGTGGGCAGGAAGAAGCAGCCCTCGCGGTCGGCGGGACGACCGCCCGACACGAGCCGCGCGCCGTCGCGCTCCGCACCCGCCGCGAGGTGCTTCACGCGCTCGAACTGCGGTGCGTTGGCGATGGGGCCGACCTCGGCGTCGGGCTCGTCGGCCGAGCCGACGACGATCGAGTCGACGCGCGCCTTGAGCCGCGCGATGACCTCCTCGTACACGCCGCGCTGCACGAGCACGCGCGAGCCGCCGATGCAGCTCTGGCCCGACAGCGTGAGGATGCCGGCGAGCACGCCGACGGTCACGGCGTCGAGGTCGGCATCGTCGAAGACGATGTTCGGCGACTTGCCGCCCAGCTCGAGCGTGACCCCCTTGAGGTGCTGGCCCGCCGCGGCGGCGACCCGGCGTCCGCCCTCGACGCTGCCCGTGAAGGTCACGTGCGCGACGTCGGTGTGCGCGACGAGCGCCGCCCCCGTGCCGGCGCCGTCGCCCGTGACGACGTTGACGACGCCCGCGGGCGCGCCCGCCTCGGTGAACAGCTTCGCGAGCTCGAGCGTCGACGCCGACGAGAACTCGCTCGGCTTCAGCACGACGGTGTTGCCCGCCGCGAGGGCGGGCGCGAGCTTGAGCCCCGCGAGCAGCAACGGCGCGTTCCACGCCGTGATCGCCGCGATCACGCCGAGCGGCTCGCGCAGCGTGTACGTGAACATCGTGGGGCTCTCGATCGGGATCGTCTCGCCGTGGATCTTGTCGGTGAGGCCGCCGAAGTAGCGGTACCAGCGCGCGATGTTCTTGATCTGCCCGACGGCCTGGTGCGGCAGTCGCCCGCTGTCGGCCGAGTCGAGCTCCGCCAGCTGCGGGGCGCGCTCCACCAGCAGTCGCGACATCGCGAACAGCACCTCGGAGCGCAGCACGGCGTCGTCGCGCCACGCGCCGGCGCCCGCGGCGCGAGCGGCGGCGACCGCGGCATCCACGTCGTCGGCCGTCGCGTTCGGCACGGTGTGCACGACGTCGCCCGAGACGGGGTTCAGGATCTCCAGCCGGGCATCGCCGGTCGAGGGGCGCCAGGCGCCGTCGATCCACAGGTCATACGAGAGCGGTTCGGACATCGTCATCCTTCTTCGTTCGTGGGCACCGGTGCGAAGACCGGCAGGGTCTGCTCCCCCCGCTCGACGAACTCGACCGCGACGTCCATGCCGATGCGGATGTCGTCGGGCTCGCCGAGGATCTGGCCGAACAGCGCGTAGCCGTCGTCCATCGTCACGAAGCCGACCGTGTAGGGGGCGATGGCCTCCCAGATCGGCGTCGCGCCACGGCCGACGGCGCTGTAGGTGTACACCTGGCCGCGGCCGGTCGACTCGTTCCACGTGAGGTCGGGGCTGTCGCAGTAGGGGCAGTAGCGGTGCGGCGGCCACACGGCCTGCGCGCACGCGTCACAGCGCTGATAGGTGAGCCGCCGTTCCTGCAGCGCCGCCCAGTAGGGCTCGGCGTCGAGCAGACGGTAGGGCTGGGGCCAGGATTCGGTCTCGGGCGCCATCAGAGCGCACCCCCTTCGTTGGTCAGCACGAGCGCGGCGCCCGCGGCGAGCATGCCGCCCGAGCCCTGCACGAGGGCCGTCGTGGGCTTGTTCTTCGGAGCGAGGCCGAGCGGCCGCCCCTGCAGCTGGCGCACGGCCTCGATGATCGAGTCCATGTTGCACGAGATGCCCGGCTGGCCGTACGAGAGCCAGCCGCCGTTGGTGTCGAGCGGCAGGTCGCCGTCGACGCCCGTGCGGCCCGAGCGGTAGAGGTCCACGCCCTTGCCGTGCTCGGCGAAGCCGAGGTCCTCCATGATCATCGGGCCCATGTGCGCGAAGTTCGCCGAGATCTGCACGAGGTTGATGTCGCTGCGGTCGAGGCCCGACATCTCGAACGCCTGGCGCGCCGCCTCGGCCGTGGCCGTGCGGGTGAGCGACGGGTACTCGACGCCGCCCATCGACGGGAACGGCGCCGTGCGCATGTTCATGCGGTCGGTGAGGTATTCGTGCGTCGTCGCCGAGCCGTAGCCGATGAGGTAGACGGGGTTGGTGTGCTTGCGGGCGTTCTCGACCGAGGTCACGACCACGGCGCCGCCCGTGCCGCCGCCCCAGCGCGAGCACATCCACAGCCGCAGCGGCGAGGCGATGTAGGGCGAGGCGAGCACGGTCTCGCGGTCGATCTCGCCGTAACGGGCTTTGACGGCGTGCGGGTGATACGCGCCCCAGCGCTGGTTGGCGACGGCGACGTCGGCCAGATCGGCCTCGGTGAGGTCGTACTCGTGCAGGTAGCGGTGCGCGGCCATGCCGTAGAGCGTGGGGATGGTGGGACCGTAGGGCACCTCGAACTGCGGGTCGGCGTCGGCCGACGCGCCCATCGCGAGGGCGTCGACGAACAGCTCGGTCGCGTCGCTCTGCACGCACAGCACGTACTCGGCCTTGCCCGCGGCGATCATCTGCGACGCGATGGCGAGCGTCGACGTGAGTCCCGCGCCGTGCAGCGTCATCTCCGACGTGAACGTGAGCGGCATCTGCATGTACGACGCGAAGATGTTGCTCCACTGCGAGCGCTTGTCGGCCCACGGCGAGCGGCCCGTGTAGATCGCGCCGATCTGCGACTTCGTGACGCCGGCGTCCGCCAGCGCGTTCAGGGTCGCCTCGGCGGCCAGCTGCAGGGGATCCTTGCGATTCTCGCGAGTCGCGAACGCATCCCCCATGCCGACGATCGCGGCGACGGGTGTATTCCTGACGGCGGACATGATCCTCTTATCTGTCGTGTTCTGGATGGGACGGACGGATGCCGGCGCTAGACGCGCTCGACGAGCTGCACCTTGACGTGGTCGGGTCGCTTGAGCGAGAAGGCCGGTAGCAGCTCGACCGTGACCTTGACGTTGAGCGCCGAGCGCACGCGGCCCTCGACACCCGCCACGAGCGCGGCGCGGCCGGCCTCGTCGAGGTCGTCGGCGGCCTCGACGACGACGTGCAGCGGCTTCTGCGTCGTGTGGCCCTCGAAGTCGGCGCGGATGCGCATCTCGCCGGTGGTCACGGGCACGAACTCCGAGACGAGCTGCTTGACGGCCGAGGGGAAGAGGTTGATGCCGCGCACGATGAGCATGTCGTCGGTGCGGCCGACGCAGCGGATCTTGTAGCCGGTGCGGCCGCACGCGCAGTCGGTGCCGGTCACGACGACGTTGTCGCGCGAGCGGAACCGCAGCAGCGGCGAGGCCTGGCGGCCGAGCGCCGTGTAGACGAGCTCGCCCTCGGCGCCGTCGGTCGGAGCGAGCACCTCGCCCGTCTCGGGGTCGATGATCTCGGCGACGAGCAGGTCGGGCGAGTGGAAGTGCATGCCGTCCTGGGCCTCGCACTCGCCCCAGTACATGACGCCGAAGTCGGTGCCGCCGAGCATCTCGCGCGAGGTCGCGCCCCACAGTCCCTGCAGCTTGTCGCGCACCGCCGGCAGGCCGCCGCCGGGCTCGCCGCCCACGCTGAGGGCGCGCACGCCGAAGGTCGAGGCCGCCGCGCCGAGCACCTCGGGGGTCTGCTCGGCGAGGTAGGCGAGGAAGTAGGGCGTGCCGATGAGGATGTCGGGGCGCTGGTCGGCCAGCACGCGCAGCAGGCGGTCGGCGCCGGCCTCGGCGCCGACCGGGATGTCGACGATGCCCATGTACTGCGCGATCTGCACGACCGGCAGGCCGCCGACGAAGCCCTTGCTCATGCCGAGGGCGTGCAGCATCCAGTCGCCCGGGCGGAAGCCGTTGGCGTAGAGCGCGCGGGCGCCCATCTCGCACCACTGCTGGATGTCGGAGGGCGTCAGCCCGACGTACGACGGGCTGCCGGTGGTTCCCGACGAGGCCTGCACCTGCACGACCTCGGAGCGGTCGGCGGCGAGGTGCGCGCCGAGCGGCGGGGTCGAGGCGAGGCTCTCGCGCAGCTCGTGCTTCTCGGTGAAGGGCAGATCGGCGAGGTCCTCGACCGTGCGCACGCGGGCCGGGTCGACGCCGTGCGCGGCGAACTTCTCCCGGTAGAGCGCACTGCGTGCGGCGAGGTAGGCCACCTGCTGCTGCAGCCGCTCGTCCTGGATCCGTCGCGCGTCGGCGGGGTCGATCGTCTCGATCTCGCTCCACACGCGATCAGAAAACGGCACGGCCATGTCGCTACTCCTTTGTCGGCGCGGGCGCCCGTCGCCGGGCCCGGTCACCCCGATGCTAGCCTCGAGACCGCTATCGGCGCAAAATATATTTTGTGAGACTGCGTGCGGAACGGGTCTCTCCGTGGATACTGGACGGAAGCCGTTTGGCCTCGTCGATCCGCCCGCGACCGCACGAGGCGCGGGGACACGAAGGATCCGCCGCCCATGGAACTGAAAACGCACACGCCGGTCCGGCGCACCCCCAAGCGCGCCTCGCTGTCGGACGAGATCGCCGTCTACATCCGCGAGCTCATCATGTCGGGCACCATCCGCCCCGGCGAGTTCGTGCGACTCGAGCGCATCACCGAGGCCAAGAACGTGAGCACGACGCCCGTGCGCGAGGCGCTCGTCTCGCTCGCCGCCGACGGCTACGTCATCGCGGTGCCGCGCCGCGGCTTCGTCGCCGCGCGGTTCAGCCGCCAGGACGTGCGCGACCTGTTCTGGGCGCAGAGCCAGCTCGCGGGCGAGCTGGCCGCCCGCGCGGCGGTGGAGATGTCGGATGCCGACATCGAGCGCCTCGAGACGATCATGCGCGAGTGCGACGACGCGGCCGCCCGCGGCGACGGGGTCACCGTCGGCGCGCTCGGCCACCAGTTCCACCGCATCGTGAACAACGCGGCGGACTCGCCGCGGCTCGCGCAGGTGCTCGCCGGCATGGTCAAGCAGTTCCCCACGAGCTTCTACTCGTCGATCGAGTCGAACGTGCGCACGGCGTCCCGCGACCACCACGACATCTTCGAGGGCATCGTCGCGCGCGACAGCGAGCGCGCCCGTCGCGCCGCGGCCGCGCACCTCACGTCGCACGCCGATCACGTCGTCGCGCTGCTCGAGGAGCGCGGGCTGTGGAGCGACGAGGCGTAGCGCGACCGGGGGCTCGGTGCTCAGGCATCCACTAGACTTTCGGCCGACCGCACAATATTGACTATATTCGTCGGCCTGCAGCTGAAGCACAGGAGCTCACCCATGACCACCGCCCCTCGTCTGACCACCCCGCTGACCGAGCTGACGGGCGTGACCCATCCGGTCGTCCAGACCGCGATGGGCTGGGTCTCCGACACCAGCCTCGTCGTCGCGGCCGCCGAGGCCGGGGCCCTCGGCTTCATCGCCTCGGCCATGATGTCGCTGCGCGAGCTCGAAGAGGCGATCGTCGCGGTCAAGGAGCGCACCGACAAGCCGTTCGGCGTGAACCTGCGCGCCGACGCGACCGACGCCGCCGAGCGCTCCGCGCTGCTGATCAAGCACAAGGTGCGGGTCGCGGGCTTCGCCATGGCGCCCAAGCGCGAGCTCATCGAGAAGCTGAAGAGCCACGACGTGCTCGTCGTGCCCTCGGTCGGCGCCGCGCGTCACGCCGAGAAGGTCGCTGGCTGGGGCGCCGACATGGTCATGGTGCAGGGCGGCGAGGGCGGCGGCCACACGGGCGGCGTCGCGACGTCGCTGCTGCTGCCCGCTGTCATCGACGCCGTCGACATCCCCGTGATCGCCGCGGGCGGCTACTACGACGGCCGCGGCCTCGCCGCCGCGCTCGCCTACGGCGCCGTCGGCGTCGGCATGGGCACGCGCTTCCTGATGACCCAGGAGTGCACGGTGCCCGAGGCCACCAAGCAGGTCTACCTGTCGCACGGCCTCGACGACACGGTCGTCACGCGCGCGATCGACGGCGTGCCCATCCGCATCCTGCGCACCGGCTTCGCGGAGCGCATCGAGAGCAAGGGCGCGTCGGTCGGCCTCGGCACGCGCGTGCGCAACGTGCTCGACCTCAAGCGCGAGTCGGGCACGTCGTGGTTCCGCCTCGTGCGCGACGGCATCTCGATGAAGTTCCAGGGCGGTCGCAGCATCACCCAGACGATGAGCGCCGCCAACACGCCCATGCTCATGCGGATCGGCCTGCACGAGAGCGACACCGACAAGGGCATCCTCGCGTCGGGCCAGGTCGTGGGCGCCATCCACGACATCCCCACGTGCGCCGAGCTCGTCGAGCGCACGGTGCGGCAGGCCGTCGAGCGCATCGAGGCGGTGAACGCCGCGCGCGTCGTGTGAGCGACGCGCAGCCCGGTGCGCCGGGCCTGCGCCGCGGCGTTCTGCCGGTGCTCGGGTTCATCGCGCTGACGGGATCGATCTCGATCAACATGCACCTGCCGGCGCTCGCCGACATGTCGGCGCAGCTGCAGGTGCCGGCGGCGACCGTGCAGCTCACGATCGCCGCGTGCCTCATCGGCCTCGCGGCGGGACAGCTCGTGCTCGGCCCGCTCTCCGACCGCTTCGGTCGCAAGCGGGTGCTCGCCCCCGCCGTCGCCGCGTACGGCGCCTCGGCCATCGCGATCGCGCTGACCTCCGACGTCACGGCGATCCTCGCGCTGCGATTCGTGCAGGGGTTCGCGGGCGCCGCCGGATCGGCCGTGCCGCGCGCGATCGTCGCCGACCTCACGCGCGGCCCCGCCGCGGTGCGCGCGCTGAGCCTCATCGTGACCTTCGTCGCCCTCGGCCCCCTGCTCGCGCCGCTCATCGGCGGCGTCGTGAGCGAGCACGTCGGCTGGCGCGGCGTGTTCTGGGTGCTCGGCGCCGTCGGCGTCGCGATGACGCTGCTCACCCTCTTCGTCGTGCCCGAGTCGCTGCCGCGGCACGCGCGTCAGACGGGCGGCCTGCGCGTCACGTTCCGCGGCATCGCGCTGCTCGTGCGCGACCGGCGCTACCTCTGGGCGATGCTCGCGTTCGCGTTCGGGTCGACCGTGTACGTCTCGTTCGTCGCGGGCGCGCCCCTCGTCGCGCAGAACGTGCTGGGACTCACGCCGATCCAGCTGGGACTCGTGCTCGCCGTCGGCGCCGTCGGCACGATCGCGTCGTCATCGCTCAACGCGGGCATCGCGACCCGCACCTCGCCGCTGCGCATGCTCATCGTCGGCGGCACGATCACGCTCACGGCATCCGCGACGCTGTTCGCCCTCGCGCCGGTGCTGTCGGTGCCCGTGTTCGTCGCGTGCACGGCCGCGCTGTACTTCGGCACGGGGCTGACATCGGCCAACGCCACCGCGCTCGCCCTCGGACGCGCGAGCGCCGCCCGCGGCGCCGGAGCCGCACTGCTCGGCACATCGCAGTTCGCCCTCGGCGGCGCGCTCACCCCGCTCGTCGGCGCCCTGGGCGAGCACTCCGCCGTGCCGCTCGCCGTCGTGTGCCTGTCGGGCGCGGCCCTCGCCCTCACGAGCGCCGCGCTGCTGCGCCGGTCGGGGGGATGAGGCGCGGGGGGCGGGCGGGCGGGTGCGAGGGCGGGCGGGTGCGGGCGGGCGGGTGCGAGGGCGGGCGGGTGCGGGCGGGCGGCGCGGATGTGGGTCGGCGGCGCGAGTGCGGGCGGGCGGGCGGCGCGGGTGTGGGTGGGCGGCGCGAGTGCGGGCGGGCGGGCGGCGCGGGTGTAGGTGGGCGGCGCGGCATCCGGCATCCGGCATCCGGCATCCGGGGGGCACGGTCGCACGATCGTGGGCAGTCCTGGCCGCCTCGCGGCGCAGCACCCGGCCACGAGTGCCCACCGCTTTCGGCGGGGCCGGAGAAGTGGGCGATCGTGGCCGGATGCCGCGGTCTGAGGCGACCACGAGTGCCCACTTCTCGTGGATGCCCGGCGCGGATGCCCGGAGCACGGATGCCCGGGACCCGGGACCCGCGGCCGCGGGGTCAGCGCGGGCGGTCGACGTCGGCGCCGTGCCAGAGGTCGGCGCACTCGACCGTGAGCGCCGCGTGCGCGCGCAGGTAGTCGGCGGCGCCGCGGTCGCCCTGCGCGGTGCGGGCGAGCACGGCCCAGTGGTCGCGGCCGATGAGCACGGGATGCCCGGGCTCGCCGTCGTACACCGCGCGCACGAGCGCGGTGCGCGACGCGTGGGCGAGCAGCCGTCGGCACACGGATGCCGGAAGCTCCGGCACGTCGACGGGCACGACGAGCGCGGCTGCGGCGCTCGTGTCGGCGACCGCGGCGAGCGCCGCCCGCAGCGTCACCCCCAGGCCGTCGGCCCAGTCGGCGACCGGCACGACGCGCACGCCCGCGGGCACGAGCGGCGCGGCCTCCTGTCCTGCGGCGCCGAGGGCGACGAGCACGGGGGCGCAGCCGGCATCCGTCAGCGCTCCGGCGACCCGCTGCACCCACGGCGTGCCGTCGGGCTCGCGCGCGAGCGCCTTGGGGCGCCCGTAGCGCGTGCCCGCTCCCGCGGCGAGCACGATCCCGGCGGTCGCGCCCGTCATCGCGCGGAGAGGGACGCGGCGGACGACACGGGCGCGTGCACGGGTCCGTCGCGCTCGCGCAGGGGACGCCCCGACGCGCCGTGCCGCACCGCGACGATCTCGGCGAGGATCGACAGGGCCGTCTCGTCGGGCGTGCGCCCGCCGAGGTCGAGGCCGATCGGCGAGCGCAGCCGGTCGATCGCGGATGCCGCGACGCCCGCCTCGCCGAGCCGCCGCAGCCGGTCGTCGTGCGTGCGCCGGCTGCCCATCGCGCCGACGTAGCCCGCGGGGCTCGCGAGCGCGAGCCGCAGCGCGGGCACGTCGAAGCGCGGGTCGTGGCTCAGCACGCAGATCGCGGTGTGCGCGTCGATGCGCGTGCGCCGCAGGTACCGGTCGGGCCAGTCGACGACGACCTCGGCCTGCGGAAAGCGCTCGGGCGACGCGAACACGTCGCGCGGGTCGACGACCGTGACGGCGAACCCCAGCGCCGCCCCGAGCCGGGCGAGCGCGACCGAGAACTCGACCGCGCCGACGACGATGAGCCGCGGCGCGGAGCCGAACGGGATGACGAGGTACGACCCGCCATCCTCGCCACTCAACACCGCAGCATCCTCACCCCATCCCTTGGCCTCGCCCCCTCCCCTGTCCTCGCCCCATCCCTTCAACCGCGGCAAATCGCGGGTTGCGCGCCCCGCCATTGACACTTCGCCGCGGTTGAACTGAGAGAGCCCAGCGGGCTCAGCGGGCTCAGGGGGCTCCTCGAGCCCCTCGGGCCCACAGTTCGACCGCGGCAGATTGCGGGTATCGGGCGTCATCACCCACATATCGCCGCGGTCGAAGCGAGGCCCCGCCCCCGGCCCCGGGGGGATCTCCAGCACGACGGCCACGGGCAGGCCGGCGCGGTCGCGCTCGGCGACGAGCAGCAGGTCGCGAGCCGCGTCGGAGCCGGGGAGCACGGGACGCACGAGCACGTCGACGATGCCGCCGCACGTGAGGCCGACCGCGAGCGCGTCGCCGTCGCTGATGCCGTACGTTTGCAGCGACGCGCGGCCCGTCTCGAGCGCCTCCTGGCACTCCGTGAACACGGCGCCCTCCACGCATCCGCCCGACACGTTGCCGAACGCGCGCCCGTCGGCCGAGACGATCATGCTCGCGCCGAGCTCGCGCGGCCCGCTCCCGCGCACGCCCACGAGGGTCGCGACCGCGAAGGCCTCCCCCGCCCGCGCCCACTCGGCGGCGACGCTCAGAATCTCACGCATGCCCGCACGCTACGTCGCGCCTGTTGCCGGGGCATTTCACATCTCACACGCCCGCGAAACGAATGTGAAACGGACGGCTGTTTGAATCGACCGGTTCGTTGACGACGCCGAAAGGGGGGCGAAGTGGACATCACGGCCGTCTCGTCGTATCGATTCGCCCGCACCCGCGCCGACCTCGCGCTCGGCCCCGGCGAGGTCGTGCTCGCGGGCGGCACCTGGCTCATGAGCGAGCCGCAACCGCACACGACGGGCTTCGTCGACCTCTCGACCATGGGCTGGGCTCCGCTCGAGACGGATGCCACCGATGCCGGCGGCCTGCGCATCGCGGCCACCTGCACGATCGCCGAGCTCGTCGCATGGGCGGCGTCGGACTCCGCGCCGCGCGAGTGGACCGCGCTGCCGATCGTCGACGCCGCCGCGAACGCGCTGCTCGCCTCGTTCAAGATCTGGAACACCGCGACGGTCGGCGGCAACGTCTGCCGCTCGTTCGCGGCGGGCTCGATGACCTCGCTCGCCGTCGCCCTCGACGGCATCGCGGAGATCTGGGGTCCCGACGGCGGCGAGCGCCACCTGCCCGTCGCGCAGCTCATCACCGGAAACGGCCGCAACGCCCTCGCGCGCGGCGAGGTGCTGCGATCCATACGCGTGCCGGCATACGCCCTGCGCTCGCGTGCGCGCCTGCGCAAGATCGCCCTCGCCGAGCACGGCCGCTCGGGCTCCGTCGTGACGGGGCGCGTCGACCGCGACGGCGGCGCGGTGTTCACGGTCACCGCCGCGACGCTCACACCGCAGGTGCTGCGCTTCGCCGACCTGCCGGATGCCGCGACGCTCACCGCCGCCGTGCACGACGCCAAGGGCTACTACACCGATCCGCTCGGCGCGGCCGACTGGCGGCGCGCGACGAGCGCGGTGCTCGCGGAGCGCATCCGCCGGGAGCTGCACGACGACATGCTCATGCCGGAGGCGGCATGAGACTGGAGATCAACGGCGACGCCGTCGAGACCGAGGCCCGCGCCGGTCAGTGCCTGCGCACCCTGCTGCGCGAGAACGGGCACACCGAGGTGAAGAAGGGCTGCGACGCGGGCGACTGCGGGGCGTGCGGCGTGCTGCTCGACGGCGTGCCCGTGCACTCGTGCATCGTGCCGGCCGCGCGGGCCGAGGGACGCGCGGTCACGACCGCGGCGGGGCTCGCCCCCGGGGCCGACCTGCACCCCGTGCAGGAGGCGCTCGTCGCGAACTTCGGATTCCAGTGCGGGTTCTGCACGCCGGGCATGAGCATCACGGCATCCACGCTCTGCGAGAGCGACCTCGACGACCTCGACCGGCGCATGAAGGGCAATCTCTGCCGGTGCACGGGATACCGTCCCATCCGGGCCGCGATCGCCGAGGCCGTGCTCGGTCCCGTGCGCAAGACCGGGGGCGGAGCCGGGAGCACGTCGGCGAGTGCGGCCGGGGGCGGCTCGGCGAGCGCGGCCGGCACGGTCGGCACGTCGGCGCGGCCCGAGGCGGGGCGGCGCGTCGTGCAGGGCCTCGAGCCGTACACGTTCGACCTGCCGCCCGACGAGCTGCCCGAGCCGCCGCTCGTGCTGCGCGTCGTCACGAGCCCGCACGCGCACGCGCGCATCCGCGCCATCGACACGGCGCGCGCGCTCGCGGTGCCCGGCGTCGTCGCCGTCTTCACGCACGACGACGCGCCCGACGTGCGGTACTCGTCGGCACGCCACGAGCACCGCACCGACGACCCCGACGACACGCGCCTGCTCGACGACGTCGTGCGGCACGTGGGGCAGCGGGTCGCGGCCGTCGTCGCCGAGACGGCCGAGGCCGCCGACCTGGCGGTGCGCCTCGTCGAGGTCGACTACGACGTGCTGCCCGCCGTGTTCGCCCCCGACGAGGCCCGGCATCCGGGCGCGCCGCTGCTGCATCCCGACCGCACGCCCGCCGAGCGCGTCGACCAGGCGCACCGCAACGTCATCGCGGCGCTGCACGACGAGCACGGCGATGTGGATGCCGCACTGCACGGCAGCCACGTGACGGTGTCGGGCACCTGGCAGACGCAGCGCGTGTCGCACGCGCAGCTCGAGACGCACGGCGCGATCGGATGGCTCGACGCCGAGGGCCGGCTCGTCATCCGCTCGTCGACGCAGGTGCCGTTCCTCACCCGCGACGAGCTGTGCCACGTCTTCGGCCTCGACCCCGAGCGCGTGCGGGTCTTCGCCCCGCGGGTGGGCGGCGGCTTCGGCGGCAAGCAGGAGATCTTCACGGAGGACCTCGTGACCCTCGCGGTGCTGCGCACCGGCCGCCCCGTGGCGTACGAGTTCACGCGCACCGACCAGTTCCAGCGGGCGTCGGTGCGGCATCCCATGCGCGTGGACGTGACGCTGGGGGCGGATGCCGACGGCATCCTGACCGCGATGTCGGTCGACCTGCTCAGCGACACGGGCGCCTACGGCAACCACTCCCGCGGCGTCATGTTCCACGCGCTCGCGGAGTCGACCACGATCTACCGCTGCCCTGCGCGGCGCCTCGACGCGGAGGTCGTGTACACCAACAACGTGCCGTCGGGCGCGTTCCGCGGCTACGGCCTGGGGCAGGTCGTGCTCGCCGTGGAGTCGGCGATGGACATGCTGTCGCAGCGGCTGGGCATCGACCCGTTCGAGCTGCGGCGGCGCAACGCCGTGACGCCCGAGGCGCCGCTGCATCCCGACGACGACCCCGGCCTCGTGTGGGGGTCGTACGGGTTCGACCAGTGCCTCGACCTCGCGCAGGCCGCGCTGCGGCGCGGCAACGGCGCCGAGGCGCCGGCGGGATGGCTCGTCGGCGAGGGCATGGCGGCCGCGATGATCGCGACGATGGCGCCGTTCGGGCACGTCGCGCACACCCGGGCGACGCTGCGGCCGAACGGACGGTACGAGCTGCGCGTCGGCACGGCCGAGTTCGGCAACGGCACCTCGACGGTGCACCGGCAGATCGCCGCGACCGTGTTCGGGGTGGGGCACGACCGGCTCGACCTGCGCACGTCCGACACCGACCTCGTCGCGCACGACACGGGCGCGTTCGCGTCGGCGGGGATCACCGTCGCGGGCAAGGCGCTGCACGCCGCGTGCCTCGCGCTGCGGCAGCGGATGCGCGAGACCGCGGCATCCCTCACCGGCACGTCGGCCGAGGATGCCGAGGTCGCCGCCGGCGGCGTGCTCACCCCGGCGCGGCGCGTGGGCTTCGACGAGATCGTCGCCGCGGCGGGCGACGGCGAGGGGCTCACGGCCGACGGGGCCGAGTACGGCGACCAGCGCTCGCTCGCGTTCAACGTGCACGCCGTGCGCGTCGCGGTCGATCCCGAGACGGGCGCCGTGCGGGTGCTGCAGTCGGTGCAGTCGGCCGACGCGGGCTTCGTGATGAACCCCGCGCAGTGCCGCGGCCAGGTGGAGGGCGGCGTCGCGCAGGGCATCGGCAGCGCCCTGTACGAGGAGGTCATGGTGGGGCCGGAGGGCGCCGTGGAGACGCCGGTGTTCCGCACGTACCGGGTGCCGCAGTTCGCCGACGTGCCCGAGACCGAGGTGTACTTCGCCGACACGGCCGACGACCTCGGGCCGTTCGGCGCGAAGTCGATGAGCGAGTCGCCCTACAACCCGGTCGCCCCCGCGATCGGCAACGCGATCGCCCGGGCGATCGGCCGCCGCCCGTTCGAGCAGCCGTTCTCCCGCGACCGCGTCTGGCGCCTGCTGCAGCGCTGACCGCCGGGCCGGTGTCGTGCAGAGCCGGTGCGCCGTCGCCGAGGGTGCCGGTTGGTCTTCGCGAGGGTGCCCGTTATTTCCGCGAGGGTGCCAATTGATCTCGCGAGAATAAGTGGCACCCTCGCGAAGACAAGTGGCACCCTCGCGAGAACTGCAGGCACCCTCGCGAAGACAAGTGGCACCTTCGCGAGAACTGCAGGCACCCTCGCGGGGTGGGTGGCGGGATGTGCCGCATCCGGGTGTCTCTTAATCGCGCCACAAAATCGGGGAGCACGCTGGTGACATGCCTCTCACGATCGGACGCCGCCCCCGCGCCTTGCGCGGGATCTACATCGACGAACCGGTCGACGCGCCGACCCTGCGCACGAAGCGCCTCGTGCTGCGACCGCACCGGCTCGACGACGCCGAGCAGTGGTACCGGCTGCAGTCCGATCCGCAGGTGATCCGCTACCTGCGCTGGCCGGAGCGCGACCGCCGCGCGTCGCGCCGGCACCTGCGCGACCGCACCCGGCACACGCGGCTGTGGCAGGAGAACGACTTCCTCGCGCTCGCGATCGAGCTCGACGGCACGCTCATCGGCGACGTCTCCCTGCACCTGCGCACCGCCTACCCCGACAGCCGCACGGCCGAGATCGGCTGGGTCGTCGACCCGGCCTACGGCCACAACGGCTACACGTCGGAGGCCGCGAACGCGATGCTCGACCTCGCCTTCGGGGCGCTGCGCGCGAAGCTCGTGATGGCGGTCGCCAACAACCGCAACACGCCGTCGATCGCCCTCGCCGAGCGGCTGTCGTTCGTTCCCGCGTCGCGCGGCGAGGAGTCCACCGTGCTCGTGCTCACGGCGCAGGCACACGCCGACATGAGATCCTCGCAGTACCGCCGCCGGCAGTCCGCGTAGGCGCGCGCCCGCCGACGCGCACCGATGCCGGCACAGACGCGGGAACCCGGGCGAGAGAGGAGGTCGCGGAGGATGGACGGTCAGCTCAGCATCCCCGACGTGCTCATCGTCGACGACGACCCGGGCGTGCGCGACGCGCTCGTGCAGGGCCTCAGCCTGGAGGGGTTCACGGTGCACGAGGTCGGCACGGGCGAGGCGGCCCTCGACGCCCTCGACCGGGCCTCGCCCGACGTGCTGCTGCTCGACGTGGGCCTCCCCGGGATGAGCGGGGTGGACGTCGTGCACGAGCTGCGCCGCACCGGCCGCGCCCTGCCCGTGTGCATCCTCTCCGCGCGCGACGACGTCGACGACCGGGTCGAGGGCCTCGCCGCGGGTGCCGACGACTACGTCGTCAAGCCGTTCTCGATCGGCGAGCTCGCCGCGCGCCTGCACGCGCTCGTGCGCCTGCACCGCGCCCGGTTCGACCGGCCGTTGCGTGTCGGCGACCTCACCGTCGACTTCGAGCGCCGCACGGTGCGCCGCGGCACGCGCGACATCGGCGTGACGACGCGCGAGTTCGAGCTCGCGGCGTCGTTCGCCCGGCATCCGAACCAGATCCTCAGCCGCGACCAGCTGCTCGAGCAGGTCTGGGGCTACACGTGGGAGGTCGACAGCAACGTCGTCGACGTGTTCGTGGGCTACCTGCGCAAGAAGCTCGAGGCCGACGGCGAGCCCCGGATCATCCACACCGTGCGCGGCGTCGGGTTCGTGCTGAGGACGTGAGGATGTTGCGCAGTCTCCGGTCGCAGCTCGCGGTGGCATCCGCGGTGCTGATCCTCATCATCTCCGCCCTCTCGGGGCTCATCATCGTGCTGCAGATGGATGCCCACGACCGCGAGACGCTCGACGGCAAGCTGCAGGGGCGCCTCTCGCGCGAGCTCGACGACATCCCCAAGACGCTCGAGCGCTCGTCGGAGAACTCTCCGCGCGACCCGCGTCTCGACACCGGTGGCGTGTTCGGCGGGCCGTGGAGCGGCAGCGAGACGTTCTTCCGGCTCATCGACGGCACCGAGGTGATCGCACTCAAGGGCGAGCTCCCGCTCGAGCAGCCGCCGCTGCCCACGGCCGACGGCTTCTCCACCGTGACGATCGACGACGAGCCGTGGCGCTCGCTGGCCGGCACCGATCCCGCCACCGGCATCCGCGTCGAGGTGCTGCAGAGCCTCGCGCCCATCCAGCAGCGCTTCGAGTCGAACGTGCTGCTGGTCTCGCTCGTCACGCTCGTCGCCGTCGCGATCGCGACGCTCGGGGCGTGGCTGATCGCGCGTTTCGTGCTGCAGCCGGTGGCACGCCTGTCGCACGGCGCGGCGACGATCCGCGCCGACCATCCGGCAGAGTTCCGCCTGCCCGCCGTGACGACGCCCCGCGAGGTCGCGCAGCTGTCCGACACCCTCAACGACATGCTCGAGCGGCTGCAGCGCAGCATGCTCGCGACGCGGCGGTTCACGGCGGATGCCGGACACGAGCTGCGCACGCCGCTCGCGAGCCTCGGCACCTATCTGGAGATCCTGGAGCGCAATCCCGCCCTCGATCCGGCCCGCCGCGCGGAGCTGCTCGGCTCGGCCGGCGCCGAGCATCAGCGCATCGTGCGGCTGCTCGAGGGACTGCAGACCCTCGCGCGCGGCGACGCGGCGTCCCTGCCGGCGAAGGATGCCGTCGACCTCGTCGACCTCGTGAGCGACGCCGTCGCGCGGGCGCGGCGCCGGCATCCGTCGCTCGAGCTCACCCTGCACAGCACCGTGCTCGACAGCGAGGGGACGATCGACGGCTGGCCCGAGGGCCTGCGCCTCGCGGTGGACAACCTGCTCACGAACGCCGCGACGCACGGCGGCGCCCGGGGCCACGTGCGCGTCGACCTGTCGTGCACCGACGACACGCTGCGGATCGTGGTCTCCGACGACGGGCCCGGCATCGCGGCCGACCAGCGCGAGCGCGCGACGGAGCGGTTCGTGCGCGGACCCGGCGCGGTCGGCGAGGGCTCGGGCCTCGGCCTCGCCCTCGTGCAGCAGCAGGCCGCGCTGCACGGCGGCACCCTCACGCTCGGGGAGAGCGCGCTCGGCGGCCTCGCCGCCACCATCACCCTGCCGGCGGGCGGCGGATAGCCGGAACCGGCTACTGCGCCGAGAAGAGCAGGACGGACGCCTGCTCGGTGCCCGTCGCCGTCCAGCGCGTGCGGAAACGCCCGCGGAGGAACAGGACGTCACGCTCCTCGAGGCTCCAGGTGCCGCGCTCCTCGACCTCGACGTCGAGCCGGCCCGAGAGCAGCACCAGCGCCGCCTCGCCCGTGTACTCGAACCACTCGTCGACGTTGCGGTGCGCGTCGACGCGATAGTCGAAGAGCTCGATCCGGCTTCCCTCGCCGCCGCGCAGCAGCCGGCCGGTCGGCGAGCCGGGATCGTCCACCGCGGTCACCGCGGCACCCGCGGCCGCGCGGACGACGGTCACGGCGGCCGGCTCGGGCTGCGGCATGAGCTCGGAGGGCATGACGCCCAGCGCGCTCCCCAACCGGTACAGCGTGTGCAGCGACGGCGTCGTGATCCCCCGCTCGACCTTGCTGAGGAACGGCTGGCTGATCTCCGCGCGCGCCGCGAGCTCCACCATCGACAGCCGCCGGCTGCGGCGGGCCGCCCGGATGCGTTCCCCGACCGTCCGTCCGAGCGCCGCCTCGTCGGCCTCGGCAGCGTCGGTCACTCGCTTCTCCACGTTTGGTACAACACGGCAATCCCAGCGAAACGACGCCGAAACGGCCTGCCCTTTCAATATTCCTATTGGTTATATTCCCCTCGCGGCCCTCACGGCATTCTCCCACGCCGCACGGCCGAGACCCTGACCAAGGGAGCGCTCATGCACAAGAACACCCGCATCACGACGGCGACGGCCGGCGCGATCGTCCTCGGACTGCTCGCAGCCGGATGCTCGTCACCGGCCCCCGAGCCGCCGACGACGACCGAGCCCGCGACCGGGCGGATCGGGCCGATCGACCTGTCGTCCGTCTGTCCCTCGCCCATCGTCGTGCAGACCGACTGGAACCCCACGTCGGAGCACGGACATCTCTATCAGATGCTCGGCGACGACCCGGCGATCGACACCCGCAAGAAGGCCGTCACCGGCCCGCTGGTCGCCGCGGGCGGCTACACGGGCGTCGAGCTGGAGATCCGCGCGGGCGGCCCCGCCATCGGCTTCCAGACCGTGTCGAGCCAGATGTACCAGGACCAGGACATCACCCTGGGGTACGTCCAGACCGACGGCCAGATCGTGGCATCCGCGACCCTGCCCACGGTCGCCGTGATGGCGCCGCTGGAGGTGAGCCCGCAGATCATCATGTGGGATCCCGAGACCTATCCCGACGCGACGACCATCGCCGACATCGGCAAGACCGACGCCGTCGTGCGGTACTACGCGGGCTCGCCCTACATGGAGTACCTCATCGGCGCCGGCCTGCTGCAGCGGGACAGGACCGACGGCGGCTACGACGGCACCCCCGCGACGTTCGTCGCGAGCGGCGGCGCCGACGCCCAGCAGGGCTTCTCCAGCAGCGAGCCGTACATCTACGAGCACGAGATCGCGCAGTGGGCGCGTCCGGTGGCGTATCAGCTCGTCGCGGATGCCGGCTACCCGAACTACACGGCGGCGCTCGCCGTGCGGGCCGACGCGCTCGCGGAGCTGGACGCCTGCCTCACCCTGCTCGTCCCCGTCATGCAGCAGGCGCTCGTCGACTTCTACGCGCAGCCCGAGCCCGTCATCGACCTGATCCTCGAGGCCGTCGAGGCCTACGACAACGGGATCGTCTACACCCGCGGCAGCGCCGAGTTCGGCGTGAGCAGCGTGATCGAGGACGGCGTCGTGTCCAACGGCGCCGACGACGCCGTGGGCGACTTCGACCCGGCCCGGGTCGAAGAGCTCCTCGGCATCGTGCGGCCGATCGCCGTCGACGCGGGGCTCACCCCGGCCGAGGGCCTCACCGCGGCGGACCTCTACACCAACGCCTACATCGACCCCGCCATCGGTCTGCCCGCCGAATGACGCCTCCCGTCCAGCCCGTTCATCAGCCCGCTCATCAGCCCGTTCAGAAGGAGAGAGCCATGCCACGCTCCGTACCCGTCATCGACATCGCGCCGTTCATCGACGGCACCGACCCCGACCGCGTCGTCGCCGAGATCGACGCGGCCTGCCGCGACCTGGGATTCCTCGTGATCACCGGACACGGCGTCCCGCAGCACATCCTCGACCGCGGGGTCGCCGCGATGTCCGCCTTCTTCGCCCAGCCGACCGACGAGAAGTCACGTCACCACGGCGAGGGGCACTCGGGCGGATACCACGAGTTCGCCAACATGTCCCTCGGGCAGTCGCTGGGCGACGCCGTGCCCGCCGACCTGCGCGAGGGGTTCACGGTCAACAGGAGCGACCTGCTCGACGCCGCGTCGCCCGTCTGGGGCGGCGATCCCGCCGACCCGGCCTTCCGCCTGGCCCTCGTCGACTACTACTTCGCGATGAACGGCGTCGCCGACACGCTCATGCAGATCTTCGCCGTCGCCCTCGGACGAGAACGGCGCTACTTCGAGCAGTTCACCCACCGGCACGACAGCAACCTCGGCGTCTTCCACTACCCGCCGATGCAGAGCGCGCCGCTCCCCGGACAGCTGCGCGGGGGCGCGCACACCGACTTCGGCGGCGTCACGGTGCTCTACGCCACGCCGTCGGTCGAGGGTCTGGAGGTCTGGACGGGCGAGGGCTGGGAGCCCGTGCCCGTCGTGGAGGGCACCTTCGTCATCAATCTCGGCGACCTGCTCCAGCGGTGGACGAACGACGTCTGGAACTCCACGCTGCACCGCGTCGCGAACCCCGTCGACGGCGCCTGGGACGAGGACCGCCTGTCGGTCGCGTTCTTCCACCAGCCGAACGCCGACGCGCTGATCGAGTCGCTCGACGCGGTCTCGCCCGCGAAATACGGGCCCATCACCTCGGGGGAGCACTTCGTCGCGAAGATCGAGGCGATGAGGGTCCCTGCGTGAGCGCGAGAGCGCACCGGGGCCTGGAGGTCCTGCGCGACACGGTCGCGCTCGCCACGGCCGCCGCGGCGGAGGGGAACGCCCCCTTCGGCGCGGCGGTCGTGCGCGACGACGTCGTCGTCGCGCTGACGGCGAACCAGGTGGGCCGCACGGGCGACCCGACGGCGCACGCCGAGGTGTGCGCCATCCGCCGGGCCTGCCGCGCGCTGGGCACGCCCGACCTGTCGGGCGCCCTCCTCTACTCCTCGTGCGAGCCGTGCCTGATGTGCGCGTCCGCGGCGATCTGGGCGGGCATCGACGAGGTCGTCTACGCGGCCCCGATCACCGCGCTCACCCGTTATCCGATCGACGGGCTCTTCCCGCCGGAGAGCGTCGACTGGGCCCGCCTCCCCCTCACCCGCACGCTCGTCCCCCTCGACGCCGCGGCCGCCGTGCTCGGCGGGTGGCGGGGGTAGGCCGGACGACCCGGCGAGCGGTTCGTAGGGCGGCGACTGTGGGCGGGGCGCCGCGGGGCAGGCGCCCGAACTCCTCCAATCTGCCGGGTGCGCGTCGCCGCAGCCGCGGAACGGCGCGGGTGCAGCGCGCCGACCCCACCGGATCGGAGGAGTTCGGGCCGGGCACCCGCCAGGTCACTCCGCCGTGCGGGCGGCGAGCAGGGCGGTGAGGGCGTCGGCGAGGCCGTGCTCGTCGGCGGCGGCGAGGCGGCCGCCGATCACGACCGGCTCGCCCGCGACGAAGACGTGACGCGGGCGGCGCCCGGGCGAGGCCCACAGCAGACCCGCGACGGGATCGGTGACGCCGGCGTCGGCGACGCCCGACACGTCCCACACGCACACGTCGGCCGCGGCGCCGACCGCGAGCGTGCCCAGCTCGGGGCGGCCGAGGCCGCGCGCCGATCCCGCGGTCGCCATCTCCAGCACCGTGCGGGCGGCGAGCGCCGGCCCGCGCAGGCCCGACACCTGCATCGCGAGCCGCGCATCGGCGAGCAGATGCCCCGCGTCGTTCGAGCCGCCGCCGCTCGTGCCGAGGCCGACGGCGATCCCGGCATCCCGCAGCTCGGCGACGGGGGCGATGCCCCAGCCCATCGGCACGTCGCACCCGGGGGCGTGGGTCGCGGTGACGCCGGCCCGAGCGATCCGCTCGATCTCGCCCGGCACGAGCTCGCACAGGTGCGCGAGCGTGACGTCGGGTGCGAGCCATCCCCACTCGTCGAGCAGGTCGAGCGGACGGCGCCCGTACTTCTCCGCCGCGATCGCGACGTCGACCTGCTCGTTCGACTGCGTGCGGCGGCGCAGGCCGTGCCGCTCCGCGACCTCCGCCATCAGCGCGAACGTCTCCGGCGCATCGGAGTGCACGCCCGCGGGACCGACCGCGATCTGCAGCATGCCGCCGTGCGTGACCCCGCCGCGCGGCACGAAGGCCCGCGCGATCGCGTCGGCGCTCGCCGCGGCCTCCTGCGGGTCGTCGCGCGCCGAGCCGCGCACGAACACGAGCCGTGCGCCGAGCCCGGCCGCGGCGTCGACGACGGCGCGCACGATGTCGACGCCGTCGCCGGACGGCCACGTGAGATGGTGGTCGGCGACGGTCGTGACGCCGCTCAGCAGCGATTCCGCGAGCCCGACGGATGCCGCGGTGCCCGCCAGCTCGGCATCCACGCCGACCCGGGAGTAGGCCGCCGCCATCGTCGGCAGCCACTGCGACATCGGCACGCTGCGCGTGCCCGGCAGCGTGCGGAACGCGGACTGCAGCAGGTGATGGTGGGCGTTGACGAGCCCCGCGGTCACGACGCAGCCCGAGACGTCGAGCACCCGCTCGTCGCCGCGCGCGGCCTCCGCGATCACCCCGTCGCGCAGCACCAGATCGGCACCGTCCTCGAGCCCCCCGGGCCGCACGACCGCCCGCGCGCCCACCAGCCTGATCCCGCTCATCCCCGCGCCCCCTTCACGCCCTCATCCCCCTCGCCGCTCGGCTCCCGCCCCGCCCCGGCGCCCGCCCCGAGACGGCGGGTTTCTCGCCGAGACGGTGCCTTCTGCAGCGAGATGGTGGGTTTCTCGCCGACACGGTGCCCCACCCTTTCGGCGAGAAACCCGCCATCTCGACGGGAAAGGGGCGTGCTCGGCGAGAAACCCACCGTCCGGGCGAGGGAGGCCGCGCTGCGCGGGGTCACCGGGCACCGCCGAGCTCGCGGCCGATCTCGGCGACGGCGCCGGCGTAGGCGCACTCCTCGCCGGGGGCGGCGCCGCCCGAGAGGTCGACGCCCACGACGCCGTCGACCGCGAGCAGCTCACGTCCCAGCGCGACGGCCGCGGCGATGCCGGCCGACCGCACGTCGCGCTGCGAGAGGATGCCGTCGACGTATCCCGGCGGCAGCGCCAGCGTCGTGAACGAGCGCAGCAGCGCCGCACTCCCCTCGTCGAGCACGATCGGCAGGCACGGGACGAACCCCGCCCGCGACCCGAGCGCCCGCGCCGCCGCGATGAACCTGCGCACGGGCTCCGCCCCGCCGCAGTGGTTCACGAAGCACAGCTCGGCGCCCGCGCGCTCCTTCTGCACGAGCCGTGCGGGACGGTGCGCGACGGGCGGCGTCGTGGGCGCCTCGGCGACCGTGACGAGATGCCCTGTGGCGCGCGCGAGCGCGGCCAGCTCCGTGCTGTCGAGGTCGAACACGGGCTGGGCGTCGGGTCGCGAACCGGTCTGCGTGTGATCTCCCGTGATGCAGTGCACGGCCGCGACCCCGACGTCGGCGAGTCCCGCCAGCTCGCCCTCCAGCGCGACGCGGTTGCGGTCGCGGCAGTTCAGCCCGATCATCGGCGCGATCCCCTCACGCGCGATCAGGTGCGCACGGTACGTCGGCGAGAACTGCACGCGCGCCGAGCCGTGGTCGCCGGCGAGCACGGCATCCACGCTGCCGCGCAGCGCCTCGGCGCACTCCGCGATCGAGCGCGCGTCGAGCGCCCGCGCGGGGAAGTCGGCGACGACGACGGCACGCGTCGCCAGCAGCGCGCGCATGGCGACGGCACCAGCGCTCTCGCGCGCGGCCGATGCCTCTCCTCCGCGCCATTCCCGGGGGGCGGATGCCGCGAACGCGCACGGCAGTGCGGCATCCACCTCGCACGACCCGTCGAAGCCGACGCCGCCGCACGGCCCGTACTCCATGTGCTTGGGGCACTGCGCCGTCGCCGCCGCCCACACGGACTCCCGCACCGCCACGTCGCTCATGCCCTCACCGCCCCCACTCGCCGACCGGATGCCCTCGGCGCCGAGCCGGTGGGTTTCTCGCCGACCGGGTACCCTCCTCGCCGAGACGGTGGGTTTCTCGCCGAGAATGTGCCCCGCCATCTCGCCGAGAAACCCACCATCTCGGCACAGAACCCACCATCTCGGCGCCGAGCCCACCCGCGGGCGCCGAACCCGCCTCGCACGCCGAACCCGCCACCGCCCGGTGCCTCAGCCGGCGCGGACATGGCGGTCCCATCCATCGCCGACGCGACGGTACTCCAGGCGGCGGCTCGCGGTCTGGGTGCTGCCGAACCAGAACGTCATGCGCACCGGTTCGACGACGAACCCGGTCCAGCTCGGCGCCTGCGCGAAGCCGTCGGCCCGCGCCGCCGCGAACGACGACCAGCGCACGATGCGCTCGGCCTGCGGCAGCGCGGCGAACTCGTGCGTGTTGAGCCACGCGAGCTCCTGCAGGTAGGGCGACCGCGCCGCGTACGCGCGCGCCAGCTCCTCGGCGTCGGCCTCGCGCGCCCAGCCCTGCACCGTGAGCTGCCGCGCGTCGTCGACGAGCGGGATGCACAGCGCGACGCCCGCGCCCGCGCGCAGCTGCGCGACCTTGCGCGACGCGACGTCGGTGTGGAAGTGGAAGCCCGTGGCATCCAGCTCGCTCAGCAGCACCGACCGCGCGTCGGGCAGCCCGCCCTCGTCGATCGTCGCGAGCGTCATCAGCGGCCCCGGATGCGCGGATGCCGGAATCCACTCCCGCGCCAGCACGAACGGATCGGCCGGTGCCCCCGCGATCAACTCCATCACGTCATCACCTCCCCACCCCACGCCCGTTCAACCGCGGTGAAGTGTGGGTCCTCACGCCCCGTACCCGCACTTCGCCGCGGTTGAACGGAATGGGGGATGCGAGCCATGGGCGACCTCACCCCGCTCACCAGTCGTCTCCCTCGCGCGGGCCGATCGGCCAGCGGGCGATCTCGGCGATCGACGCGCGGCCGGCCTCGACGAGCTCGGCGGCGAGCCGCTCACCCTCCGCCGCCGTCGCCGCCGTCGGGTCGCCGAGCACACCGCCGGTGCCGAAGTCGTCGGACAGCCAGCCGAACTGCACAGGCGCGCCCGCGAAGCCGATGCGCGAGAACGCCGCGAGCGCGTCGGGCACGGCTCGCACGCCGCGCGACAGCGACACGAGCTCGGGGGCGAGGTGCAGCATGAGCGAGGTCTCGCCGTGCCCGCCGTGGATGCCGAACCCGCGTTCGTCCGGTCCTTCGGCGCCGTCGCCGACGGGCACCCGGATCCCCTCGGCGAACGTGCGCAGACCGAACCGGCGGCGCAACTCGCGCAGCGCGACGCCGAGCGGCGCGACGTTGCCGCCGTGCCCGTTGTAGAAGAGCACGGTGCGCGCGGGCGTGCGCGCGATCGATCTCCCCAGATCGACGAGCGTCGCGAGGAACGTCGCGCTCGACAGCGTCATCGTGCCGGGCGCCCACGCGTGCTCGTCCGACTTCGTGTAGGCGAGGGTCGGCAGCAGCCACACGTCGTGCCCGTCGGCGGCCGCGGCATCCACGATGCGCGCCGCGATGCGCTCGGCCATGATCGCATCCGTCGCGAGCGGCAGATGCTCGCCGTGGTGCTCGATCGCGCCGGTCGGCAGCACGAGGATCGACGAGGCGTCCAGTACCCGCCCGGCCTCGGGCCCGCTGAGGTGGTCGAGACGCCTCATAGCTGGCTGCCCGTGTCGACCGTGGCGGCGACGTCGAGTTTTCCGGGGTTCAGGATGCCGGTGGGGTCGGTCTGCGCGGCGAGCTCGCGCGTCGCCTCGGGCTCGTAGTCGACGAACCACTGGTGCGGGTTGTGGTAGCCGACGCCGAGCGCCTCGATGCGCGGGAAGCCGGCGTAGACCTCCTCGGGCGACGAGTAGCGGCCCGCGAGCATGCCGATCGGCCGGCCCTGCTGCGCCTCGACGTGCAGCATCCCGCCGGGGTAGACCGCCTCGAGCTCGTCGATGCGCTCGACGAGGCCGTCGCCGATGACCTCGACGTGGAAGTACGTGTTCGGATAGGCCTTCTGCAGCCATTCGATGGGGTGGTTGTAGCTCGTCATCGACAGCTTGATGCACGCCGGCGCCCCCGTGCGCACGTCGACGACGGTGCCGCCCGCGGCCTCGACGAGCGCCGTGGCCTCGGCCACCGACGCCTCGTCGAGGATCGCCCGCAGGCTCGCCTTTCCGGGCAGGATGGCGGGGTCGGCGGGCAGCGCGCCCGCGAGCACGGGGCCGTCGCCCGAGACGAGGCGCGGCGTCGGCTCGAGCCGGCCGATCTGCCGGATGACGCCGAGCAGGTCGTGGTAGTCGTCGAAGCTCGCGAAGAACGCGCGCCAGTCCTGCAGCGGCTCGAGCCGCACGGTCACCCGCGCGATGATCGCGACGGTGCCGTACTTGTGCAGGTACTTCTCGGTGTCCGCGCCCTCGACGCGCACGAGCTCGGCGTCCTCCGTCGCGTGCACGACGTCGAGCGCCGTGACGAAGCCCGTGTGCAGCATGCCGTGCTTGATCGAGCCGGTGCCGCCCGACCCGCCCGAGACGAAGCCGCCGATGGACGACTGGGCCGTCGACGGGTACATCAGCACCTGCTGGCCCGCGCGGTTCGCCGCCTGCTCCACGGCGATCATGGGCGCCCCGGCCTCGGCGGTGAGCCATCCGTCGCCGACCTCGACGACCCGGCGCAGCCGCGACAGGTCGAGCACGGCGCCGCCCGCCATCGGCAGGGTCTGGCCGTAGTTCGCGGTGCCCTTGCCGCGCGGGGTGATCGGCACGCCGTGGCGCACCGCGGCGCGCACGATCGCGGGGATGTCGTCGACGGATGCCGGGGTCACGACGACCTGCGCCCGGCCGAGCGGCAGCTGCGCCGCGATCACGGGCGAGAGGTGCGAGCCGTCGGTCGAGGCGCGCTCGAGGTCGCCGTCGTCGGTGCTCACCGCGTCGGGAAGGAGCTCCCGCAGCTCGAGGGTGAACGCGTCGATGCGCGCCGGGTCGACGACGGTGACAGACATGGGAGGGGTCCTTTCGGGGTGTTGCGGAGACGATCCCGCCGATCGAGCGGGTGGGTGTCACCCCGCTGATCGAGCGGGTGGATGTCACCCCCGCTGATCGAGTGCCCGCGGCGGAGCCGCGGGTGTATCGAGATCCGGGTAACGGACCGTGGGATGGGTTTCGATACGCCGCCTGCGGCGGCTACTCAACCAGCGGATGGTGAAACCTGCGGGGCGGGTGTCACCCCCGCCGATCGAGCGGGTGGGTGTATCACCCCCGCTGATCGAGTGCCCGCGGCGGAGCCGCGGGTGTATCGAGATCCGGGTAACGGACCGATACACGGGTTTCGATACGCCGCCTACGGCGGCTGCTCAACCAGCGGAGGTCACGCCGCCTGCGGCGGCTGCTCGACCAGCGGAGGGCGAAACCGGCGGGGGCGGGTGCCCGCGGGCGGTCCGACCGACGGGGGCGGATGCCAGAGCTCAGTGCATGATCATGCCGCCCGTCACGTTGAGGGCCTCGCCGGTGACGTACGCGGCGTCGGACGAGGCGAGGTGCGAGACGACCGCGGCGACGTCCTGCGGCGTCGCGAGCCGGCCGAGCGGCGACCGCGCCGACCACTCGGCGATCTGCTCGGGCGTGCGGGAGTCCTCGCCCATGTCGGTGAGCACGTAGCCGGGGCACACGGCGTTCACGGTGATGCCGTGCCCTCCCCACTCCAGCGCCGCAGCGCGGGTGAGCGCCACGACGGCCGCCTTCGACGCCGCGTAGTGCCCCTCGTGCGCGCCGCCGGCCTTGGCCGCCATGCTGGAGATGTTGATGATGCGGCCCCGCCCCTGCGCGATCATCGCCGGGGCGACGGCCTGCATCGTGACGAGGATCGCGCGGGCGTTGATGTCCATCATCCGGTCCCACTCGTCGATCTCGATGTCGAGCAGGTCGACGAGCCGGAACACCCCCGCCGAGTTGACGAGCACGTCGACCCCGCCGAGCGTCGACGCCGCCGCGGCGATCTGCGCGCGGGTGTCGTCGGGGTCGGCGAGGTCGACGCGCACGTACGGCCCGCCGAGCTCGGAGGCCACGCTGATGCCCTCGGCCTGCAGCCGGTCGAGGATCGCGACGATCGCTCCGTCGGCGGTCATCCGCCGCGCGATCGCCTCGCCGATGCCCCGCGCCCCTCCCGTGACGATGGCACGCACGCCGTGCAAGCGACGGGTGCGGATCAAGGGAGGGGCGGTGGTCATCGTCGGTTCTCCGTCTCGGTGTCAAGGGGGTCGCCGCGCCGGGCCGGCCGGCGCGGCGCGGGGGTCAGAACGTGATCGTCGTGTCGATGAACTCGTTCGTGTACAGGTCGGTCGGCTTCAGGCCGTCCTTCACGGGCAGGCCCTGCTCGCGGTAGATCGGCTCGACGATGTCGAACAGCTCCTGCACCCGCGCGTCGTCGGCCACGCCCATCTGGCCGTTCGCGTCGTTGCCGGCGAGGCCCTCCTCGAGCTGCTTGTCGACCGAGAACTCGGCGACGCCCTGGCTGTAGACCCAGCCGGTGTTGTACGCCTCGACGAGCTCGAGGATGAGGTCGATCGTCGCGGCGGGCGACGCGTAGAAGTCGACGGTCGCCTGCTGCAGCACGGGCACGAGCTCGGTGAGGCAGTCGCGGTACTTCTCGACATTCTCGGGGATGACGCTCATCATCGCCGCGTACTTCGGGTAGCCGGCGTCGTTGATCAGCTGGTAGGCGACGGGCTTGCCCCACTCGGCGATCTCGTTCTCGTAGATGTAGGGCTCGGCCGACGCGAAGCCCTGCTGCGCGATCTTGCCCTGCTCCGAGACGAACACGGCCGGCGTGCCATCGTAGGTGGCATCCACCTGGTCGGCGGTGAGCACGCCGCTGCCGACGAAGTAGTCCATGTAGGTGCCGCCGGGGAAGACGCGGATCGAGACGCCCTCGGTGCCGAGGTCGGCGATCGTCTTCGCGTTCGGGTAGACGGTCGGATCCCACATGATCATCTGCGGGTCCTTCTGCAGCGGCGCGAAGACGCTGACGGTGGGCAGGTCGCCCGAGTGCGCGATCGCCTCGTCGGTGCCGACGTAGGCGAGGAAGATCGACGGGTCGTTGTACATCTGGGCGTTCGGCTGCGTGAAGCCGGTCGCCGGGCCGCCCGAGAGGATCGTCACGTCGACGCCGGTGTACTCGCCGGATGCCAGGAGCGGCCCGGTCACCGACTTGTTCTGCCCGTCGACCTCGTAGTCGTCGCCGAGCAGCGCGTAGAGGTGGCCGTGCTCCGACTCGGGGTTCCAGTCGGTCTGGATGCGGATGTCGGCGGGGCAGCCCGCCGCGGCGAGGTCGACGGCGCCGATCTCGACACCGGCATCCGCCGTGCTCGACTCGGCGGACTCGGACGGTGCGGCGGGGGTGCTCGACGAGCACGCGGCGAGGGCGAGGGCGCCGATCGCGACCACGCCGACGGCGCTGGCCTTGCGGTAGCTGCGCATGGGGTCTCCTTGGTGTGTGGGATGGATGCTGTGGGTCGGAACGCCGCGGCTCAGCCGAAGTCGTACCACTTGCCGACGGCCCGGCGACCGAGCCAGCCGAAGAACAGGAAGATGACGACGCCGAACAGCGACGCCACGAGGATCGAGGCGAACAGCTCGGGCGCCTGCAGCCGCGACTGGTAGGTCGCGATGAGGCCGCCGATGCCGCGCTCGCCGCGCTGGAAGAAGAAGTCGCCGACGACGGCGCCGACCACCGCGAGGCCCGCCGAGGTGCGCATGCCGAGGAACATCGAGGGCAGCGCGGCGGGCAGCTCGAGCTTGCTCAGCACGATCCAGCGCGACGCCTTCTGCAGCTGGAACAGCTCGCGCATGCCGCGGTCGACCGACTGCAGGCCGAACAGCGTCGTCGACACCATCGGGAACAGGGCGATGAGCACGCACACGACGACGCGGGCGAAGAAGTCGTAGCCGAACCAGAAGCCGATGAGCGGCACGACCGCGAGGATCGGGATGGACTGCAGGATCACGGCGTACGGGAAGGTGGTGCGCTCGACCCACTTGGCGAGGTTCATCGTGATCGCCCACAGCACGCCGAGGATGATCGCGAAGACGAGGCCGACGAGCGCGACCTGGGCCGAGACCCAGAGCGCCGCGAAGATCTCGGGGCCGGTCTTCGGGTCGAAGTAGACCGCGAGCACCTGCTCGGGCCGCGGCATGAGGAACCCGCGCGTGCCGAGGGCCGCGTTGATGACGTAGACGGCGGCGACGATGACCGCGAGCAGCGCGATCGGCGGGATCCACAGGCTCGGCCGCATCCACTTCGGACGGGGCCGGGATGCCGCGGGCGGCGGCTCGACCGGCGGGGGCGCGGATGCCGGCGACGCGGCGCCCGCGATCGGGGTGCCGGTCGCGGCCGGCTCGGTGGAGGTCATCAGTGGTGTCCTTCCCGCAGGGCGTGGGAGACCTCGCCGACGAGGCGGGCGAACTCGCCCGTGTAGCGGATCTCGGGGTCACGGGGCATGTCGAACGGCACCTCGAACTGGTCGACGATGCGGCCCGGGCGGCCCGACATCACGACGACCTTGGTGGAGATGTAGACGGCCTCCGAGACCGAGTGGGTGATGAACAGGCCCGCGAACCGGGTCGCGGCGAAGAGCCGGATCAGCT
Organism: Microbacterium sp. No. 7; assembly: GCF_001314225.1. Lineage (NCBI taxonomy): Bacteria > Bacillati > Actinomycetota > Actinomycetes > Micrococcales > Microbacteriaceae > Microbacterium > Microbacterium sp. No. 7. The sequence goes on from NZ_CP012697.1 coordinate 4,427,432, forward strand.
CGTCGTTGAGGTTCTCCCGGGTGATCTCGTCGAGTGCCCCGAACGGCTCGTCGAACAGGAACAGCTCGGGCTCGAGCGTCAGCGAGCGGGCGAGCGAGGCGCGCATGCGCATGCCGCCCGAGAGCTGCCGGGGCAGGTGGCTCTCGAAGCCCTTCAGGCCGACGAGCTCGATCGTCTCGCTCGCCTTCTTGCGCCGCTGCGCCTTGGTCTGCCAGTTGAGCTCGGCGAGCAGCTCGACGTTCTCCTGCACGGTGCGCCAGGGCAGCAGCGTGGCGTCCTGGAAGACGTAGCCGATGCGGTCGGTCGCCATGGTGGCGACGCCGTCGCTCGCCGTCTCCAGCCCCGAGGCGATGCGCAGCAGCGTCGACTTGCCGCAGCCCGAGGGGCCGACGACCGTGACGAACTCGCCGCGGTCGACCGTGAGGTCGACGCCGCGCAGCGCGACGGTGCCGCCGGGAAAGGTCATCTCGACGTTGCGGAAGTCGAGCAGGGTGCCCGTGGCCGCAGACGCGCGGGCCGCGGAGGCGGTGGTGGGAGTGGTCATGCGAGAACCCGATCTGTCGGGGCGGGTGCGGGCGCGGCGACGCTGACGGTGCAGACCGTCGAGGCGACGAGGCGCCCGCGATGGATGACGTGGCGGCTCGGGTCGGCCGTCGCCGCGACGTCGTGGAGGGAGCTGCCGCGCACGGCGAGCAGCTCGGCGCGACCGCCCACGACGGGGCCGGCCGCGGGCAGCCGCATGACGTCGCGGGCGCCCGTGCTGACGAGCCGATAGGCCTCGTCGACGGTCGTGTGCGCCGCGGTGACGAGCAGCGACACCGTCTCGAACGGGTCGCAGCGGCCGAGCGGGTTGAACGGGTCGCGCACGTTGTCGGCGCCCGCGCCCAGCCGTGCGCCCGCGTCGAGCAGCGCGCGCACGGCGGTGAGCCCGCGGGGCGTGGAGACGGGGTGCCCCCAGCCCTGCAGGTAGAGGTTCGTGATCGGCAGGGTGATGATGCCGAGATCGGCCGCGAGAACGTCGGAGATCGCGGCATCCCGCTCCTCCGCGGGCAGCGTGCCCAGGCGCACGCAGTGGCCCGCCGAGGCCGTCATGCCCGACCGGCCGGCGCGCGGCCAGCCGGCGACGCGGCGTGCGAAGACGGGCAGCGTGAGGGCGCCGCCGAGCGACTCGTCGGTGTGCAGGTCGATGCTCGCGCCGCGGCGCTCGGCGAGCGTGAGCAGCCGGTCGAGCTCGACGAAGGGGTCGGATGCCAGGTGCGGCACGCCGCCGACGAGGTCGACGCCGAGGTCGAGGGCGGCCTCGAACACGGCCGTGTCGATCTGGTCGTCGGCGAGCGCGACGAGCTCGATGTCCATGAGGCCCGTGAGGCGCTCGCGCACCTGCAGCAGCGCCTCGACGCCCCGCAGCGGCTCGTCTCCGCGCAGCAGGTCGACGTGCGAGCGGATGGCGGTGAAGCCCTTCGCGAGCATCTCCAGGGCGGTCTGCTCGGCGCGCGCCGCGATCGACGCGACCGTCTCGGTCGCCGAGAACGCCCGGAACTGCTGGATCGCCGTGACGAGGTCGCCGAACGGCGGGTTCGCGAGCTCCCACGTGCGCGACTTGTCGAGGTGCGCGTGCGGCTCGGCGGCCGCCGGCAGCAGCACGTGGCCGTGGAGGTCGAGCTCGTTCGCGCCGGGCGCGGCGGTGCCCGCGGCGACCACGCCCGCCACCGTCTCGCCGTCGAGCACGACGTCGACGATCCGCCCGTCGGCGAGCGTCGCGCCGCGCAGGACGTCGAGCTGCTGCGAGAGCGGAAGGGACACGGGAACTCCTAGATTTCTCTGCCGCGATCGGGTGTGTTCGCGGTGCGGCGTCGTCGGTGACGGGCCGATGTCAGCGACGGTACGTACCGCCTGTTTCGGCCGCGTAACACGTTCGTTTCTGTCTGTCCGGACCGCGGTTCGGGGCGCGGATGCTGTGGTGAGGTGGTGTCGGAAGAAAGGCAGCATCCATGAGTTCACCGCCCACGGGAGACGTGCGGGTCGAGGTCGTCGGCCGCGACGACGCGGCGGCCGGCGTCGTGCAGGTCACGCTCGCGCGCCCCGACCGCACGCCGCTTCCGGGCTGGCAGCCCGGTGCCCACATCGACCTGTTCCTGCCGACGGGCGACATCCGCCAGTACTCGCTGTGCTCCGACCCCGCCGACCCGCGAACGTGGCGCATCGCGGTGCTGCGCGAGCCCGAGGGACGCGGCGGCTCGCGCTTCATCGCCGACGAGCTGCGCGTCGGCGACGCTCTCACGGCGGCCGGACCGCGCTCGCACTTCGCCTTCGACGCCGGGGCGACGTCGAAGGCCGTGCTCATCGCGGGCGGCATCGGCATCACGCCGATCCTCGCGATGGCGCGCGCCGCGGCCGAGGCCGGGCGCGACTACGAGCTGCACTACGCGGGACGCGCGGGACGCATGGCCTTCGTCGACGAGCTGCGCGAGCGGCACGGCGACCGGCTCGTGCTGCATGTCTCCGACGAGGGCACGCGCCTCGACGTGGCGGCGGTCGTCGCGGAGGCGGCGGGCGCGGGTGCGGTCGCCGAGGCGGCGGGCGGTGCGGGGGTCGCGGAGGCGGCGGGCGGTGCGGGTGCGGGCGGCGCGGGGGTCGCGGCGGAGCTGGTGTGCTGCGGGCCCACGCGCCTGATCGACGCCGTCACCGTGGAGGCGGGGCGCCACGGCGTCCCCCTGTCGGTCGAGCACTTCGAGCCGGCCGAGCTCACGGCGCCCGTGTGGGATCAGGCGTTCGAGGTCGAGCTCGCGATGTCGGGCATGACGATCGAGGTCGCCCCCGGCCAGTCGGTGCTGCAGGCGATCGAGGACGCGGGCGTGCTCGTGCTGTCGAGCTGCACCGAGGGCACCTGCGGCACGTGCGAGACGCCCGTGCTGGAGGGCGAGGTCGACCACCGCGACTCGATCCTGAGCGCCGCGCAGCGCTCCCGCAACGACACCATGTTCGTCTGCGTCTCCCGCGCCGCCTGCCCCCGCCTCGTCCTCGACCTGTAGCCGATTCCCCCGCTGGTCGGGTGACCGCGGCGGAGCCGTGAGCGTATCGAGACCCGTGTAACGGACCGCGGCAAGGGTTTCGATACGCGCGCTGACGCGCGCTACTCAACCAGCGGGACCACACGCCCACCCGCCCCACCCCTGCCGGCCGAGTACCCGCGGCACAGCCGCACCCCACCCCGCTGGTCGAGTGCCCGCGGCGCAGCCGCGGGCGTATCGAGACCCATGTAACGGACCGCGGCAAGGGTTTCGATACGCGCGCTGACGCGCGCTACTCAACCAGCGGGACCACACGCCCGCCTACCCCACCCCGCCGATCGAGCGCCCGCGGCGCAGCCCGCCCCTACCCCCGCTGGTCGAGTGCCCGCGGCGCAGCCGCGGGCGTATCGAGACCCATGTAACGGACCGCGGCAAGGGTTTCGATACGCGCGCTGACGCGCGCTACTCAACCAGCGGGACCACACGCCCACCCGCCCCACCCCGCCAATCGAGCACCCGCGGCGCAGCGCCGCCCCCACCCCGCTGGTCGAGTGCCCGCGGCACAGCCGCGGGCGTATCGAGACCCGTGTCACGGACCCGGTACCCTCGACCGCATGAGCGATCTCGTGGTGACGGTTCCCACTCCGCAGCTGGCCGACGACGTCGGCGCGATCGACGGAGCCGAGGTGGTGGTCTGGCCGATGGATGCCGCGAGCCCGCGCCCGCGCGTCGACCTGGTCGTGCTCCCGTACCTCACCCAGGGCCGCGCGCTGCCGCAGCTCGCGACGGTCGAGGCCGGGCTCGTGCAGAGCCAGGCGATCGGCTTCGACGGCGTCGCCGAGCGGCTGCCCGCCGGCGTCGTGTACGCCAACGCCGCGAGCGTGCACGAGACGTCGACGGCCGAGCTCGCGCTCGCGCTGACCCTGGCATCCCAGCGCCGGCTGCCGGCGTTCGTGCGCGCGCAGCAGCGCGGCGCGTGGGAGTTCACGTTCACCGAGAGCCTCGCCGACCGGCGCGTGCTGCTGCTCGGCTACGGCGGCGTCGGCAAGGCCGTCGCTGCGCGCCTCGCCGGCTTCGAGGTCGAGCTCACCGCGGTCGCCTCGCGTGCGCGGGACGAGGACGGCATCCACGTGCACGGCATCGACGAGCTGCCCGCGCTGCTGCCCGGCGCCGAGATCGTGATCGTGACACTGCCGGCGAACGACGCGACGCGGCATCTCGTCGACGACGCGTTCCTCGCGGCGCTCCCCGACGGCGCGCTCGTGGTCAACGTCGGCCGAGGCCCGCTCGTCGACACCGACGCGCTCGTCGCGCACGTACGGCAGGGCCGCGTGCGCGCCGCGCTCGACGTCACCGATCCCGAGCCGCTGCCCGCGGACCATCCGCTGTGGTCGCTCGACGGCGTGCTCATCTCGCCGCACGTCGGCGGCGCGTCGGCGGCGATGCAGCCCCGCGTCGCCCGCCTCGTGCGCCGCCAGATCGAGCACCTCCTCGCCGGCGAGGAACCCGAGAACGTGGTGCTGCGCACCTGAGCGCCCCCGCTGGTCGATACGCCTGAGGGCCGTGGGAGGGGTTTCGATACGCGCGCTGCGCGCGCTACTCAACCAGCGGAGCCACACGCCCGCCCCACCCCACCCCCGCTGATCGAATGCCCGCGGCGGAGCGGCGGGCGTATCGAGATCCATGTCACGGACCGTGGGAGGGGTTTCGATACGCGCGCTGACGCGCGCTGCTCAACCAGCGGGACCACACGCCCGCCGCACCCCACTCCCGCTGATCGAGTGCCCGCGGCGCAGCCGCGGGCGTATCGAGACCCATGTCACGGACCGCGGCAAGGGTTTCGATACGCGCGCTGCGCGCGCTACTCAACCAGCGGAGCCACACGCCCGCCCCGCCCCACCCCCGCTGATCGAGTGCCCGCGGCGGAGCCGCGGGCGTATCGAGATCCCTCCCACGGGCCGATACGCGGGTTTCGATACGGCACCGCCTCCTCACCTGGCGGGGTGAGGAGCGGGCGCAATCAGGGGGCGTGGTCGCGGCCGGCGAGCTGGTCGAGGGCGTGGTCGAGGATGCCGTCGAGCACGGCGAGCCCATCGCGCACGCCGCCGGGCGAGCCGGGCAGGTTGACGACGAGCGTCGTGCCCGCGACACCGGCGACGCCGCGGCTCAGCAGCGCGAGCGGGGTGTGCTCGGCGCCGCGGCGGCGCAGCTCCTCGGCGATGCCGGGGACCTCGCGGTCGAGCACGGCCCGCGTCTGCTCGGGCGTGCGGTCGGTCGGCGAGAGCCCCGTGCCGCCCGTCGTGAGCACCATCCGGCATCCGTCGTCCACCGCCGCGCGCAGCGCCGCGCCGACCGGATCGCCGTCGGGCACGACGACGACGCGCGCCGCCCACCCCCGCTCGGCCAGCCACGCCGCGATCACGGGACCCGTGCGGTCCTCCCGCTCCCCCGCCGCCGCTCGCGTCGACGCCACGATCACCGCCGCTGTACCCGTCACACCCCCATCCTGCCCTGGTGCCCCCTTCCCTGCCGAGATGGTGGGTTTCTCGCCGAGACGGTGCCTACCACCCCGGCGAGAAACCCACCATCTCGCCGGGGGTGAGGGGCGGTGCGAAGAACCCAACCGCGGCATCGTGCGGGTGCGCCGCACACCGGAGCGCACTTTGCCGCGGTCGAAGAAGCACTCCTGACCTTCAACCGCGGTGAACTGCGGGTGTTCCCCGCGCCGACCCGCGATGTGCCGCGGTTGGGTGGGGCGGGGCAGGCCAGCGCGGCGCCACGGCAGCGCGGGTCAGTGCGGGTAGCCGCGGCGGGCGACGAGCTCGGGCAGCTCGTGCACGCGGGCCGACGCCTCGGCGGCGAGGGGGTTGAGCGAGACGCCCCCGGCATCCACGAGCTCACCGCCCACGTACACGCGCTTCAGGTTGCGGGGGCTCATCGCGAGCACATACGACCGCACCGGATGCCACAGCGGCCCGACGTCCGGCGACAGCGGATCGACCACGACGAAGTCAGCGAGCTTGCCGACCTCCAGCGAGCCCACGCGGTCGTCGACCCCGAGGATCTCCGCGCCGCCGAGCGTGTGCAGCCGCAGCATGAGCTCGGGCATCATCGACAGCGGGTCCTTCGTGCGCGCCCGCTGCATGTAGATGCCCATGCGCATGTTCTGCCACGGGTCGGACACGTCGGTGCACGCCTGGTCGTCGAGCCCCACGCCGACGCGCATGCCCATCTCCAGCATCTCGGGCACGAGCGCGACGCCCGACGCGAGCCGGCCGTTCGACGCCGGCTGCCACGACATCGACGCGCCGCCCGCGACGGCCTCGGCGATGATCTCCGGCGTCGTCTGGATGAAGTGGCCGAACATCAGGCCGAGGCCCAGCGCCCCAGCATCCCGGTACAGCGCGAACTTGGCCTGCTGCACGTCGATCGCCTCGGGCGACTCCAGGAAGTGCGCCTGGTTCGTCACGCCGAACCGGCGCATCGCCTCGACCTCCAGCTCGGCCGCCTCCGGCCGCGGCGACCACTGCACCTGCCCCATGATCGAGCAGCCGAGCGCGCGGTCGGGGTCCATGCGGCGGGTGTGCGCGACCGACGCGCCGAACCGGTCGAAGATCTCGTCGTCGCCGCCGACCGTGACGTCCATCCCGATGGAATCGACGAAGCGGATGCCGGAGTCGCGGCATCCGTCGGCCTGGCGCGTGTGGTAGTCGAGGTCGCGGATGCCGGCCGTGCCGGTGCGCCTGCCGTCGACCATCGGCTCCCACGCCTGCAGCGGGTCGGTGAAGTTGTAGGCGGTCGTCACGCCGTTCGAGAGGAAGTCGAGGCATCCGTGCAGCGTCGACCAGTACAGCTGCTCGGCGCTCATGTGCGCCGTCGTGCCGAGCATCGCGTCGCACCAGCCGTAGAGGGTGTCGGCGACGCCGAGGCCGCGCAGGCCGCTCGTGAACAGGTGCGAATGGCTCGACACGAAGCCGGGGGCGACGAACGCACGCTCGACGTCGAGGGTCTCGTCGACCGCCGCCCGGTGCGCCGCGGGGGGCTCGCCCGAGCCGATCGCGGCGATGCGGCCGTTCTCGACCAGCATCCACCCGTCGTCGATGTAGCCGGGGTCGTCGGTTCCGGCGGGGACCGTGATGAGGCGCGCGTGCGTGACGAGGAGTGACATGCGTGCACGCTACGGGCGGGATGTTTCCGGGGCGTGTCGAGGGCGAAACCGGGCGGGGCTTCGGCGCCGGCCCGGTCCGAACTCCTCCGATCTGTCGCGCAACCCCGCCGAGTAGGCCTCTCTCACCCGCTGCGCCGCCGGATCGGAGGAGTTCGGGCGCCGACGCCCGGCCGCCACACCCCGTGACGTCTCCGAAACACGCCACTTTGCGAGCGGAAACACGCCGCGCCTAGCGTGGGCGCATGAACACCGTCACCGTCTTCTGCGGATCGTCGCCCGGATACGACCCCGTCTACGTGGAGGCCGCCTCCGCCGTGGGCGAGGCGATCGGCCGCGCGGGCATGGGCCTCGTCTACGGCGGCGGGCACGTCGGCCTGATGGGCACAGTGGCGGATGCCGCGCTGCGCGCCGGCGCGCACGTGACGGGCGTGATCCCGCGCGCGCTGCAGGCGCGCGAGGCGGTCAACGAGGCCGTGAGCGAGCTGATCGTCGTCGACTCGATGCACGAGCGCAAGACGATCATGGCCGACCGGGCCGACGCGTTCCTCGCGCTGCCCGGCGGCCCCGGCACGCTGGAGGAGCTCACCGAGCAGTGGACGTGGGCGCAGCTCGGCATCCACGAGAAGCCCGTCGGCCTGCTCAACGTCGACGGATACTTCGACCCCCTGCTCGCGTTCGTCGCGAACATGCGCGACCGGGGCTTCACGCACCCCCGCTACACCGACATGCTCGTCGTCGCGACCGATCCGGTCGAGGCCCTGGCGCGGCTGCGCGACTACGTCCCGCCGGAGCGCACCGCCGCGTCGCCGGGCGCGGAGCTCACGGCGCGCCTGCGGCCGTAGGCGCAGAGGGCTTCGGCGGCTCCAACCGCGGCACATTGTGGGTATCGCAGGCTGGGCATCGCACTTCGCCGCGGTCGAACGAGGGGCCCCACGCCCCTCGCTCGGGTGTTCGACCGCGGCGAAGTGCGGGTGCCACCACCCCGCTACACTCACTTTGCCGCGGTTGAAGGGCGGGGCCGGGGTGAGGAACACCGGGTACCGGGCTACCGTGGCTCGGCCGCCAGGTGCAGCACGGCCTCGGCGAGGGCACGGATGCCGAGGCCGACGTCGCGGCCGCTCACGGCCTCGTCGGGGTGGTGGCTGATGCCGTCGGGGTTGCGCAGGAAGAGCATGCCGACGTCGGTGATCGCGCCGATCGCCATCCCGTCGTGGCCCGCGCGGCTGAAGATGACCGGCGCATCCTCGGCGCGGGCCGGCAGCACGGAGCCGATGCCCGTGCGCACGACGTCCTGCAGCAGCGGCGCGCAGAACACGGCGGGCGCGTTGTGCACCTCGCGGGCGCGCCAGCGCAGGCCGCGGCGTGCCATGATGGCATCCAGCTCTCGGGAGAGCGCGCTCCACGCGTGGTCGCGCGTGCCGTCGAACTCGCCGCGCAGGTCGAGGCTGAACTGCACCTCGCCGGGGATGACGTTGACCGCGCCGGGGAACGCCTCGAAGCGCCCCACGGTGCCGACGATGTGGTGCTCGGCCGCGCAGATGCGCTCGACGGCGAGCGCCGCCTCGCTGGCGCCGAGCAGCGCGTCGTGGCGCATGTCGTAGGGGGTGCCGCCGGCGTGCCGCGCCTCCCCCTCGACGACGAGCTGGAACCGGCGGGCGGATGCGATGGACGACACGACCGCGAGCGGCTCGCCCGCGCGGTCGAGCTCGGGTCCCTGCTCGATGTGCGCCTCGAGGTAGCCGACGAGCTCGTCGGGGCGGCGGGCCGCCTCGCCGATGCGCGAGGGGTCGAGCCCGAACTCCAGGAAGGCGCGGCGCAGCGTCACGCCGTCGGCATCCGTCAGCTCCCACCAGGCGTCGTTCCAGTCGCCGGCGACGGCCGACGAGCCCAGCAGCGCCTTGCCGAACCGGGTGCCCTCCTCGTCGGAGAACGCGACGGCCTCGATCGCGAACGGCAGCGGCACGGCCCAGCCGCCCTCGACGGGCACGCGCACGAGCCGGATCACCTCCAGCGCGATGAGCACCCCCACGATGCCGTCGTACTTGCCCGCGTCGAGCACCGTGTCGAGGTGCGAGCCGAGCATGAGCGCGGGATGCTCGGAGGGCCGGTGCACGAGGGTCGGGGACTCCCGCGGGCCTCGGAGGATCTCCGCGGGATCGTCCGAAGCACGCGGGATTCCCCGACGTTCGTGGGGGGATGCCGCGGGCGCGTCGTCCAGCCGCTCCCAGCGCGGGGCGGGACGGGCGAGGGTGCGGACGTGCGCGCGGGCGGGCTCGATGCGGCCGCACTGGTTGCCCGCGGCATCCTGCCACGTGCGCATGCCGAGCTCGCGCATCCACTCGGCGGCGAGGCGGTTGACGCGGGCGTGCTCGGGCGACAGGTACACGCGCTCGACCGTTCCGGGCGTCGCGGTCACGCGCGCGAGCTCCTCGCAGCGCGCCATGACGCGCCGCGCGGCGGCGGCGAGGGCGTCGGGCGAGGCCTGCAGCAGCGCCATCACACCTCCGGCGCGGGGGATGCCGCGGAGGCACCCTCGCGGGAACTGCCGGCACCCTCGCGGGAACTATCAGCACCCTCGCGAGAAGAACTGGCACCCTCGCGAGGGGAATCAGCACCCTCGCGGAAGACGTCGAGGGCGGCCTCGGCGCCGGCGCCCGCGGGCACGGAGGCGCCGAACCGGCGCAGCACCGACTCCAGCGCGACGAGGGTCGTGAGCACGGCGTCGCGCCGCGCGTTGTAGCCCATCGTGCCGATGCGCCACACGCGCCCGTGCAGGGGCCCGAACGACGTGCCGATCTCGATGCCGAAGTCGTCCAGCAGCGCGGCGCGCGCGGCATCCCCCGGCACGCCCTCGGGGATCTCCACCGCGACGACGTTGTTCATCTTGTGCGCGACGTCGCCGAACACCGTCAGCCCCAGCGCCTCGACCCCGCGCAGCATCGCGAGACCCGCGACCCGGTGCCGTTCGATGACGGCGTCCCGGCCCTCCTGCAGCAGCACGCGCGCGCACTCGCGCGCCGCGTAGAGCATCGACGTCGCCTCGGTGTGGTGGTTCAGGCGCCGCGGCCCCCAGTAGTCGAGGATCATGCCGAGGTCGAAGTAGTTCGAGCGCACGAAGTCGGGCGCTGACGCGTCGCCGGGCTCGCGGATCCCGGCCTCGATCTTCTTGCGCGCGTTCACGACCTCGACGGCGCGCGGCGAGAGCGTGAGGGGCGACGAACCGCTGGGCCCGCCGAGGCACTTCTGCAGGCCGGCGGTCGCGGCATCCAGGCCCCACGCGTCGGCCTCGAACGCGTTGCCGCCGAGCGAGGCCGTCGCGTCGGAGTAGAACAGCACGCCGTGCTTCTGGCAGATCGCGCCGATCTCCTCCAGCGGCTGGTTCATCGTCGTCGACGTGTCGCCCTGCACGAGCGCGAGCAGCGTCGGCCGCACGCGCACGATCGCCTCCTCGATGACGGATGCCGGGAACACCTGGCCCCACTCCGTCTCGATCGTGTGCACCTCGGCGAGCGCGCGCTCGGCGATCTCGGCGAGCAGGTGGCCGAACCGCCCGAACACGGGCACGAGCACGCGGTCGCCGGGGCGCACGAGGGAGACCAGCGCCGCCTCGATGCCCGCGCGCGACGTACCGTCGACGAGCAGCGTCGCGTCGTTGCGCGTCGCCCACACCCGCCGGTAGAGCTCCTGCGTCTCGCCCATCGCCGCCGTCATGAACGGGTCGTACTGGCCGACGAGCGGTGCGGCCATCGAGCGCAGCACGCTCGGATACGCGGAGATCGGCCCGGGTCCCATGAGCAGCCGAGCGGGCGGGTCGATCGGGCCGGGGATGGCGGAGGGGATGCCGGAGCTCATGGCGTCGGCCTTTCTTCATCGGGGGCGCCCGGCGCGTCGGGCGTGCGCGAGGCGTCGGCTGTGCCCGGCGCGAGGAGGGCGTGCAGTGCGCGGGCGAGGCGCACGAGGGCGATGTCGGTGCCGGCGCGCGAGACGAGGCACACGCCGACGGGTGCGGGGCCCAGGGAGGATGCCACGGTCAGCAGCGGCACCGAGACGGCGGGCAGCCCGGCCGCCGCGGCGGGGGTGCTCATGCGCAGCGTGGCGTGCCGCACGGCGTCCACCCGCTCGCCCTTCGCGGTGCGCAGCGGCGCCGGGCCGGGGGCGGTCGGCAGCAGCAGCACCGCGTCGCGCACGTGCTGCGCGAGGCTCTCGCGCAGCGGGACGAGCTCGGCGCGGGCGGCCGCCTCGGCCTCGGGCGTGACCTGCGAGGCGGCGCGGAACCGCTCGGCGACCGCGGGGCCCACGGCGCCGGGGTGCGCGCGCAGCCACTCGCCGTTGTTGCGCCACGCCTCGGCGGCCTGCACGATGCGGAACGGCCGGTAGAACGCGTCGAGCTCGCCGATCGAGACCCGCTCGACGCGCGGCGCGCCGTCCGTCGCCGCGAGCCGCGCGAGCAGGGCGTCGAAAGCGTCACGGGTGGCGGGCTCCGCGGCATCCACGATCTCGGCGGGGATCGCGAAGCGCCACGGCAGGTCGGCGCTCGACTCGCCGTAGACGCTCTCGGTCGACTCGGAGCCGTCGTAGCTGAGGCACCAGTCGGCGACGCGCTGCATCGTGTCTCCGTCGCGGGTGAGCCAGCCGACCGTGTCGAAGCTCTGCGCGAGCGGCAGCATACCCTGGCGGGGCACGAGCCCGTGCGTCGTGCGCAGGCCCCAGAGGCCCTGGTACGACGCGGGCACGCGCACCGAGCCCGCGGTGTCGGTCGCGAGCCCGATCTCGGCCTGGCCCGTCGCGACGGCCGTCGCCGGCCCGCTCGACGAGCCGCCCGGCAGGGCACCGGCGAGGGCGCCGTTCGGCGGCGTGCCATAGTGCACGTTGTCGCCCGCGATCGAGTACGCGAACTCGTCGGTGCGCGCGATGCCGCGCAGCGACGCGCCCCCGCGCAGCAGGTCGGACACGGCGGGCGCCGTGGTCGTCTCGGCCCGTGCGCTGTCGAGGAAGGTGGGGTTGCCCGCGCCGATGCGGTAGCCCTTGATCGCGAAGAGGTCCTTCACGGCGACGCTGAGCCCGCGCAGCGGACCCTCCCAGGCGCCCTGCCACAGCGGGTCGCCGACCGTGCGCCACACCGACCGGTCGAGCGCCTGCGCCCGCGGCGTGACGTGCGCGGCCGTGATGCGCCAATGCCCGTCGAGGCGCTGCCACACCTGCGTCTGCAGCCCCGTGCCGCCGCCCGCGAAACGCGAGATCGACACGAGCAGGGCGACGTCGTCGGCCAGCGGCCGGTGCTCGACGCGCTCGATCGTGCGAGGCGGCACGCCCCCGCGCACGCCCCGGAAGGCGCTGATCGCGTCGTGTCCGACGAGCAGGCCCGCGGCATCCCCGCGCATCGTCTCGGCGCCCGGCGCGAACGCCGCGTCGAGCGCGTCGAGGTCGTTGGCGACGATCGCGCGCTCGTACTCCTCGAACGCCGCGACGAGGTCGGCGGGAACGCCGTCGGGGTAGCGGGTCATGCGCCGCGCTCCTTCGGGGTCCGGGGGTGCGGCGCCCGGAGGTGAGGCATCCGCTCGCCCCTTCGCATCCGCCCGTCCCTCACGAGCGCAGGCCCCACGAGCACAGGAGAAATCACCGACGCAGGAGGATTCGCGCCGGATCGTCCTGCACCGGTGATATCTCCTGTCGCGGTGACGGTCTCCATGACGGCGGGGCCGGCGGCACCGATCGCCCAAACTCCTCCAATCCGCGCACGTCCGCGCACGCGTGCCGCGGAATCCCGCGGCACTGCGCCGGCGGACGCACCGGATCGGAGGAGTTTCGACCGCCCGGCTGCGGAGCCGCCTCGGCACAACGGCCGTCGAGCGGCCGTCATGCCGACGGCTCCGTCCGTGCGACGCGGGCGAAGTCGGCCTCGCGGATGCGGGCGTGCACGCCGCACACGATGTCGACGACCTGCGAGATGTCGAAGTCGGTCGCCGCCGACAGGTAGGCGTAGGCGAGGTGCTCGTCCATGCCGTAGCGCGCCTGCAGCAGGTCGAGCGCGGCGCGCACCGCCTTGCGCATGGCCTCGTTCAGGTCGGGGTCGAGGCCCGTGGGCACGAGGTACTCGTCGGTGCGCACGAGGGGACCCGCGAGCTCGCCGAACTCCCGCAGCGCGACCTCGCGCGGCACGACCTCGAACCGCAGCGTCGCGCGCAGCGACGCCTCCAGCGCGGTGAGCGCGACCTCGCCGTCGCCCTGCGCGAAGTGCGGGTCGCCGACGTAGGCGAGCGCGCCGGGAACCTGCACCGGCAGGTACAGCACGGCCCCCTCGACGAGCAGCTTGATGTCGATGTTGCCGCCGTGCGCGCCGGGCGGCACGGAGTGCGGCCGTTCGCCGCCCGCGACGGCCAGGCCCATCGTGCCGAGGAACGGGGCGAGCGGGAACTCCACGATGCGCTCCGCGCCGTCGGTCAGCGGCAGCACGCCCACGACGCCGCCGTCGCGCTGCTCGACGGGCGCGAACACGCTCACGTTCTCGGGACCGCGGGGCAGCACGCCGGGCAGCGCGCCCTTGCCGTGCCGGTTGGAGATGACGCCGTACGGCACGCGCGGCAGCAGCGAGAGCACCGTGATCTTGAGCAGGTCGCCGGGCGCGGCATCCCGCACGAAGACGGGACCCGTGACGACGTGGGGACCGTCGTTCTGCGGATCACGCGACAGCTCCCGTGCGATCTCGATCGCATCCTCGAGCACGTCGCCCGCGGCGACCCCGTGGCCCGTGAAGTAGGCGAGCGGGTCCTTGCCCTGGTCTTCGAGCACGCCCTCGTGGCTGACCGTGTCGATCGTCACGGTCTCGCCCGGGGCGATCTCGAGCACGGGCGCGTCGTCGGCGCAGGGCAGGCGCCCCCACAGCACGGTGCCGGGCCGGGCGGGCAGGTAGTGGTCGCCCGCGATGGGGCCCTGACCGGGTTGCAGGATGCCGGCGGGCAGGATGCCGGGTTGCGCGATGCCGGCGGATGCGGTGCCGGCGGGCAGGATGTCAGCCACGGTGCAGCTCCTGTTCGTGTGGTCGGGGGGCGGCGGTCGCCGCGGTCAGCAGCCGTCCCGCGGGCAGCCCGCGGAAGCGCGGGGCCTCGCCGGCACCGCCCTCGGTGACGTCGAAGATCTGGTCGCCGCGCAGCCACGTGCGGCGCACGCGTCCGCGCAGCTCCCGACCGTCGTAGGCCGAGATGGGGTTGCGGTGCATCAGCCGGCGCGCGTCGATGCGCAGCACGTCCTCGGGACCGAACGCCGTGAAGTGCGCGGGGGCGCCGACGCGGATGCGTCCGGCATCCGTCAGTCCGGCGACGCGCGCGGGGCCTGTCGTGAACAGCGGCAGCAGCGTCTCGAGCGGGATGCGGCGGTGCCGTGCCTCGGTCCACACGGCCGAGAGCCCCACCTGCAGGCCTGAGATGCCGCCCCACGCGAGGCCGAAGTCGCCGCCGCCCGCGCGCTTGAGGTCGATCGTCGACGGCGAGTGGTCGCTCACGATCGCGTCGATGACGCCGTCGAGGATGCCCTGCCACAGGAGGTCGCGGTTGCCCGCCTCGCGGATCGGCGGGCAGCACTTGAACTCGGCGGCGCCGTCAGGGATCTCCTCGGCCACGATCGTGAGGTAGTGCGGGCACGTCTCGACGGTGAGGTCGAGTCCCTCGGCGCGCGCGGCGGCGAGCAGCGGCAGCGAGCGCGCGTCGCTGAGGTGCAGGATGTGCGCGCGGGCGCCCGTGCGGCGGGCCGCATCGATGACGGCGGCGATCGCGGACTGCTCGCTCTCGGGCGGACGCGACGCGAGGAACGCCGCGTAGTCGCGCCCGAGCGCGCCGTCGGGGGCGAGCAGCGCAGGGTCTTCGGCGTGCACGATGAGCCGCGAGCCGAGCGCCGCGACCTCCTCCATCGCCGCGTTCAGCTGCGCGGTGTCGAGGTGGCCGAACTCGTCGACGCCCGACGGCGAGAGGAAGCACTTGAAGCCGTAGACGCCCGCGTCGTGCAGGGGCTTCAGCGCGCCGAGGTTCTCGGGGACGGCGCCGCCCCAGAACCCGACGTCGATATAAGAGGATGCCGCGGCCGCGCGCTTGATCTCCAGCGCCTCGGCCGTCGTCGTGGGCGGCAGGGAGTTGAGCGGCATGTCGACGATCGTCGTCACCCCGCCGGCCGCCGCGGCGAGGGTCGCCGAGCGGAACCCCTCCCATTCCGTGCGCCCCGGCTCGTTGACGTGCACGTGGGAGTCGACGAGCCCGGGCAGCAGCACGGCGTCGTCGGGGACCGTGACGGCGCGGCCGCGGTGCGGCGGGCCGATGTCGACGATGACGCCGTTCTCGATGCGGATCTGCGCGGGCCGGAAGGCGCCGTCGATCCACGTGCGCACGGCGCGGATGTCGAACGAGCCGGCGTCCATGGCATCCTCCCGCGTCTTCAGGCATCGCTTAATCCTGACGCTAGAGGGCGCGGATTTCCGGGGTGTTTCACGCACGGGGTGCGGGGGTGTCCGACAGCCTGGGCGGGGCGGCGGCGGGGGCGGGGCGGATGCCGTGCAACACCCCGGAAACGGGCGCGCGGTACTGTCGCGGGATGGATCTCGCCGCGTTCAACGCCGCCGCGCCCGCCGAAGCCGCCGCGGCGGTGTCGGTGTGGGCCGCGGTTCCCGCCTGGGTGGATGCCGTGGTCGCCGGCCGCCCGTACGACACGGTCGACGCGGCGGCAGCGACGGCGGACGCCGCCGCGCGGTCGTGGACGGCCGCCGACCTCGACGCGGCGCTCGCGCATCATCCCCGCATCGGGCAGAAGCCCGCCGGCACGGGCGCCGAAGCCGCGGCGTCGCGGCGCGAGCAGGCGGCGATGTCCACGGCAGGAGACGATCTGACGGCCGCGATGGCCGCGGCGAACGCCGCGTACGAGGAGCGGTTCGGCCGCGTGTTCCTCATTCGCGCGGCGGGTCGCACGCCCGCCGAGATGCTCGCCGAGGCGCAGCGCCGGCTCGGGAACGCCGACGACGCCGAGACCGCCGAGGCGCTCGCCCAGCTGCGCGAGATCGCGGTGCTGCGGCTGCGCACGACCCTGGCATCCGACACGGAGGGCTGACATGGCACACCTCACGACCCACATCCTCGACGCGACGGGCGGCACGCCCGCGGTCGGCGTCGCCGTGACCCTGCTCGATGCCGACGGCGCGGTCGTCGCGACGGGCGACACGGATGCCGATGGGCGGCTCGGCCTCGGCCCCGACGTCCTGCCCGCGGGCGAGTACACCCTGCGCTTCGCCGTCGGCCCCTACTTCGCGGCTCGGGCCGTCGACGCCTTCTACCCCCGCGTCGAGATCGCCTTCGCCGTGGCGGACGCCCCGCACTACCACGTCCCGCTGCTGCTGAGCCCCTTCGCGTACTCCACCTACCGCGGCAGCTGAGCCCCGGCCCGCGACGCCCCGCCCGCCGCCTCGCCGAGATGGTGGGTTTCTCACCGAAACGGTGGCATCCACGCCGAGATGGTGTCTTTTGCCACGACATGGTACCCACCATCTCGGCGAGAAACCCACCATCTCGGCGCGGCGCGGCGCGGCGCGGCGGCGGGGCGAGGCGCGGGGCGGGACGCGGGCGGCCATCCCCGCACGTGAAGCCATGGCTTAACGGCGCGGCATCGGTGACGAAATAACCCCGTGACACGGCGCGAATAGCGTGCGGATATGAAGGTCATCATCATCGGCGCCGGCATCGGCGGAACGAGCGCGGGCATCGCGCTGAAGCGGCTCGGACACGAGGTCGTCATCTACGACCAGATGCGCGAGAACAAGCCCGTCGGGGCGGCGCTGTCGCTGTGGTCGAACGGCGTCAAGGTGCTCAACTGGCTCGGCCTCACCGATGAGGTCGCCGCGCTCGGCGGCGCGATGGACTACATGTCCTACCGCGACGGCCGCACCGGCGAGACGCTGTGCCGGTTCTCGCTCGACCCCGTGACGGCGACGACGGGGCAGAAGCCCTACCCCGTCGCGCGCGCCGACCTGCAGGCGCTGCTGATGGAGCGGTTCGGCACCTCCGACATCCATCTCGGCACGCGCATGGTCGCGCTCGCCGACGACGGCGCGACCGTCACGGCCACCTTCGCCGACGGCTCCACCGACACCGCCGACATGCTCATCGGCGCCGACGGCGCCCGCTCCATCACGCGCGACTACGTGACGCCCGAGGGCACGCCGCGCATCGAGCGCGCCTACTCGGGCTACACGAACTACAACGGCCTCATCCCGGCCGACACCGGGATCGGCCCCGCCGACCAGTGGACGAGCTATGTCGCCGACGGCAAGCGCGCGTGCGTCATGCCCGTCGCGGGCGACCGCTTCTACTTCTGGTTCGACGTGCCGCAGCCGGCCGGCGTGCCCTACGACCGCGCCGACGGCACGGCCCCGCTGGAGCAGACGTTCGCGGGCTGGGCGCCCGGCGTGCAGCGCCTGATCGCGGCGATCGACCCCGAGGTCTCGCTCAACCGCGTGGAGATCTGGGACATCACGCCGTTCCCGAACTGGGTCAAGGGGCGTGTCGCGATCCTCGGGGATGCCGCGCACAACACCGCCCCCGACATCGGGCAGGGCGCGTGCTCGGCGCTCGAAGACGCCTTCGCGCTCGGCATCGCCGTCGCGACGAACACCGTGAGCGTCGAGGACACGCTGCGCCGCTACGAGAAGATCCGCGCCGAGCGCGCCGGCGAGCTCGTGCTGCGGGCCCGCAAGCGCGGCGACGAGACGCACGCCTACGACGAGGCCGCGACGACCGCCTGGTACGAGAGCCTGCGTACGACCGACGGCAGCGACATCCTGCGCGGCATCATCGGCAACATCGACGAGAGCCCGGTCAACCTCGGCGCGGGGGTTCTGGAGGACGTGCTGTAGGAGAGGGATGCCGAGGCCGCTGCCCCACCCTCCCGCATCCTCATCCCCTCCCTCGTCCCACCTCCACGCCTTCCCCGAGGTCCCCGAGGTTCCCGAGGTCCCCGAGGTCCCCGAGGTTCAACCGCGGCAGACTGCGGATCGCCGACGCGCGCACCCGCACTCTGCCGCGGTTGAACAACAGGCGCGCCGTGGTACGCCCGGGCGCGCCGCGGTGGTACGCCCAGGCGCGCCGAGGCGCCCAGGTGCGCCCGGGCGCGCCGCGGTCGAACGACGCGCGCGTGCGCTACGCCCGGTCGCGCAGCGTGAGCCAGATGGCGACGGCAGTGGCATCCGCCGACGGGTTCACGACCCGGTGCGGGCGGGTGGCCCAGAAGGCGAGCGAGCCGCCGGGGCCGAGCTCGACCATGCCCTCGGTGAACTCGAACACGAGGATGCCCGTCACGACGGATCCCATCTCGTAGCCGGCGTGCACGAGCATCGCGCCGTCGACGCTCGACGACGTGCCCGGCGGATACGTCGTCTCGAACAGGTCGATGCCCTCGAGCGCGACGGGCGTGAGCCGCCGGTACACGACGCCCTGTCCCAGCACGGGCGCCGTCGCGTCGTCGGGCACGCTCACGTGCACGCCCGGGATCGGCTCGCTCGTGCCGGCCGCGAGCGCCTGCGGCTGCAGCACGTCGTGGTCGTCGAAGATGGCCGACACGGGGGCCCCGAGCTCGGCGACGATCTCGATCAGCCGGTTGACCGACGGCTGCATCGCGCCCGTCTCGATCTGCGAGAGGGCGCTGGAGGAGATGCCGACGGCCTCCGCGACGGAGGCCAGGGAGCGACCGGACGCCGTGCGCAGCCGCCGCAGCCGGGCGCCGATGGATGCCGCGACGTCCTGCCGATCCGCCATGCCCACTCCCTCTCCCCGCGTCGAGTCTAAGAGGTCGCGCGCGCCGGCGCCCCCGGCATCCCACACCATTCAACCGCGGCAGTGTGCGGGTGCGGTCTCACCACACCCGCACACTGCCGCGGTTGAACCCAGGCTGGCGCCTTCGCGGGCTATGCGTCCTTGGTGGGCGGCCCGTCGTCGGCGTGCTTCTCGCCCGGCGGCGGGTTGAGCGGCTGGGTGGGGATGAGGCCGGTCCCCTCGGCCTCGGGGTGGATGAGCGCGGCGGCGGCGGGGCCGCGCACGGCGTCGTGGGCGCTGATGTCGGGGTCGTCGGCGGCCTGCTTGCGCAGCTGCTCCGAGTTGAGCAGCAGGTTGAGCAGGATCGCGGCGATCGCGCCGGCCGAGATGCCCGACTCGAAGATGAGCGTGAACCACGTCGGGAAGTTGTGGTAGATCGTGGGCGCGACCGTCGGCAGCAGGGCGATGCCGACCGAGATCGCCACGACCAGGATGTTCTTGTTGTTGAACTTCACCTTGGTGAGGGTGCGGATGCCGCTCGCGGCGACCATCCCGAACAGCGCGATGCCCGCGCCGCCGAGCACCGCGCGCGGCACGCCCTCGACGATCGCCGACACCTTGGGGATGACGCCGAGCACGATCAGGATGACGCCCGCGGCCGTCGCGACGTAGCGCGAGCGCACGCCCGTGAGCGAGACGAGGCCGACGTTCTGCGCGAACGCGGTGTAGGGGAACGTGTTGAAGATGCCGCCGAGCACGGTGCCCAGGCCGTCGGCGCGCAGGCCGTCGGCGAGGCTGCGGCGGTTGACGGGCTTCTCGACGATCTCGCCGACGGCGATCATGTCGCCCGTGGTCTCGGTCATGATGACGATGCCGACGATGATCATCGAGACGATCGCCGCGATGTTCCAGGTCGGGAGGCCGAAGTGGAAGGGCGTGATGATCGCGAACCAGGCGGCGTCGCCCACGCTGTCCCAGTGCACCATGCCCGGCACCAGCAGCGCCACGAGCGTGCCGACCACGAGGCCCAGCAGCACCGAGACGCGCTGCAGCGCGGGCGGCGCGAACCGCTCGATCAGGATGATGAACAGCAGCGTGCCCGCCGCGAAGCCGACGTTGAGCGGGTCGGCGCCGTTCTCGTCCCCGCCCTGCGTGATCCAGCCGGCCGCGACGCGCATGAGCGAAAGGCCGATGATGAGGATGACGGTGCCCGTGACGATCGGCGGGAAGAACCGCAGCAGCTGTGAGAAGAACGGCGCGACCAGGATCATGAACACGCCGCAGGCGATGGTCGCCCCGAAGATGTCGGTGATGCCGCCGCCCTCGGGCGAGGTGCCGATCGCGATCATCGGCCCGACCGCCGCGAAGGTGACGCCCTGCATGAGCGGCAGGCGCACGCCGAAGCGCCAGAACCCGATCGACTGCACGATCGTCGCCAGGCCCGCGACGAACAGGTCGGCGCTGATGAGGAAGGCCATGTCGGCGGGGCTGAGCTGCATCGCGCCGCCGACGATGAGCGGCACCGCCACGGCGCCCGCGTACATCGCGAGCACGTGCTGCAGCCCGAGCGGGAACAGTCGCGCGAGGGGTGGGATCGCGTCGACGGTATTGCCCGTCTCCCGCTTCTTCTTCTTTCGTTCCACCGTGGGGGTGCTCGCTGTCGCTGCCATGTCCGTGCTCCTGTCTGTGCGGGTGCGGTGCGGTGCGCGGAGCGGGTGCGCACGCCGTCGTGGCACTGACGTTAAGCCAGGACTAAAGGCCGATTCGCGGGTTCACGGCATCCGTTTCAGAAAATTCACGGACCGAAACAACTCGGCAACACTCGCGCGATCTCCCGCATTCTGGGCGCAACAAACCGCCGCCCGCCGGGCGATGGCACGGCGGGCGGCGGGGATCGGACGGCGGTCTCAGACGGTGCCGGCGGGCGGCCAGAGTCCGATCACGAGCGACATCGCGATCACCAGCACGAGCTCGTGCGCGATGTTCAGCACCGTGAGCTGCGACGGCCGGCCGACCATGACGTCGTGCACGATGAGCCGCCCGGCGGTGAACCCGGCCCACAGCGTGACGCCCGTCACGAGCGCCGACGACAGGTACGAGCCGCCGTAGAAGTGCCACGCGATCGCGACCGAGCCGGCGAGCACCCACGCGAGCAGGAAGCCCAGCACGATCGACACGAGGATGCGGGTGATGCCCTCGCCGCCCGTGCGCGGCGGCTTCTCGTCGGACAGCCGCGACCAGCGCCTGCCCAGCACGGGCGGCGCGTACCAGACCGATCCGATGATCATGGCCAGTACGGTCGCCACGGCCACGGCGCCGTAGTTGATCTCGGGAATCATGGGAGCCTCCTCGGTGTGCTCCCGAGGCTAGCGGGAGGATGCCGCGAGCGACACCGCCCGCGGCGGCGGGCGCCAGGGGTGGGGCGACGTCAGAGGTGACGTCGCGGATGGCGCGACGCCAGGGGCGGGCGTCAGCGGTGACGCGACGTCAGGAGTGACGTCAGACGCGGAACACGGAGTGCACGGGGCCGCAGGCGTGCTGCCCGTCGAGGTCGTCGAGCTCGAGCAGCACCGCGGTTCCGGCGAGGCGGTGGTCGAGCGACGCAAGCAGACGCTGCGCCGCCCGCAGCGTGCCGCCCGTGGCCAGCACGTCGTCGACGAGCAGCACACGGGTGCCGGACGGCAGGTCGTCGGCCATCTCGATCGTCGCGGTGCCGTACTCGAGGTCGTACGTGACGGATGCCGCGGGGCGGGGCAGCTTGCCCGCCTTGCGGATCGGCACCATGCCCACGCCGGTCGCGATCGCGACGGCGCCCGCGAGCAGGAACCCGCGCGCCTCGACGCCCGCGACCACGTCGAACGCGCCGGCGAACGGCGCGGCGAGCGCGTCGACGACGCGGCGCAGGCCCTCGGCATCCGCCAGGAGCGGCGAGATGTCGCGGAACATGACGCCCTTCTCGGGGAAGTCGGGGATCGTCGCGATGAGCGACTCGGCACGGGCGAGATCGGGCACGGGTTCAGCGTAGCGGGCGGACCAATCCTTACATTTCTTCATTGGTAAGGCTCTTGTGCGAGCTTAAGGAAAAGAAGAGGATGGGAGGAAGAACGCTCGAGCAGAAGGAGCCGGCATGCCCAGCGCCACGATGACCAGCAAGGGGCAGATCACCGTGCCCAAGGAGATCCGCGACGAGCTGCGCCTCACGGCGGGCTCGAAGATCATGTTCGTCAGGATGCCGGGCGGGCACTTCCGCCTTGTGCCCCGCACGGGGAAGGTGAGCGATCTCATCGGCATGCTGCACGACCCGTCGGTGCCGCCGCTGACGATCGAGCAGATCAACGAGGCGATCGCCGAGGGCGGAGCCGAGAGCGGCATGCGCGGGATCACCCAGGGCCGCAGCTGATGTTCCCCGGCGTCACGCGCCTGACGGGCATCGACACGAACGTCATCCTTCGCGCGGTGCTGCAGGATGACCCCGCGCAGACACCGCACGCAGAAGGCCTGCTCCGCAGCCTCACGACGGAGCACCGCGGCTTCGTCACGCAGGTCACTCTCGCCGAGGTGTACTGGGTGATCGCGCGCAGCAAGCACTACTCGCGCGACGCATGCCTTGCACTCATCCGCAGGCTCGTCGAAACCGAGGTTCTCGAGTTCGACGACGGCGAGAGCGTCGTGCGCGCCCTCGGCCTCGCCGAGGACGGCGCCGACTTCGCCGACGCGCTCATCCAGGGAACCATGGAGCTGTTCGGCACGAGCGAGACCGTCACCTTCGACCGCGACGCCGCCGACCGCCTGGGATGGCGGCTGCTGGGCGCCGGCTGAGCGCCCGGCATCCTGCCCTGTCCTGCACACACACCTCCCCGCCCCCCTCCCCGCTCCCTGGGTTGACCGCACCATCGATCTCAACCGCGGCGAAGTGCGGGTCCCGCGCTGCGCAACCCGCACTTCGCCGCGGTTGAACCCCAGGGGCGGGAACCCCAGAGGCGGGCAAGGGAGGTGAGGGCAAGGGAGGCGGGCGAGGAGGGGCCAGACAGGGCAAGAAACCCCTTGTGTGCGCAAGCGCTTGCGCTATGATCGTGGGCATGACCATTGCTTCTACCCTCGCGCCCATCGGCGAGAACCGCATCGGCGCCGAATGGTGGCGCTCGGCCGTCATCTACCAGGTGTACCCGCGCTCGTTCGCCGACGCGAACGGCGACGGCATCGGCGACCTCGCGGGCATCACCGCGCACCTCGACGACCTCGTCTCCCTCGGCGTCGACGCCATCTGGCTGAGCCCCTTCTACACGTCCCCCCAGAACGACGCCGGCTACGACGTCGCCGACTACTGCGACATCGACCCGCGCTTCGGCACGCTCGCCGACTTCGACCGCATGCTCGCGGCGGCGCACGCCCGCGGCATCCGCGTCGTCGTCGACCTCGTGCCCAACCACAGCTCGAGCGAGCACGAGTGGTTCCAGCAGGCCCTCGCCGCCGGCCCCGGCAGCGCCGAGCGCGCCCGTTACCTGTTCCGCGACGGCACGGGCGAGAACGGCGAGCTGCCGCCGAACAACTGGCAGTCGGTCTTCGGCGGCCCGGCCTGGACCCGCGTCGCCGACGGCCAGTGGTACCTGCACCTGTTCGACGTGACGCAGCCCGACTTCGACTGGAACAACCCCGAGGTGCACGAGTTCTTCACGAACGTGCTGCGCTTCTGGCTCGACCGCGGGGTCGACGGCTTCCGCGTCGACGTCGCGCACGGCCTCGTCAAGCACGAGGACCTGCCCGACCACGAGCTCAGCGACGACCCCGCCATGGGCGGCGGCGAGCACGTCGCGCCGTACTGGGGCCAGGAGGCCGTGCACGACATCTACCGCGAGTGGAACGCCGTGCTGCGCGAGTACGACGGCGACCGCGCGCTGTGCGCCGAGGCGTGGCTGCCCACCGTCGACGAGACCGCGCTGTGGGTGCGCCAGGACGAGATGCACCAGGCCTTCAACTTCCCGTACCTGACGACGAAGTGGGATGCCGACGACCTGCGCGCCGTCATCTCCGAGTCGCTGCGCGCCTACCCCGCCGTCGGCGCGCCGGCGACGTGGGTGCTGTCGAACCACGACGTCATCCGTCACGCCTCGCGCCTCGCGCTCACCGAGGACACGGCCCGCGACGGCGGCATCGGCCCGCGCTCGACCGCCCGACCGATCCCCGAGCTCGGCCTGCGCCGCGCCC
The DNA here is from genome assembly GCF_001314225.1 of Microbacterium sp. No. 7. Classification (NCBI taxonomy): domain Bacteria; kingdom Bacillati; phylum Actinomycetota; class Actinomycetes; order Micrococcales; family Microbacteriaceae; genus Microbacterium; species Microbacterium sp. No. 7. The sequence goes on from NZ_CP012697.1 coordinate 4,451,596, forward strand.
GCGCCGCGACGACGCTCATGCTCGCGCTGCCGGGGTCGGCGTACCTCTACCAGGGCGAGGAGCTGGGCCTCCCCGAGGCGACCGACCTGCCCGACGAGGTGCGTCAGGACCCGACCTGGTTCCGCACCGACGGCGAGCGCTACGGTCGCGACGGATGCCGCGTGCCGATCCCGTGGGTCGCCGACGCGCCCGCGTACGGCTTCAACGAGACCGGCGCGTCGTGGCTGCCGCAGCCCGCGGAGTGGGCCGCGCTCGCCCGCGACGCACAGGAGGGCGACCCGGCCTCCACGCTGTGGCTGTACCGCACGCTGCTCGCGAACCGCCGCCAGTACGACCTCGGCGCGGGGTCGCTGGAGTGGCTCGACGGCTTCCGCGACGACGTCATCGCGGTGCGCAACGGCGCCGTGACCGTGGTCGTGAACCTGGGGTCGGAGCCCGTCGCGCTGCCGTCCGGCACGCTCGTCGTCGCGAGCTCGGCCTTCGAGGGCGCCGAGCTGCCGGCCGACACGGCCGTCTGGCTGCTGGCGGACTGAGCACGACCGTGGCCGGGCGAGGGCGTGTCGTTCACGACTCAGGAAGATTCGCGGCATCCGCTCCGGAGACCCGCGTGATTCCGCGGAACGCGCGATTCGCGGCGTCCGGATCTCCTGAGTCGTACACGGCGACCCCCGAGGCCGCCGAGGCCGACCGGCGGCAGCGGACGGGCCGGGGGTAGCCGTGGCCGGCATCGACGACGTCGCCCGGCGCGCGGGGGTGTCGGCCACGACCGTCTCCCGCGCACTGAGCGGGCGCGGGCGCGTCTCGGAGAAGACGCGCGAGCGCGTGCGACGCGTCGCCGACGAGCTCGGATACGTCGCCTCGGCGACCGCCGCGAGCCTCGCGACGGGGCAGACCATGTCGGTCGGCGTGCTCGTGTCGCTCACGGGCCGCTGGTACTTCGCGACGGTGCTCGACGGCATCGCCGCACGGCTCGCGCCGCACGGCTACGACCTCACCCTGTACGACCTCACCGACGACGCGGCGCAGCGGCAGCTCCTCTTCGAGACGTCGCTGCGCCGCGGCCGGGTCGACGGCATCCTCGCGCTCACGGTGACGCTGTCGGACGACGAGATCGACGCGCTGCTCGGTCTGGGGCTGCCGGTCGTCGGCCTCGGCACGCCGTCGCCCCGCGTGCCCGCCCTGCGCGTCGACGACCGCGCCGTCGCGCGCGCCGCGGTCGCGCACCTGCTGGCGCTCGGGCACCGCCGCATCGCGCACATCGGCAACAGCAAGGGTCCGGGGGCGGGCTGCGACGTGCCGACGCAGCGACACGACGGTTTCGTGGAGGCGATGACGGATGCCGGTGTGCCGTGCCCCGTCTTCGTGCAGACCGACTTCACGGTCGCCGACGGGCGGCGCGCGACGCTCGAGCTGCTGCAGCGGGAGGAACCGCCGACCGCGATCTTCGCGGCATCCGACGAGCTGGCGTTCGGCGCGATCTTCGCCGCCCGCGAGCGCGGGCTGCGCGTGCCCGACGACCTGTCGATCGTCGGCGTCGACGGCCACGAGATGGGCGAGCTGTTCGGCCTCACCACGATCGACCAGTTCCCTCGCCGCCAGGGCGAGCGCGCCGCGGAGCACATGCTCGCGCTGCTCACCGCCACGGACGACCCCACCCCACCCGCCGCCCCTCCCGCGACGGTGCCCGTTGTCCCCGCGAGGGTGCCAGATATCTCCACGACGGTGCCAGTTATCCCCGCGAGGGTGCCAGCAATCTCCGCGACGGTGCTCTCGGAGCCGCTCCCCTTCGAACTGGTGACACGCACCTCCACCGCCCCGCCCGCGGAGTGACCCGGAACGGGCGCCCCCGGCATCCCCTGCACCGGCCGCCCCGGCGTAGGCTCGACGCCATGGCCATCGACCTCGAAGCGCTCTACATCGACCTGCACCGCCACCCCGAGCTGTCGTTCCAGGAGACCCGCACCGCAGGGGTCATCGCCCGCGAGCTCGACGGGCTCGGCATCGAGTACGTCGAGGGGATCGGGCGCACGGGCATCGCCACCACCATCAGCAATGGCGAGGGCCCCGTCGTGTGGCTGCGCGCCGACATGGACGGCCTGCCCGTCGAGGAGCTGACCGGCCTCGCCTACGCGTCGACCGTGCACGGCGTCGACCCGGCCGGCAACACGGTGCCGGTCATGCACGCGTGCGGCCACGACATGCACGTGACGGCGCTGCTCGGCGCGCTCGAACGGCTCGTGCACACGAAGGATGACTGGAGCGGCACGATCGTCGCTGTGTTCCAGCCCGCCGAGGAGTACGGCGCGGGCTCCCAGGCGATGATCGCCGACGGGGTGCTCGACCGCTTTCCGAAGCCCGACATCGTGCTCGGCCAGCACCTCACCCCCCTGCCGGTCGGCACGATCGGCGTGCGCCCGGGCACGCAGATGGCGGCCTCCGACGGACTCACCGTCACGCTGCACGGCCGCGGCGGCCACGGCTCGCGCCCGCACGCGACGATCGATCCGATCGTGATGGCCGCCGCGACCGTCATGCGCCTGCAGACCGTGGTCTCGCGCGAGATAGACCCCCGCGAGATGGGCGTCGTGACGGTCGGATCGATCCACGCGGGGCTGAAGAACAACATCATCCCGGCTGAGGCGACGCTCGCGCTGAGCCTGCGCTACCCCGACGACGCGGCGCGCGAGAACATCATGGCCCGGGTCGAGCGGATCGTGCGGGCGGAGGCCGCGGCGTCCGGCGCCGAGAAGGAGCCGACGATCGTCATCGACCACACGCTGCCGCCCACGATCAACGACGCCGACGCGACCGCGCGCGTCTCGGCCGCGTTCACGCGCGCCTTCGGCGAGGGCACGGTCATCGACCCGGGCATGTTCACCGGCAGCGAGGACGTCTCGTGGTTCGCCCGCGAGGCGGGCGTGCCGCTCGTCTTCTGGTTCTGGGGCGGCCTCGACCCGCAGACCTATCAGGATGCCGTCGAGCGCGGCACCGTCAACGAGGACATCCCCACCAATCACTCCCCGTTCTTCGCACCGGTGATCCACCCCACCATCGAGGTCGGCGTGAGCGCGCTGGTCACGGCGGCGCGGGAGTTTCTGGGGTAGGACGCCCTACTCCGCAGCCGCCTCCCCCGCCCGCGCATCCGTCAGCCGCTGGCGGGAGAGCCAGGCGGGCAGGCCCGCGCCGCCGGCGGTGGATGCCGCGGCGACGAGCGCCACGAGGGCGAACAGCGGCTGCGTCCACGGCCAGGGCGTCGCGCCGAGCAGCAGGTAGCCGCCGATGCCGCCGAGGAAGCGCAGGGGGCGGGCGACGAGCGCGGGCAGCGGTCCGCCGCGGTACCGCAGCTCCACGGCGATGTCGCCGACGGTGCGGCCGGTGGCGAGCACGAGCACGGCCCACACGACGATCGGCACGAGCGTCGAGGCGGTGGATGCCGCCGATCCGTCGAGCACGGCGGCGTGGTCGCCCGCGCCGTACTCGAGCCACACCTGCACCGCGATGCCGACGGCGAAGCTCAGCAGGCCCGCGGCGAGCGCGTCGCACAGCATCGCGAGCAGGCGGCGGGGCTTGGTCAGCGGGCGCGGCACCCCGGCATCCGTCACCTCGGCGTCGCGCCAGCGCCGCGGAACGAGAAGCGCGAGCAGCGAGCCGACGACGGCGCCCGTGGTGTTGGTGAGCAGGTCGCCGACGTCGAACATGCGGTACGCGCACGGGAACAGCCCCCACACGCCCGTGAGCTGCGTCGTCTCGATGAGCAGCGAGGTCAGGGCGCCCACGACGAACGCGACGAGGACGCCGCGCCGGGCGAGCACCCGCAGGAAGAACCCGAGCGGCAGGAACAGCAGCACGTTGAACACGATCTGCAGCAGCGCGAAGTCGGTGAGCGGATGTCCGCGGCCGATCGCGTCGGCGATGTCCTGCACGAACGGCTCGAAGCTCAGCACCGCGGGCGCGCATCGGTAGTCCTCGGACTGCGGCAGCGGCAGCAGCGTGTAGGTCCAGATCGCGATGAAGTACACGAGCGCCGCGGCCCACACGAGCCCGCGGCCGAGCGTGAGGCCGCCGCGCCGCCGGTAGCTGATCGCGACGAACGGCACGAACAGGGCGACGCCGATGACCGCGCCGAACAGAATCGCCACCGCGGCGGAGAACACTGCGTCGACCATCCTGACAGTCTCGCATCGACCTCGCGCGCGCCCTCACACCCCCGCCCACGCCGCATGCAGCCGGCCGTACACGCCGCCCTCGGCGATCAGCCGCCGGTGCGTGCCGCGCTGCACGATGCGGGCCGCGTCGAAGACGAGGATCTCGTCGGCGGCCTCGGCCGTGGCGAGGCGATGGGCGACCGTGACGCTCGTGCGGCCGGCCTGCAGGCGCTCGAGGGCCCGAGCGAGCTGCATGTCGAGAGCGGGGTCGATCGCCGACGTCGCCTCGTCGAGCAGCAGCAGCTCGGGGTTCGCGAGGCGCGCGCGCAGCAGTGCGACGAGTTGACGCTCGCCGGCGCTCAGCGACTCTCCGCGCTGCCCGACCTGCGTGTCGAGACCGTTCGGCAGCTCGTCCAGCCATCCGTCCAGGCCGAGCTCGTGCGCCGCCCGCCGCACGGCGTCCCGTGACCGCTCCGCACCGACGTTGTCGAGGAGCGTGCCCGAGAAGAGGTGCCCCTCCTGCGGCACGAGCAGCACGCGGCGCCGCAGCTCGGCGTTCGGCACGTCGCGCAGATCGATACCGTTCAGCAGCACGGCGCCTTCGTCGGGGTCGACGAGGCGCGCGAGCAGCCTCACGAACGTCGACTTGCCCGAACCGGTCTCGCCGACCACCGCGACCCGCGAGCCGGGCCGGATGCAGAGGTCGATGCCGTCCAGGGCACGCCGCGCCGCCCCCGCATCGTCGCCTGAGCCCGCACCGGCCCCGTACGCGAACCCCACGCGCCGGCAGCGGATCCCGATCGGCCCCGCCGGCGGCCGCGCCCCCGCGTCGCCCGGATCGGTCAGGTCGACGGGCGTGTCGAGGATGCCGATGACCCGCTTCCACCCCGCGAGCGCGTTCTGCATCTCGGTGATGATGCGCACGCCGTTCTGCAGCGGGGCGACGAAGAGCGTCGCCAGGAAGACGAACGCCAGCACCTCGCCGCTCGTGACCCGCCCCTGGATCCCCAGCCAGATGCCGACGAGCACGATCAGCGCGTTCGCGACGCCGGCGGCGAGCCCGCCGCTCGTGAACACCAGCACCGACACGGTCTGCGACCGGGTGCTGACGGCCTGGAACTCGGCGATCGAGCGGTCGATGCGCTGCTCGATGCGCTGCTCGATCGCGTGACTGCGCACGGTGCCGATGCCCACGACCGACTCCGCGATCGACGCCGTCATCCGGCCGATCGCTCGCCGTGCCGCCGCATACGACGCGGCGAGCATCCGCTGCACGAACGGCAGGGAGACGACCAGCGGCAGGAAGCACAGCCACACCACGAGCGTCAGCTCGGGGCTGTAGAACAGCATGATCACGGTCGCGACGACGACCTGGCCGGCGCTGACGATCGCGACGATGCCGCCCGACACGAGGAACCTGCTGATCTGGTCGACGTCGCCGGTCACCCGTGACACGAGCGCGCCGCGGCTCTCGGTCGCCTGGGTGAGCACCGACAGCTCGTGCACGTGCCGGAAGGCCGCCACGCGCAGCGTCGCCAATCCGCCCTCGGAGCGCTCGAACAGCCGTACCGTCATCCACCGCGTCGACAGCCCCGTCACGACGACGGCGAGCGCCGCCGCGGCGATCATCTGCGTGAGGTACGCGACGTCGACGCCCCCCGGCGCGTTGATGCCGTCGTCGAGGGCGAGCTGCACCGCGATCGGCACGATCGCCCGTCCCGCCGTTCCGACGACGGCGGCGAGGATCGTCACCCACAGCCCGCGCACGATCTCGGGGCTGATCCGGATCCCCTGCCGCAGCGCCTGCACGCCGGTGATCTCGTCGCCGCTGCGCAGACGACTGCGCGCACCGCCCTGTCGACCGCCGTCTCGACCGTCGCGCATCCCGCCCTCGCTCACGCGTTCTCCGCCCCGTGGTCGTAGGCGTTGAGCAGCCGCGCGTATCCCGGGCTGTCCGCCAGCAGCTGGGCGTGCGTTCCGCGCGCGGCGATGGCGCCGCCCCGCAGATACAGCACCTCGTCGGCGAGCGCAACCGTCGCTCTGCGATACGCGACCATGACGAGGGTCGCACCGCCGAGCGACGAGCGCAGCGAGGCGAGGATGCGCGCCTCGACCGCGGGGTCGATCGCGCTCGTCGCATCGTCGAGCACGAGCAGGCGCGGCCGGCGGACGAGGGCGCGCGCGAGCGCGATGCGCTGTCGCTGACCTCCCGAGAGCGTCGTCCCGCGCTCGCCGAGCCTCGTGTCGAGCCCCTCGGGGAGCGCCGCGACGAACCCGTCGGCCTGCACGGTGCGCAGGGCCTCCCACACCTCCTGGCGCGGGACCTCCCGATCGAGAGCGATGTTGCCGTAGACGGAGTCCTCGAAGACGAACGGGCTCTGCGGCACGAGCGCGACGTGCCGGGCGAGCTCGCCGTGCCGCAGCTCCCGCACGTCGACGCCGTCGATCTCGACGGCTCCGCGGTCGGGGTCGGCCAGGCGCGCGAGCAACGTCGTGAACGTGCTCTTGCCCGCCGCGGTCTCGCCGACGAGCGCGACGCAGCGGCCCGGCGGCACCTCCACGTCCACCCCGGTCAGCACCTCGTGACCGTCATACGAGACGCCGACGTCGACGAGGCGCACGGCGGCGCCGCGCCCGGCCTCCGGCAGCGTGCGCGAGCCGTAGCCGACGGCATCCTGCTCGTCGAGCACCGCGCGCACGCGCGCGTAGCCCGCGACGGATGCCGGAAAACCGCCGAACAGCCAGCCCAGCGACCGCAGGGGCGTGGATGCCACGGCGAGCAGATAGGCGATCGTGACGACGTCGCCCGCGGTGATCCGCCCGGCGGCGACCTGCACCCCGCCGATGCCGAGCACCAGCAGCACGCCGAGCGACGGGATCGCCTCCAGCGCGGGCTCGAAGAGGGCCCGGAGCCGGCCGATCCGCACGCCGATGTCGCGCACCTCGTCGACCTTGGCGGCGAAGCGCGCCGTCTCGGCATCCGCACGCCCCAGCGTCTTCACGACGAGCGCGCCGTCGAAGGACTCGTGGGCGATGTCGCTGAGCTCGGCGCGCAGCACCTGCAGCCTCGAGGTGAGCGGAGCGGAGAACCGGTGGTTGAGGATCGTGACGAGCGCGACGGCGGGGAACACGAGCAGGCCGACGACCGCCATGATCGGATCGATCACGAGCATCTGCACGACGGCGAAGACGAGCATCGTCGCGATCCCGACCGCCATCGGCAGCTCGGACAGCGGCATCCACGCCGTCTCGACGTCGGAATTGGCGTTGGAGAGCAGCTGTCCCGTCGGCCGGCTGCGATGCCACGACATCGGCTTTCTCAGATACTGGGCCGTGACGCGTCGCCGATAGCTCGACTGCAGGCGGAACTGCATGACCTTCGCGCCGAGCCAGCGGCCGAAGATGCCGACGGCGCGCAGGATCGCCAGACCCACGAAGACGACGAGCACGGCGGCCACGAGGTGCCCCGGCACGACCTCGCCGGTCGCGAACGCGGGCAGCAGCACGTCTTCGGTCGCCCAGCCGAGCGCCCAGGCGTCGAGCGAGGTGAGCGCGCCGAAGAGCACGCTCGCGACGGTCGCGACGAGGAACACGCCGGGCTGCTCGCGCACGGCGACGCCGAGGATGCGGATGCCGTCGCGCAGGCGCGCGCTCTCCTTTCCGGAGAGCGCGTCGGCGGCGGAGGGGATGTCGCGAGTGCTCATCGGAGGACGCGGGTCAGGATGCCATCGCGCGCCCCGGCGCGAAGTACAGGTGCGGGTTGCCCTTCCAGTCGTGGCGGGCGACCTCGATCCCGTAGACGGAGCTGATGAGCTCCGGCACGAGCACCTCGCCGGGCCGGCCCGCGGCGACGACCGCGCCCTCCTGCATCACGGAGAGCGTGTGACAGTACCGGCCGGCGAGGTTGAGGTCGTGCAGCACGGCCACGGCCGTGACGCCCAGCTCGGCGACGAGATCGAGCAGCTCGTGCTGGAAGCGCACGTCGAGGTGGTTCGTCGGCTCGTCGAGCAGCAGATGCGGCGCGCCCTGCGTGAGCGCTCGCGCCAGGGCGACGCGCTGCCGCTCTCCGCCCGACAGGGTGCTCACCGTGCGCTCGACGAGGTGCATGGCCTGCACGCGGCGCAGAGACTGCGCCGCGACCTGCCAGTCGTCGTCGGTGAAGCTCGCCCACGGCCCGCGCTGGGCGATGCGTCCGAGCATGACCGACTCGATCACGCGCAGCTGACCCGGGGAGTCCTGGTGCTGCGCCACGAGAGCCACCCGATGCCCGAGCTGCTTCGGGCGGGCGTCGCCCGCGCCCCATGTGACGTCGTCGATGCGCACGTCTCCCCGCTCGCACTTCTGCAGCCCGGCCATGACGCGCAGCAGCGTCGTCTTGCCGCTGCCGTTCGGGCCGACGATGCCGAGGATGCGGCCGTCGTCGACGCGCACGCTCGCCTCCCGGACAGCGGTCTTGTCGCCGAAGCGCACGACCGCGCCCCTCACCTCGATCATCGTCGGCCCTCCCCGCTACTTGCTCAGGCCGGCGAGCTGCCCGGCCAGGCGCTCCAGACCCACGACGGAGTATGCGCCCGCGGGGTCGATCATCGCCGGCTGCGTCGTGAGCAGCCGGTCCTCCTTCAGCGCCGTGAGCGCGTCGGCGCCCGGCACGGCGCGCAGCGCGTCGATGGCGGCCTCGGCCGTGCCGTCCTCGGGATACACGACGACGATCACATCGGGGTCCTGCGCCACGAGCGACTCGATGCTGATGTCGAAGCCGCGGCCTTTCTCGTCGCCGAACACGTTGCTCAGCCCGAGCACCTCCAGCTGCGACGTCGCCACGCTGCCGGCGCCGTAGCTCTTGAGCACGCCGGTCTTGTCGGGCCAGATGAACGCCGCCGTCGCGAGATCGCCGACGTCGGCCGAGGCCGCCGCGACGCGCGCCTTCATGTCGTCGACCGAGGCGGCCGCCGCATCGGGGTGCCCGAAGATCCGGCCGAACACCTCGACCTGCGCGTAGGCGTCGTCGAAGCTCACCGTCTGGGGCGCGTTCGGGCACCATGCGGGCAGCACGTACATGGGGATGCCGACCTCGGCGAGCGTCTGAGGATTGATGGTCTGGCCGTTCGACCCGATCACCAGGTCGGGCGCGAACTCGACGATCGCCTCCCGCGTCAGGTCGGCCTGGATGACCTTCTCGGTGAGCGGCTCGATGTCGGCGAAGTGCGCGCGGATGTCGTCGCTGAACCAGTCTCCGGAGAACTTGCCGGAGTACTCGGTGACCTGCTCGAGACCGCCCGCGGCCTCGATCGAGCCGAGCGGAACGGTGGTGAGCACCATGACCTTCTCGGGCTGCGCCTCGATCACGAGGTCGTCCCCGCAGTTGTCGACCGTGACCGGGTAGGCGGCCGTCTCGGCGGGAGCGGCGGCATCCGCGGTCTCGGTGGCGGCCGTCTCGGCGGCGTTCCCGGCGGCGGCGTCGTCGGGGGCAGCGTTTGCGCACGCCGAGACCGACAGTGCGAGACCGACGAGGGCGACGCCGGCGGCGCCGCGGCGCAGCAGTGAGCGGGTCGTCGAAGGGGCGAAGGTGAGCGTCATGCTTCTCTCTCTGGGTTGCGGGGAAGGGGTGTTGCGGGGGTTCAGACGGCGCCGTCGCGCATGCGCGCGACGTGCCGCACGAGCAGCGGCGTGCCGACGAGCGCGGTGACGATGCCGATCGGCAGCTCCTGCGGCACCAGCACCATGCGCGCGGCCACGTCGCTCACGACGAGGAATCCGGCGCCGAGCAGCGCGGCCGTGGGGATGAGGATGCGGTGCGGCGATCCGACCGCGCGCCGCGCGAGGTGCGGCACCACGAGGCCGACGAAGCCGATCGCGCCGACGACCGAGACCGTCACCCCGACGAGCGCGGCGCTCAGCAGCAGCAGGCGACGACGCAGGCGATCGGGGCGGATGCCGAGCGTCTCGGCCGTCTCGTCTCCGAGGTCGAGGGCGTCGAGGCCCCGCGCCGATCCGATCAGCACGGCGATGCCGAGCACGATCACGACGGCCATGACGCCGAGCGACGAGGGCGACGACATCGCGAGCGATCCGAGCAGCCAGAACATGACCGAGCGGGCGCCCTCGGCCGTGTCGGACGCGAAGATGAGGAAGCTCGTGCCGGCCTGCAGCAGATAGCCGACCGTCACCCCGGCCAGCAGCAGGCGCATCGAGGTGGGCCGCCCGCCGGCATGGGACAGCAGCAGCACGATGCCCGTCGCGACCGCGGCCCCCACGAACGCGCTCGCCGCGAGGCCGAGCGACGTCGCGAACAGCGCGGTGCCGAACAGGATCGCCGCGGCGGCGCCCGTCGACGCGCCGGCGCTCACGCCCAGGATGTAGGGGTCGGCGAGGGGGTTGCGCACCAGCGACTGCAGCGTGGCCCCGGTGGCGGCGAGCGCGGCGCCCGCGAGCAGGCCGACGAGCACGCGCGGCAGGCGGATGTCGAGCACGATGGTCTGCTGCGCCGTGGCCCAGGTCTCCGGATCGCCCCAGCCCGTCGCACCCCACCAGAGGATGCGCAGCACCGTCGCGGGGTCGATGGGCGAGGGGCCGATGCCGAGCGACACGATCGCCGCGGCGATCACGAACACCCCGAGCAGCACCATGCGCAGCACCCGGCCGCGGCCGCGGTGCACCGCCTTCAGGTTCGGCTCCTCCCCGGCGATCGCGACGCCCCGTTCGGCGTCTCTCGTCGTCGTGCTCATCGTGCCGCCCGCCCTCTCATCGCAGCGTCCATTCCGTCGCCTCCGTGCGCTCGCTGCAGAACCGCGCGTAGGTGGGGCTCTGCGCGAGCAGCTCGTCGTGGCCTCCCTGCGCCTCGACGCCGCCCCGGCCGTCGAGCACGACGATGTGGTCGGCGTCGCGGATGAAGCTCAGCCGGTGCGCGACCATGACCACGGTCCTCTCGCCGCGCAGCGCCGCGAGACCGCGCTGGATGAGCTGCTCGTTCTCGATGTCGAGCGCCGAGGTGGCCTCGTCGAGCAGCAGGATCGGGGCGTCCTTGAGCAGTGCGCGCGCGATCGAGAGGCGCTGCCGCTCACCGCCCGACAGCGTCGCTCCCCCGGCACCGACCGGGGTGTCGAAGCCCTTCGGCAGCCGCGCGGCGATCTCGGTCACGCCGGCGAGGTCGGCTGCCCGGCGCGCCTCGTCGTCGCTCGCACCGGGCCGGCCGAGGCGGATGTTGTCCAGCAGGCCGCCCTCGAACAGGTAGACCTCCTGGAACACCATGGAGAGGCCGCCGAGCAGGTCGCCGCCGCGCACGTGCCGCACGTCGGCGCCGCCGATGCGGACGGCGCCGCCGTCGACGTCCCAGAACCGGGCGATGAGGCGCAGCAGCGTGCTCTTGCCCGACCCGCTGGGACCGACGATCGCGGTCGTGCGGCCGGCGGGAACGCGGATGGAGACGTCGCGCAGCACCGGCCGGCCCGGCGCGTAGCCGAAGTCGACGTGCTCGAAGGCGATGCCGGCATCCTTCGGCCGCTGCGCCGTCGCCTCGTCGGGCTCGGGCAGCACGGAGGATGACAGGATGGCGTCGAGGTCGGCGAGCACGTTCTTCGAGAGCTCGATCCCGCGCCCGAAGGGGAGCGAGCGCAGCACCATGCCGGCGAGCACCGTGAGCACGACGACGAGCGCGACGTAGGCCTCGAAGGCGAGCGCCCCCGTGAACAGACGGGCGGTGGCGGCCACCGTGCTCAGCGCCAGGAACGCGTACACGGTGAGGTTCATCATCGTGTTGCCCCACCCGCGCCGGTCTTCGGAGACGCGCTTCGCCGCCGCCTGGTCGTCGACCGACGCGCGCACCGCGCGCTCGGCGAGGGAGTCGCGACCCGCCGCGCGCACGGCGGGCTGGTGCTGGGCGAACTCGAGGATGCGGGCGCTGCCCTCGTCGTTGGTACGGTCGACCTCGCGCTCGATGAGATGGTTCGCGCGGTGGACGCGCCGGTAGACGATGACGACCGCGAGAACGCCGAGCACCGCGAGCCCTCCGACGACGGGGTCGAAGACGCACAGCGCGGCGACCGTGAGGGCCGGCGCGAGCAGCCCGCGCGCCATGCTGCGCACGAGTCCGCTGGGCGCCTTGGCGACCATGGGGATGCCGCGGGCCGCGACCGCCGCGACGCCGCCGGCCCGCTCGGCCGTGAACCAGCCGAGCGGGAGGCGCACGATGTGCTCGGCCATCACGGCGTGCAGGCGCACGATCTGCTGCATCGCGCCGCGCGTGACGATCATGCTGATCACCCACTCCAGGGCGACGAAGGCGACGCCGAGCGCCGCGATCCACGTCGCGATCGCGGGTGCGCGATCGCGCGGGGCGGAGCCCGCGGGCGAGAGCAGCGCTTCGATGAGCGGCACGAGCAGGGCGAGGATCGCGGCCACCAGCACCGCGGCGAGCGTCACGAGCACGAGCAGCAGCCACAGCGACCGGCGCGTCTCCCCGCTGCCCAGGCGCAGGAGCGTGCGGATCATGCCGATACCCCCTTCAGCCGTTCCCGGGCACCGGCGTAGGCGCCCCAGGTGCGGGCGTAGCCGCCGCCCGCCGCGAGCAGCTCGTCGTGCGCGCCGACCTCGACGATGCGACCGCCGTCGAGCACCGCGATCTGGTCGGCGCCCGTGACGGTGTGCAGACGGTGCGCGATCGCGAGCACCGTGCGGTCGCGGGTCAGCACCGACAGGGCGCGCTGCACGGCGGCCTCGGAGTCGGGATCGGCGTACGCGGTCGCCTCGTCGAGCACGAGCACGGGGGCGTCGGTGAGCAGCGCACGGGCGATGGAGAGTCGCTGCTGCTCGCCGCCCGAGAGCTGGGCGTCCACGCCCACGATGCTGTCGTAGCCGAGGGGCAGCTCGAGGATGCGACGGTGGATCTGCGCGGCCTCCGCGGCGGCGCGCACCTCGTCGTCGGTCGCGTCGGGACGGGTGAGCGCGATGTTGTCCCGCACCGACATGCGGAACATGTAGGGCTGCTGGAAGACGAAGGCGACCGCGTCGTAGAGGGTCGGGCCGCCGATCTCCCGCAGGTCGACGCCGCCCAGGCGCACGGCTCCCGCGTCGGGGTCGAGCAGGCGCGGCAGCAGCGCGGCGAAGGTCGACTTGCCCGACCCCGAGGGGCCGACCAGCGCGGTGAGCGTGCCCGGCCTCAGGGTGAGGCTCATGCCGTCGATCGCGACGGGACCGTCGGGGTAGCGGAAGGTGACGGCATCCACCTCGACCGCGGCCTCTCGCGCGCCGACGATCTCGCCGTCTGTCCCTTCCCCCTCCGGCTGCTGCGGCAGCTCGAAGAACTCGTTCAGATCGGAGGCCGCCGCGTTCGCGTTGCGGAACTGCTGGATCATGCCGACCGCGAGCGAGAGCGGAGCCGACAGGCCCGCCGCGAGGATGAGCGCGGGCACGACCAGCAGCGGGTCGAGGCCCGTCGTCAGCACCGCCCACGCCCCGCCGACGCCCATGACGGCGACCGCGAACGCCGGCGAGGTGAAGGCGCCGATGAGCGCGAACCCGCCGCGGGTCGCGTGCACCCACGCCTCGTAGGAACGGGCCATCGCCCGGGATGCCCGGGCGAACCGCGGGTAGCCGCGCTCCTGCGCGCCGAACAGCTTGATCGGCTCGATGCCGCGGATGAGCTCGACGACCGCCGCGTTGAGGTCGCCGAGACGCGCGGCGTAGTCGCGGGCCCGCTCGTCGCGGCCGCGCAGCACCATCGGCAGGGCGAGCGCCGCGAGCGTGAGCGGAACGAGCGCGATGAGGCCGAGCACCGGGTCCCACCAGAACAGCAGCGCAAGGCTCACGAGGGGCGTGACGACGGATGCCGTGAGGTCGGGCACCAGGTGCGCGACCAGCTCGTGCACGCGGAAGACATCATCCTGCACGAACTTCTTGACACGCCCCGAGCCGTTGCGGGCGAACCAGTCGAGCGGCAGTCGCTGCAGATGCGTGATCTGGCGGTGGCGCAGCGAGCGCCCGAAGCGGTTGTCGGCGTGGTGCGCGATCTTCGACGCCTCGCGGGTGAGGAGCTCGCCCGCGAGAGTGGCGGTGATCAGCACGAGCACGAGCGCCCACGCGGTCGCCGCGCCGTCGCCGGTGACCCTCCAGCCGTCGAGCTGGCGCAGGAGCAGCAGCACGATCACGGCCTGCGCCACCTTGACGAGGGCGCCCAGGGCGCCGAAGACGCCCGCGCCGACGATCGCCGGGCGCTCGGCCTTGGCGAGACGCCAGAACGTCATGCGCTCGGGGGCTCTCGAAGGAGACGTACTGAGAATCATTACCATTAAACCTATCAGCAGGAACCAGCGGGAATCCGCGCCGTCCGTCGGCGGTCGCCGGGCCTCGCCGGCGGCGGCGCGCGCTCAGCCGGCGGAACGCGCCGACCTGCTCGACCCTTGCTCGACCTCTGCTCGACTCTATTGATTTAGGCCAGCCTCACCTATCCCCGATCTTGGGGATGGCGCCGGCCCGTCATAAGGGATACCAGGGGGAGTATTCCTCGAGCCAGAACCCGCGGCCCGCCGTACCCTAGAAGGGTGAGCACCATCCCCGTCGCCCCGGCCGCGCCCCTCGACGCCGCGGCGCTGCGCGCCGACTTCCCGATCCTCGGCGAGCGCATCGGCGACCACCCGCTCGTCTACCTGGACTCGGCCGCGACGAGCCAGAAGCCGACCGCGGTGCTCGACGCCGAGCGCGACTTCCTCACCCACGCCAACGCGGCCGTGCACCGCGGCGCGCACACCCTCGCGGCCGAGGCGACCGATCTGTTCGAAGACGCCCGGGCGACGGTCGCCGGCTTCATCGGCGCGGCGCCCGAGCAGCTCGTCTGGACGAGCGGCGCGACCATGGGCCTCAACCTCGTCGCCTACGCGATCGGCAACGCGTCGGCCGGACGCGGCGCCCCGGCATCCGCGCGCTTCGCACTCGCTCCCGGCGACCGCATCGTCGTGACCGAGATCGAGCACCACGCCAACCTCATCCCCTGGCAGGAGCTCGCGGCGCGCACGGGCGCGACGCTCGCGCACATCCCCGTCTTCGACGACGGCACGCTCGACCTCGAGGCCGCCGCGCGGCTCATCGACGACCGCACGCGCATCGTCGCCTTCACGCACGTGTCCAACGTGCTCGGCATCGTCAACCCCGCCGCGGAGCTGATCGCCCTCGCGCAGCGCATCGGCGCGACGACGGTGATGGATGCCTGCCAGTCGGCGCCGCACGTCCCGCTCGACCTGCCGGCGCTCGGCGTCGACCTCGCCGTGTTCAGCGGGCACAAGATGCTCGGCCCCTACGGCGTCGGCGGACTCTATGGCCGCGCCGACGTGCTCGAGGCGCTGCCGCCGTTCCTCACGGGCGGGTCGATGATCACGACCGTCACGCTCGACGACGCCGAGTACCTGCCGCCGCCGCAGCGGTTCGAGGCGGGCACGCAGCCGGTCGGCCCCGCGATCGGGCTCGCCGCGGCCGTGCGTTACCTGCAGGGCGTGGGCCTCGACGCCGTGCACGCGCACGAGCAGCGGCTCGCGGCGCGCATGCGCGAGGGGCTCGCCGAGATCCTCGGCATCCGCCTGCTCGGCGACGCCGCCGCGGAACGCGTGGGCCTGTGGGCGTTCGACGTCGAGGGCGTGCACGCGCACGACGCGGGGCAGTACCTCGACGCGCGCGGGGTCGCCGTGCGCGTGGGCCACCACTGCGCCGCGCCGCTGCACCGCCGGTTCGGGATGACGGCGTCCGTGCGCGCGTCGGCGGCGCTGTACAACACCGACGACGACGTGGACGCGTTCCTCGAGGGCGTCCGCGGCATCCGTCCCTACTTCGGAGTCGCCTCGTGAGCCTCGATTCCCTGTACCAGGAGCTGATCCTCGATCACTCGAAGCACCCGCACGGCAAGGGCATCGATCCCGCCGACGGGCGTTCGGCGATCTCGTACCAGAAGAACCCGATCTGCGGCGACGAGGTCACCCTGCAGGCGCAGGTGTCCGCCGACGGCTCGCACGTGACCGCCGTCGCGTGGGAGGGCACGGGCTGCTCGATCTCTCAGGCGTCCGCCTCGATGCTCGCCGCGCTCGTCGCCGAGGACGCGGGCGACGACGGGATGCCGCGCGAGCAGGCGCTCGCCCTCATCGAGGGCTTCCGCGAGGCGCTGCGCTCGCGCGGGCGGATCGCGCTCGACGAGGAGACCTTCGCCGACGCTGCGGCCCTCTCGGGCGTGTCGAAGTTCTCGGCCCGGGTCAAGTGCGCGATGCTCGCGTGGGTCGCCCTCGAAGACGCCCTCGCACGCGCGTAGCCGGCTCACGGCCCGCCCGGCGGGTTCTCAGGTGCGGCGTGTACAGTGGTGCGGTCGGCTCTGGACACCGCGCCGTGCGCGGATGGGTTTGTGAGTCCAAGGGGCCGATGGTGAGCGTCGAATCGCGACGCGCATGAACCATCACTGTGAATGGCCCCGGCCGACGACTGTCCGGGTTGCCCGCGTGCGCGGGCGCTGTTCTCGTGCGTAGAGAACCCAGAAGGACACACCCATGCCCAAGAACAAGAAGCCGGCCGGCGGCCGCGCTCAGGACTTCGAGCCCCGCTACGGCAAGAAGACGCCGTACCAGGACGCCAAGCGGCGCCCCGGTCAGTCGTCCGCCGGCAAGCCCGGCAGCAAGAGCCCCGGTCACCGCGGCCACCGCCCCGACGAGCAGGCGGCGGGGCGCAAGCCGCGCTGGACCGCGCAGGAGCGCGCGGGCCGCGACGAGGCCCGCGGCATCCGCACCCACCGCCCGCACGCGCAGGGCGAGCGCTCGTTCGACGACCGCCCCCGCCGCGAGTACGACGACCGCCCGCGCCGCTCGTACGACGCGGAGCGTCCCCGCCGCTTCGACGCCGACAGCCGCCCCGCCCGCGACGACCGCCGCGGCTACGACGGCCCGCGCCGCGACGACCGTCCCGCGCGCCAGGGCGACGGCCGCCGCTCGTTCGAGGACCGTCCGCGTCGCGAGTTCGACCGCAACGACCGCCCGCAGCGCTCCTTCGACGACCGGCCCCGCCAGGGCGACGACCGCCCGCGCCGCTCGTACGACGCCGACCGCCCGCGCCGCGAGTACGGTGCCGACAGCCGCCCGGCCCGCGACGACCGCCCCCGCCGCGAGTTCGACCGCAACGACCGCCCGCAGCGCTCGTTCGACGACCGGCCCCGCCGAAACTCCTTCGATTCCGACCGTCCGCGGCGTTTCGACGCCGATTCGCGCCCCGCGCGCGACGATCGGAGGAGTTACGACACCCCCCGCGACGACCGCCCCCGCCGCTCGTACGACGACCGTCCGCGTCGCTCGTTCGACGACCGCCCGCAGCGCTCGTTCCGCGACGACCGCGCACCCCGCCGCGACGACCGCCCGAACCGTTCGGATTGGGCGGCGGACCAGAAGGCGCACGAGGAGCACGTCGACGTCGTGCACGAGCGCCTGCAGGCCGAGGCCGTGGACGCCGGCACCGTCGAGCAGGCGTCGTTCGCCGACCTCGGCCTGGGCCAGAACATCGTCCAGCGCCTCGCCGAGCTGGGCGCCCCGAGCCCCTTCCCGATCCAGGCCGCCACGATCGGCCCGATCCTCGAGGGTCGCGACGTGCTCGCGCGCGGACGCACCGGCTCGGGCAAGACGATCGCGTTCGGCGCCCCGCTCGTGGAGTCGATCCTGCGCTCGCAGGCCGGCCAGCGTCGCGAGTTCGGCCGCTCGCCGAAGGCGCTGATCCTCGCGCCGACGCGCGAGCTCGCGCTGCAGATCGACGGCACCGTGCAGTCGCTCGCGCGCAGCGTCGGCCTGTTCACGACCCAGATCTACGGCGGCGTGCCGCAGGCCCGCCAGGTCGGCGCGCTCAAGAAGGGCGTCGACATCATCATCGGCACCCCGGGCCGCATCGAAGACCTGCAGAACCAGGGCAAGCTCGACCTCTCGCAGGTGCAGATCGTCGTGCTCGACGAGGCTGACCACATGAGCGAGCTCGGCTTCCTCGAGCCGATGCAGCGCATCCTGCGCCTCGTCGCCGACGGCGCGCAGAAGCTGCTGTTCTCGGCGACCCTCGACCGCGAGGTCGCGGCGCTCGTCGACGAGTTCCTCGTCGACCCGGCCGTGTACGAGGTCGCCGGCGAGACGCAGGACACCGGCACGATCGATCACCGCGTGCTCGTGATCGACCACCGCGACAAGGCCGAGATCCTCTCGTCGCTCGTCGACCGCGACGGCAAGACGCTCGTCTTCGCCCGCACCCGCGCCTTCGCCGAGATGCTGTCCGAACAGTTCGAGGACGCCGGCATCGCCGCGGTCGCCCTGCACGGCGACCTCAACCAGGCCAAGCGCACGCGCAACCTGCAGCGGCTCACGTCGGGCAAGGTGAGCGTGCTCGTCGCGACGGATGTCGCGGCCCGCGGCATCCACGTCGACGACATCGACCTCGTGATCCAGGCCGACGCGCCCGACGAGTACAAGACCTACCTGCACCGCTCGGGCCGCACGGGCCGCGCGGGTCGCGAGGGCACGGTCGTCACGCTCATCACGCGTCAGCGCCGCCGTCGCATGCAGGAGCTGCTCAAGCGCGCCGAGATCGAGGCGCCGTTCGAGGAGACCCGCCCCGGCGACGACCTCATCGAGGAGCTGGCCGGCCGCCAGCTCGCCGACGTCACCGCGTAACCCTTTCTCGTTCTCGCCGAGTCAATCCCCCATCGTCGAGTCAACCCCCGCGCCACGCGTGCGGGGGATTGACTCGGCGCGCGGGGGTTGACTCGGCGGCATCGAGACGACCGCACGCAGCAAGGCGCTGAGCCCCGAGGGGCTCAGCGCCTTGCTGCGTCAGAAGAGCACGGGGTGCTCGGGAGGCCGGGTCGGGATGACGGGGCCCGGGGTCGTGGCGCGCTGTCGCGGCAGGTCGTCCTCGCCGACGCGGCCCGAGAGGCCGTGGCGGCGCAGCAGCGGACGCACACGGGCGGCGAGCTGCTTCCGGTACCCCACGGGCGCGTTCGCCGCACGACCCGGGTACAGGCCGCGATACGCCGGCAGCAGGTCGGGACGCTCGCGCTCGAGCCACTGCCAGAACCACTGCCGCGCCCCGGGCCTCAGGTGCATCGTTCCGAAGATCACGCTGCGCGCGCCGGCCGCGGCGATGCGTGCGAGGGCGTCGTCGAGCACCTCGGGGTCGTCCGTGAGGTGCGGCACGATCGGCATGAGGAAGACCGTGACGGCGAATCCGGCATCCGCCGCCTCGCGCACGGTGTGCAGCCGTGCCGCGAACGACGGGGCTCCGGGCTCGAGCATCGCGCGCAGCGGCTCGTCGGCGATCGCGATCGACATCGACAGCCGCACGTCGACGGATGCCGCGGCGTCGGCCAGCAGCGGCAGGTCGCGCCGCAGCAGCGTGCCCTTCGTCAGCACGGAGAACGACGTGCCGCTGCCCGCGAGGGCGTCGATGATCTCGGGCATGAGCCGATAGCGGCCCTCCGCTCGCTGATACGGGTCGGTGTTGGTGCCGAGCGCGACGGGCTCCCTGCCCCACGTCGAGCGGGCGAGCTCGCGCCGCAGCACGTCGGCGACGTTGACCTTGACCACGATCTGCTCGTCGAAGTCGCGTCCCGCGTCGAGGTCGAGGTACTCGTGCGTGTTTCGGGCGTAGCAGTAGAGGCAGGCGTGCTGGCATCCGCGATAGGGGTTGATCGTCCAGCGGAATGGCATGACCGACGCCGCCGGCACGCGATTGAGCGCCGATCGCGCGAGCACCTCGTGAAAGGTCATGCCGCGGAACTCGGGGGTCGTCACGCTGCGCACGAGACCGCCCCACGCCTCGAGCCCGGGCAGCGCCGCGGGGTCCTCCGCACCCGCCGCCTGTCCCTGCCACCGCATGTCGCAAGTAGAACATATGATCGAGTCTCATGCAAGCCGTGCGTGATGTTCATCGAAAGCGTGGATCACTGTCGACGGGCGAAACGATTCGTGAATCCGGCTTCAGGGAGAGGGGTCACAATAGAGGCATGCCGAAGCCCCATCCGTCGCGCCGTGACGTGCGCGCGCTGGCCGAGCTGCGGGGCGAACGCGAGGCGGCCGAACGTGCCGCGCAGGAGCACGCGGAGGCGTCGACGGGCGCGGCGGACACCGGCTCGGGACCGTCGGCGACCGCCGGCGCGCTCCCGCCCGACACGTCGGACATCGAGACGTGGGCGGCCGCGAAGCGCGCCCAGTGGGAGGCGGCGCGGCGCGCGGAAGCCGACCGCCAGGCGGCGGAACGCGCCGAGCGCGACGCCGCCAGACGGGCCGAGCGCGCGACGACGGAGCGCGCGGCCGCGGAACGGGCCGAGGCGGAACGCGTGGCCGCGGAACGGGCGGCCGCCGAGCAGGAGGCTGCGGAACGGGCGGCGCAGGACGCCGCGGAACGCGCCGAGCGTGCGGCCGCGGAGAAGACCGAACGCGAAGCCGCGTCACGTGCGGCAGAAAACGCACGTGACGCGGCAGAACGCGCCACGGCCGAGCAGGCGGCGCACGAACGGGCGGCGCGCGAGGCGGCGCGGAGCGCCGGGCTCGACACCGCGGAGCTCGCGCAGTGGACCGCCGCCAAGCGCGCCCAATGGAACGCGGTCGAGCTGGAGTCGTGGGCCTCGCAGAAGCGCACCGAGTGGGAGGCCGCGCGACGCGAGCGCGAGGAGCAGGAGCGCGAACGCGCAGAGCAGGAAGCGCACGAACGCGCCGAGCAGGCGGAACGCGAACGCGCAGAGCGCGAGGAGCAGGAGCGCGCCGAGCGTCGCGCCCGGGAGCGGGAGGAGCGCGAGACCCGCGAACGCGCCGAGCTCGAGCAGCGCGAACGGCTCGAGCGACGCGAACAGCAGGAGCGCGAGGCCCGCGAGCACGAGCAGCGGGAGCGCGAACGCCGGGCGCTCGAGTTCGAGGCGCTCGAGCGAGCGAGGCGCGAGCAGCAGGCACGCGCCGAGCGGGAGGCCCGCGAGACGGCCGAGAACGAGGCTCGCGAGCGCGAAGCCCGGCAGCGCGAGGACCGGGAGCGCGCCGCCCGCGAAGAGCGCGAGCGCGACCCGCGCCCCGCGACGACGCCCGTGAGCGCCGCGACGACGAGCGCGGATGCCGACGATGTCGACGACGACGCCGATCTGTGGGTCGCCACGACCTTCGCCCGCCCCGTCCCCGCGGCCGCACGGACGCCCCACCGCCCTGCAGACGCCGCTGGCGCCGCTGGCGCCCCAGACCTCGCCAACACCGCCGACACCGACCATGCCGACGCCGACGCGGCATCCGATCTCACCTCGCCGCTGGTCGGCACGGCCGCGTTCACGGTTCCGGCCTTCGGATCGTCGCAGCCGCTCGACACGTCGCTGCGCGCCGCGCTGTTCACGGCATCCGACATCGACGCGCGCGGCGGCAGCTCTCTCTCCCGCGACGCGAACGCGCTCTTCGCGAACGCGACCGAGTCGACGGCGCTCACCGGCTTCGACGACGACCTCGCCGACGGCCGCTTCCTCGCCGTCCCTCCCGCGATGCCCGCGAGCCCGAACGCGGCGCCGTGGGCATCGGCGCGCTGGGAGGCGCTCGCCCAGCGGATCCCGCTGGCGCGCCGCGTCGCCCCGCGCACGCTCGCGATCGGCACGGCCGTGCTCGCCGTGGCCGCGATCGCCGTCGTGACCGTCGTCGCGATCACCGGCGCCTTCTCGGCGCGCGACAGCAGCACGGCCGACGTTCCGCCGCCGCAGGACTCGTCGGCGCCCCTCCACTCCGACGCGACGCCCGAGGCCCCGCTGCCGACCGCCGGCGCGCTCGACGCACCGGTCATCGAGTCCGCGGCCCCGGCCGTCACGTGCGACGACCCCGCGGTCATCGCGGCGCTCGCCGAGGGGACGGATGCCGACGTCATCGCGGCCTTCGGCGGCGGCGGGCCGTTCCGCGCCCGCGTCGCCTCGGGCGAGGCCCCGTGCGTGAACCTCACCGAGCCCGGCCGCACCTGGATCGTCGTGAACAAGCAGTTCGGCATCACCGAGCCGGGCTACCTCCCCGAGCTCGTCTACGCGGAGGGGGCGCGCAACACCGTCGACGGCGAGCTGCGCGCCGACGTCGACGCCGCGCTCGCGGAGATGAACGCGGCATCCATCGCGGAGGGCGCGGGCGAGCTCGGCATCGCGAGCGCGGCGCGGGCCGACTGGTTCCAGCAGCGTCTGCACGACAACGACGCCGCCTCCAACGGTCTCGAGTCCGCCGACGAGTCGACGGCACGGGCGGGGCACAGCGAGCACCAGACGGGACTCGCGGTCGACCTCATCGCGTGCGACGGCGGCTGCGGAACGATCGAGGGCTTCGGCGACTCGCCCCAGGGCCGCTGGGTCGCGGTCAACGCGTGGCGCTTCGGGTTCATCGTGCGGTACGAAGACGGCTTCACCGGCACCACGGGCTACATGCCCGAGCCGTGGCACCTGCGCTACATCGGCCTGGAGCTCGCGCACGCGTACGCCGAGGGCGGCTACCGCACGCTCGAGGACTTCTTCGGCCTCCCGGCCGCGCCCGACTACGTCGACTGACACCCGGCGAGGCGCCCGACGGCGTCGGCGGATGCCGGACGCCGCCGCGCAGGCGTCGGGCATCCGCGGTCGCGGGAATAAGCACGGCATACCCGGAGCCGACGTCGGCGCCCCCGCCTAGCGTGGGGGGATGGGAGCAGGCCGGGGGTCGGGGCTCCCCACCGGCAGCGGTCCGGTGCGGGCACGCCTGGTGCTCGTCGTGCCCGCGGCGCTCCTTCTCGTGCTCGGGCTCGCGGCGGGCCTCGTGCTCCTCGGCGTCCCCGTGCCGACGGTCGGCGAGCGGATGCCGGATCTGCACGCGCCGCTGCTCGTGTTCGGCTTCGTCGGCGCGCTCGTCTCGCTCGAGCGCGCCGTCGCCCTCGACGCCGGCTGGGCCTACGCCGCTCCCGCCCTGCTCGCGACCGGCGCCCTCACGACGCTCTCGCCCGCTCCCCTGCTGATCGGCCAGGCGATCGTCACCGCGGGCCTGCTGCTGCACGCGGGGCAGTACCTCGCGATCTGGCGCCGGCAGGCCATGACCGCGACCGCCGTGCAGGCGCTCGGCGCCGTCGTCGCCGTCGCGGCGGCCGTCGCGTGGTGCGGCGGCGTGCCGCCCTCACGACTGGTGCCGCAGCTGGCGTGCTTCCTGATCCTCACGATCGCGGGCGAACGCCTGGAGCTCGCCCGCGTCGGCGGCCCCGGCGAGGCGGCGCAACGCGCGCTCTTCGCCCTCTCGCTCGCGTTCGCGACCGCGGCCCTCGTGACCGTCGCGATCGCCGAGATCACCGTGCCCGCCGCGGGCGCCCTGCTGATCGTGCTGGTGGCCGCGCTCGTGCGGGTCGACGTCGCGCGGGCGACGATCAACGCGACGGGCCTCCCCCGCTACATCGCCGTGTGCGTGCTCACCGGCTACGCGTGGCTCGCCGCGGCGGGCGCGGGCTGGCTGCTCGGCGGCGCCCGCACCGAGGGGCCCGTCTACGACGCGACGACGCATGCGATCTTCGTCGGCTTCGTCATCACGATGATCATGGCGCACGCGCCGCTCGTCCTGCCCGCGGTGCTGCGCGTGCGCATCGCCTATCATCCCGCCCTCTCCGCGCCCGTCGCCCTGCTGCAGCTCGCCCTGCTCGTGCGCGTCGTGGCGGGCGACGCGTGGGCCGTGCCGGGCGCCCTCGTCACGGGCGGCGTGCTGGGCGTCGCGGCGATCGTGCTGTTCGCGGCGACCGCGGTCGCCGTGAGCGTGCGCCGCGGGACGGCATCCGCACCGCCGGCGACGCCGCCGAGCCCCGAGCCGCCGAGCCCCGAGCCGCCGACCACCGGACCGCCACGCCCCGGCCCGCCCCCGCGAGAGAGCACCGACCGTGTCGCGCCGTGACTGGTACCTGGCGACGAACTCCGTCGTGCTCGCCTGGCTCGTGCTCGCGATCGTCGCGGTCACGATCCATCGCTTCGTCGACCACGCCCTGTGGCTCATGGTGCACGTGCCGCTGCTGGGCGCCGCGACGGCCGCGATCCTCATCTGGTCGCAGCACTTCGCCGACACGCTGCTGCGCCGTCCCGCGCCGGGCGGGCGCCCCGGCCTCGCGGTGCGCCTGGCGCTGCAGACGGGCGGCGCGGCGCTCGTGACGGCGGGGATGCTCGCCGCATCCGTCCCCCTCGTCATCGCGGGCGCGGCGCTCGTCGGCCTCGCCGCGCTGATGCACGGCGTGATCCTGTGGATGCAGCTGCGCGGCGCCCTGCCGGCGCGCTTCGCGCTGCTGGTGCGCTACTACATCGTCGCGGCCGCGGTCTTCCTCGGCGGCATCGCCCTCGGCGCGCTCATGGGCGCCGACCCGACGACGACCGAACGGCTCGTGACCGCGCACATCGTGCTCAACGCGTTCGGCTGGATCGGCCTCACGGCCCTGGGCACGCTCGTGCTGCTGTGGCCGACGGTGCTGCACGCACGCGCCGACGGCACGGGAGGGCGGCGGGCGCTGCCCCTGCTCGCCGCGGGCATCCTGCTCGCCGCGCTCGGCCCGATCGTCGGCATCCGGCTGCTCGTCCCGCTCGGCATGATGCTGTGGCTCGTCGGCGCCGCGCTCATCGCCCGCGACGGGTGGGCGCAGGCCCGTGCCATGCCTCCCGGCACGTTCGCCGGCTGGAGCCTCGCCGCCGCGTTCTGCTGGGTCGTGGCCGCCGGTGCGACGCTCGGCGTGCAGGCGGCCGTCGCACCCGACTGGGGAGGGCTGCGCGCGGAGTACCTCATCGTGCTCGGACCGCTCGTGGCCGGCTTCATCGTGCAGCTGCTGTCGGGTGCTCTGAGCTACTTGCTGCCGGTCGTCGCGATCGGCAGCCCCGCCGGCGCGCGCGCCGCCGCGGAGACGCTCGACCGCGGATCGGCGTTCCGCGTCACCGCGTTCAACGGCGCGATCGCGCTCTCTCTTCTGCCGATGCCGTCGATCGTGCGCGTGCTGCTGTCGTTCGTCGCCGCGGGCGTCGTGATCGCCTTCATCGTGCTCGCCCTGCGCGCGATCGTCGTGGGGCGGCGCGTGCGCCGCGCGGAGGGCGACAGCGCCGACCGGTCGGGCACGGTGCGACTCGGCGCGCCGACGCTCGCGGCCCCGCCTCCACCCCCGCGCCGCGCGCTGTCGGTCGTCACGGCGTTCGCGGTGCTCGCGCTGTGCGTCGCCGACGGCGTCGCGGCCGACCCCGCGGCGAGCGGCATCGCGACGGCCACGGGCTCGGGCGACGTCGTCGCGACGGGTGAGACGACCGAGGTGACCGTGCGGGTCGAGGGCATGCGGTTCACGCCCGACACGGTCGAGGCGCCCTACGGCAGCACGCTCGTCGTCACGTTCGAGAACACCGGCACCGACGTGCACGACCTCACCTTCGCGAACGGCGTGCGCTCGGCGCGGCTCGCCCCGGGAGCGAGCGAGGTGCTCGAGGTGGGGGTCATCGGCGCCGACCTCGCCGGCTGGTGCTCCATCGCGGGGCATCGGCAGATGGGGATGGAGCTGTCGGTCATCGTCACGGGGGCGCCCGGTGACAGCGCGGCGGAGAGCGGGGATGCCACGGGCGGCGGTCCGGCGGACGACGGCGACCCCGCGCACCACCTGTCCGCGCCCACGCCGGTGGACCTGCAGCGCGAGCCGGCCGCGGACTTCGAGGCATGGCCCGCGGCGCTCGACGCGGCATCCGCCGACACCGTGCGCCGCGCCACGCTGCACGCCCGCGAGGTGCAGGCCGAGGTGGCGCCGGGCGTCGCGCAGGAGCGCTGGACGTTCGGCGGCACCGCTCCCGGTCCCGTGCTGCGCGGGCGGATCGGCGACCGCTTCGAGATCACGCTCGTCAACGACGGCTCGATCGGCCACTCCATCGACTTCCACGCCGGGTCGCTCGCGCCCGATGAGCCGATGCGCACCATCCAGCCCGGCGAGACGCTCACGTATGCCTTCACCGCGACGCGCGCGGGCGTCTGGATGTACCACTGCTCCACCATGCCCATGTCGATGCACATCGCGAACGGCATGTACGGCGCGGTCATCGTCGACCCGCCCGACCTCGCGCCCGTCGATCGCGAGTACGTGCTCGTGCAGGGCGAGCTGTATCTCGGCGACGACGGTGGCGGGGACGTCGAGGGCCCGGCGGGCGCTGCCGGCACGGCGGATGCCGCGAAGATCGCCACGGGCGCCCACGACCTCGTCGCGTTCAACGGCTACGCCGACCAGTACGTGCACCGGCCGCTCACGGCATCCGTCGGCGAGCGCGTGCGCATCTGGGTGCTCGACGCCGGTCCCAACGCCGCCTCGTCGTTCCACGTCGTCGGCGGGCAGTTCGACGCCGTGTACCGCGAGGGCGCGTACGAGCTGCGCCCCGGCGACCCGGGCGGCGCGCAGGCCCTCGCGCTGCAGCCCGCGCAGGGCGGCTTCGTCGAGCTCGTGTTCCCCGAGGCGGGCGCCTATCCCTTCGTGACGCACGTCATGTCGGACGCCGAGAAGGGCGCACGCGGAGTGTTCCGCGTGGAGTGAGCCCGCGGCATCCGCGCCGCCGGCATGCGCGCGACACGCGAGCGCGATGGTTGTACGGGTGTGAGAGGCGTCGGCGACGACGGTTCGCCGGCCTCTCCGAAAGGCACGCGAGCGAGACATGGGGTGCCGCGCACCGGCATCCGCGTCACTCGTCGCGCGCGAGCCTCAGGTGCAGCTGGCACTGGTGCGGTGTGACGAGGGCGTCGAGGCGATCGACCTCGACGGGCCCGCCCGCGCGGTGCAGCACCTCGCGGATGAGGCCCTCGTGCACGCGGCACACGGTGTCGCGATGCTCGGCGATGAGGCCGTGGAACCGGCAGGGATGCAGCTGCACGCGCAGTTCGCTCTCCTGCATGTCGGGGTTCAGCCCCACCTCGTCGAGGTGCTCGTAGACGGCGTCGAGCTGATGCAGGGCGTCGGGGTCGAGCGAGCCGGTGTCGATGTCGGCGATCCGGCGCAGCAGGTCGCCGTGCCTCTTCGCCTCGTCGATGCGGCGCTGCACCTCTTCGTGCTCGGTGTCGGCGTCGATCGGGAAGTAGATCGTGCGCGGCCGCCCGCGGCTCGGGCGGTGCTCGACCTCGCCGCGCAGGAATCCGCCGTCGATGAGCACGCGCGTGTGGTCGCGCAGCGTGTTGGGGTGCAGCCCGGTGCTCTCCGAGATCTCGGCGAGCCCGATGCCGGGGTTGTCGCGCACCGCGCGCAGGATGCGGAAGCGGCTCGCATGCGCGAGACCACGGAAGGCATCGGTGCGACGCGGCATGGCTCCATTATCCGCGCGCCGTAGGGTGAAGGGGTGAGTATGGACGAACGGCGGGCGGTGCGGACGGCGCGGATCTCCGCCGAGCCGATCACGTTGGACGCGCATCTGTCCGCGGTCGACGATCCCGCGATGGGCGCCGAGGTGTCGTTCGTCGGACGCGTGCGCGACCACGACCCCGACGCGACCGGCACGGTCGTTGCCCTCGAGTACACCGCGCATCCCGACGCCGCCGCGACCCTGCACGCCCTCGCGACGGATGCCGTGGGCACGACGGGCGCGATCGTCGCCGTGTCGCACCGTGTCGGCCGCCTCGCCGTTGGCGACGCGGCGGTCGTGATCGCCGTCGCGGCCGCGCATCGCGGCATCGCCTTCGAGGTGTGCCGCACGCTCATCGAGGCCATCAAGACCGACCTCCCGGTGTGGAAGCGCCAGATCGAGGCCGACGGCACCACCGCCTGGAAGGGCCTCGGCGGCTGAGCCCCGCCCGGGGTCAGGCCCCACGCTCCCCCTACTCCCCCGAGACGGTGGGATTCTCGCCGACACGGTGGGATTCCCGCCGAGACGGTGCCTTTCTCGCCGAGACGGTGGGCACCTTCTCGGCGGAGAAGACACATTCTCGCGGTCGTCGGCACCATGTCGGCGCCGTATCGGCGCGCAAGGCGCCGAGGCCTCGGGGCGAGCCCGCGCCCCGAGGCTATCCGCCGGCGAACGGGGGGAGGACGTCGACGAGGGTGCCGGCGGCGAGCGGGGTCTCGTCGCCGGCTCGCGCGCCGTCCACGAGCACAGCGCAGCGCGGCAGGATGTCGCCGAGCGCTGCGAACTCGGCGGTCAGCGCCGCGCGCAGCGCACCGAGCGTCGTCTCGGCGCGGGTCAGCTCGGCCGCACCGGCCGCCTCCTCGGCGGCCGCGAAGAATCGGATGCGTGCCATCAGTCGTCCGTCGTCTCCTGCTCGGCGGCCAGCCGCACGACCTGCGCGACCGCGGCGCGCACGTCGTCGGAGGAGCCGCCGCGCATCCCCGCCGCGAGTCCCGCCGCGAAGGCGCTGAGCGGCGCCGCGGGGCGCGCGACCGCGTTCGCGACGTCGCGCGCGAGATCGAGCACGAGCGTGATCGGCAGCGGCTCGTCGAGCCCCAGCTCGTCGCGCAGCTTCTCGGCCCATTCGGTGAGGGCCTCGGGCGGCAGGGTGCGGTTCATGTGATCTCCTCGCATGCGGCCCGCGCGCGGGCCAGGTCTTCCCAGGTGTCGACATCGTCCACGATCTCGTCGGCGACCGCCACGACGGAGATCGCCAGGTCGTCGAGCAGGGCACGCATCGACGCATCGCGCCCCGCGTCCGGCACGCGCGCGGCGGCCCGCAGCAGGGAGGCCGTGCGATAGATCCCGGTCAGCCATTGCGGGCGCGACGACGCGTCGGCGAGGCACAGCCCGTCGATGTCGGAGGGTGCGAGGAGGATGCCGTCACACAGCACCGCGACGGCGGACTCGACGCGAGGGAGGTCGCTTGCCAGCAGCAGCACGAGATCGGGGACGAACCCGCGCGCCGCCCACGCGTCGAGCGCCGCGATCGTCGCGGCGGCCGGGCCGCCGAACGGCGGATCCTCGCGCACCCAGTCGACGTCGAGCGCGGGATCGAGCACCGGAGCGACGACCGTGACGAACCGCTCATGCCCGTCCTCAGCCGCGTCCGGTTGAGGGGCGACATCACCCGCGGCGTCGATCGCACCCCGGGACGCACGGATCGCGCCCCGGGAGGCCTCGACGGCACGATGCAGGAGCGTGCGGCCGCCGACCTCGAAGAGCGGCTTGGGCTCGCCGTCCACGCGCGAGGCGCGACCGCCCGCGAGGATGATCGCGCCGAGCGGCGCGCCAGGGGACGGACGGAACGACCCGCTGGGCGAGGCGCGGGATGACTCGCCGGCCGAAACGCTGCGCGCGGCACCTGTCGGTGCGCTGGGCGAGGCGCTGGTCGGGGCGCTGGTCGAAGCACCCGCCGATGCGCTGGGCGAGGCACTGCGCGAGGCACCCGTCGAGACGCTGCGCGACCCACGGGGCGAGGCGGCGGCGGCGCTCACGGCTCGTCCGGTCTGGTCCACGAGCCCGAGCGACCGCCCTCCTTGGCGGTGATGCGCACGCTCTCGATCGAGGTGGATTTGTCGAGACCCTTGACCATGTCGACGATCGCGAGCGCGGCGACCGAGACGGCGGTGAGAGCCTCCATCTCGACGCCCGTGCGATCGGCGGTGCGCACCGTCGCGACGATCTCGACACCGGCATCCGTCACGTCGAGATCGACGACGGCGCCGTGCACGCCGATGACGTGAGCGAGCGGCAGCAGCTCGGGCGTGCGCTTGGCGGCCTGGATGCCGGCAATGCGTGCCACGGCGAGCACGTCGCCCTTGGGAACGGTCCCGTCGCGCAACGCCGCGACGACCCCGGCCGCGCAGCGCACGAACCCGCGCGCGGTCGCGGCGCGGACGGTCGGCTGCTTCGCGGTCACGTCGACCATGCGCGCGTGCCCCGCGGCATCGAGATGCGTGAATCCGCCTGCGGCGGCCGCGGCGCCCGCATTGCTCGCGCGGCTCGCACCGCCCGCGCTGCCGACGGCACCCGCGATGTCCGCACCGCCCGGGCTGCCGACGGCACCCGCACCGGTCACGGCACCGGCACCGAGGCTCACACCACCCACATCACCCGCGCCGGTCGCGGGGCTCTCAGGGGAACGGACCTCGGAAGCGCTCATGTCACCAGCATGACATCGACGAGATCGCCCGCGGCGACGGCATCCACCTCGGCGGGCACGATGGCATAGGCCTCGGCCCGGCCGAGTCCGCCCGCGAGGTGCGAGCCGCCGGCCGTCGCGGGCGTCGCGCGCCACGCGCCCGGGTCGGAGCGGTCGATCACGACGGGAAGGTACTGACGGCGTCCCGGCGGCGTGCGCCAGCCGGCCGCGGCCGCGAGCCGCAGCACGGGTCGCGGCGCCGACACGCCGCGCAGCGCGTCGAGCGCCGGCCGTACGAACACCTCGAACGACACGGCGGCGCTCACGGGGTTGCCGGGCAGTCCGAAGAGCAGGATGCCGTCGGCCGTGCGCCCGAACCCCTGGGGCTTCCCCGGCTGCATCGCGACGCGGGAGAAGGTCATGACGTCGCCGAGCGAGTTCTTGACGGCCTCGTAGGCGCCGGCGCTCACGCCGCCGGAGAACACGACGACGTCGGGCTCGTGCACGCGCGCCCTCGCGATCGCCTCGGCGGGACCGTCGCCCTCGTCGGGCACCGACTCGACGTGCACGACCTCCGCCCCGGCCTCGGCGGCGAGCGCCGCGAGCAGCGTCGAGTTCGACTCGGGGATCTGACCGTGCCGCAGCGCGCCGCCCGGCGGCACGAGCTCGGAGCCCGTCGAGACGACCGCGACGCGCGGCCTGCGCACGACCTCGACCTCGTCGACGCCGGTGGCTGCGACCGCGCCCAGCGCGAGGGCGCCCAGTCGCGTGCCCGCCGCCAGCACGACGTCGCCCACGGACAGGTCTTCGCCGCGGCGGCGGATGTGGCGTCCCGCGGCGGCGGGCGCCACCGTGACGACGGCCGTCGCGAGCGAGTCGTCGAGCCCGCCGACCGTGTCCTCGAACGGCACGATCGCGTCGGCGTCGGCGGGCACGGGCGAGCCCGTCATGATGCGCGCCGCCTGGCCGGGGGCCAGCGAGGGGTCGGCGTCCGTGCCCGCGGGCAGGTCGGCGACGACCGCGAGCATCACGGGATGCTCGGCCGTCGCGCCCGCGACGTCCGTGAACCGCACGGCGAACCCGTCCATCGCGGAGTTGTCGAAGACGGGCACGTCGACGGCGGCGCGCACGTCCGCGGCGAGCACCTGGCCGTGAGCGTCGGCCAGACGGCGACGCACCGCCGGCAACGGCGTGATCGCCGACAGCACGCGATCGAGCTGCTGCTCGACCGTGATGAGCGGACCGGTCATGCGGTGTCTCCTCTCCGGCATCCCCCGTCTGCCCGGCATCGCCCGCACGCGCGGCGTCGGCGACGGGCCTCGCATCCCCGACACGTCGGGAGTCCCCGAGGCCCCGCACCCGCCGACCCCGCGCTCACGACGCCACCCAGGCGAACAGCCCGCCGTCGAGGATGTCGGCCTCACGGCCCCGGGCGCGCAGCGCGCGGGCCGCGCGATCGGCACGGGTGCCGTGCGCACACACGACGACGAACGGCCCCTCGCCGGCCGCGGCGGGATCGGCGAGCAGCTCGGCGAGCGGGATGACGGCGGACCCGGCGACGACGCCGTCCGCCGTCTCGTGCGGCTCGCGCACGTCGAGCACCGTGGCGCCGGCCGCCTGGGCCTGCAGCATCTCCGACAGGGTCAGCCGCGCGGGCATCGCCGGAGGAGCGGATGCCGGAGCCGCCGCCGGCTCGACACGCACCGCGGCCTGCGCCGCCGCACCGGCATCCCCCGACGACGCGCCCGCCGCCGCACCCTCGACCGTGCCCGCCGCCGCGTGGGCGCCGCGCCCCGCGGCCGCCCGCAACGGCACCTCGTGCGTGCGCGCGGTGAGCGCGTCGACGACGAGCACGCGGCCGAGCAGCGGCTCGCCGACGCCGGCGATGAGCGCGATCGCCTGTGTCGCCATGATCGCGCCGACCTGCAGCGTCAGCGCACCGAGCACGCCCGCCTGCGCGCACGAGGGCACCTCGCCGACGCTCTCCGCGGGATAGAGGTCGTCGAGCACGACGGCGTCCGCACCGGCCGGCGGTGCCGACCAGAACACGGTGACCTGCGCGTGGAACTCCTGCACGACGCCCCACACGAGCGGAACGCCGAGTCGCTCGCACGCGGCCGCGACGACGCGGCGCGTCTCGAAGGTGTCGGTGCCGTCGAGCACGACGTGGGCGCCCGCGAGCACGTCCGCGGCGTTGTCCGCGTCGAGTCGCACGCGCACGGGGCGCACGATCGTCTCGGGGCTGAGGTCCGCGGCGGCGCGCACGGCGGAGTCGACCTTGGGCGCGCCGATGTCGACGACGCGATGCAGCACCTGGCGCTGCAGGTTCGTGTGCTCGACGAGGTCGTCGTCGACGACGGTGATCGTGCCGACCCCGGCGGCCGCGAGGGCGAGCACGGCGGGCGATCCGAGGCCGCCGGCGCCCACGACGGCGACGTGCGCCGCCGCGAGACGACGCTGACCGAGCTCGCCGAACCCCGCGAGCACGGCATGACGTGCGGTGCGCCGGCGCTCGCTCTCCGAGAGCGCGGCGACGGGCGCGACGAGCGGGGGGTGCGGCATCCCCCCAGGCTACGCCCCGGCCCGGGGGAACGGACCACGGATGCCGGGCGCCTCCCCACCGCGAGGGTGCCCTGTATCCGCGCGAGGGTGCCCGGTGTTCCCGCGAGGGTGCCAACTATCCGCGCGAGGGTGCCAACTGTCCCCGCCAGGGTGCCAACTGTCCCCGCCAGGGTGCCACTTTCCCTCGTGAGGTGCCCCTCCGCTCAGGGCGGATCCGCTGCGAGCCGCGTCCCGGCATCCGCGCCCCTGCCACGCGCAGGCTGGGGGCATGACAGAGAACGCACGCCCACCCGTCTTCACCGAGCGATTCCGGCGGGAGCTCTACGAGCATCGCGTGCTCGTGCTCGACGGGGTGCTCGACGACGACAACGGCACGCTGCTCGCGACGCAGCTCATGGCGCTCGCGATGGCGGATGCCAAGGCCGAGATCGCCCTGTGGATCCACTCGCCGGGCGGGTCGGTGCCGGCGATGCTCGCGATCCGCGACCTCATCCGGCTGATCCCCAACGACGTGTCGACCCTCGTGCTCGGCATCGCGTACAGCGCCGGCCAGTTCCTCCTCACGGCGGGCACTCCGGGCAGGCGCCGGGCACTCCCGCACGCCCGCGTGCTCATGCACCAGGGATCGGCGGGCATCGGCGGGTCGACCGTCGACGTCGAGCTGCAGGCCGGCGACCTGCGGCACACTCGCGACACTCTTCTGGCCCTCACGGCCGAGGACACCGGGCAGAGCGTCGAGCGCGTGTACGAGGACTCGCTGCACGATCACTGGTACAGCGCGCGCGAGGCGAAAGAGTACGGCTTCATCGACCACGTCGTCTCCTCGTTCGCGGAGATCGTGCCCGGTGCGCTGCGATCGACGGGCTTCCAGGGGTCGACGGGCTTCCAGGAACCGACGGGCTTCCGGGGAGGCGGGCGATGAGCGCCTACACGATCCCGAACGTCGTCTCGCAGAACCCGCGGGGCGATCGGATCATGGACGTCTACTCGCACCTGCTGACCGAGCGGATCATCTCCCTCGGCACCCCGATCGACGCGGGCGTCGCGAACGCCGTCATCGCCCAGCTGCTCTTCCTCGAGCAGACCGGCTCCGACCGCGACATCCAGTTCTACGTCAACTGCGAGGGCGGCGACCCGAGCGCGATGCTCGCCGTCTACGACACGATGCGGTACATCCGCCCCGACGTCGCGACGATCTGCGTCGGGCAGGCGGTCGGCGCCGGCGCCGTGCTGCTGGCCGCGGGCGCCGAGGGCAAGAGGATGGCGCTGCCGCACGCCCGGGTCATCCTGCACCAGCCCGCGGAACAGGGCCGGCGCGGCACGATCCCCGATCTCATCCTGCAGGCGGACGAGGCGGTGCGCATCCGCGCCGACCTCGAGGCCGTGCTCTCCCGCCACACCGGCCGGAGCGTGGAGACGCTGCGGCGCGACACCGACCTCGACCGGGTGTTCACCGCGGAGGCGGCGAGGGAGTACGGGCTGATCGACCGGGTGATCGAGCGGCGGTGAGACGGCCGGTCAGGCGGCGAGCGCGAACGCCGCGCGGCCCGCGACGGGGGCGGCCGGGCGCGGCTCGAGCCGTGCGGCCACCGCGCGGGTGAGGTCGAGCAGCGGCAGCTCGAGGGCGCCCGAGACAGCCGCGATCATCTCGCTCGACGGGTCCTTCACGCCGCGCTCCATCTCGGAGAGGTACTGCGGCGAGACACCCGCCCGCTCGGCCGTCTGCCCGAGGGTCTCGCCACGCGCGTGGCGCCGCCGGCGCAGCTCGTCGCCGAGCAGGTGCCGCCAGAGCGGCTCGGGGTCGGTCGGTGTAGGCATGCGCTGCGCCTTCCTCGAGAAGGGACGGATGCTTCGGATGCTACCGATCGGAACCGCCTCGGCGCCCGCCGCTCTGCTGAGAGCAGAATCCGGGCCGGCGCCAGGTCGGAGGGTGCGCGGAGCACCCTCGTGGGGAGAGGTGGCACCCTCGCGAGGAAAGGTGGCACCCTCGCGAGGAAAGGTGGCACCCTCGTGGGGAGAGGTGGCACCCTCGCGGAAATACGAAGCACCCTCGCGAGGAAAGGTGGCACCCTCGCGAGGAAAGGTGGCACCCTCGCGAGAACGTGGAGCACCCTCGCGGGGAGAACGGGCACCCTCGCGGGGCGCGGACGAGGACCGCCGGCGGTGGCGCTGTGAAGAGTTATCGCATTGTGATCCGCATTTGCGGTGCACTTGGTGAAAAACACCCGCGCATGCGGCACTACAGTGGCATCCATGACCACTTACCGCATCTCCGACGCGGCGCGGCTGCTGGGCGTGTCCGACGACACCGTCCGGCGCTGGGTCGACGCGGGCCGCCTGCCCGCCGAGGGCAGCCCCGCGCAGATCCCGGGCGACGCCCTCGCGGCGCTGGCCGTCGAGCTCGCGCAGACGCCGCCCGACCCGGGCGACGTGCTCTCCAGCGCGCGCAACCGCTTCGTCGGCATCGTCACGCGCGTGAAGACCGACGGGGTGATGGCGCAGGTCGACATCCAGGCCGGCCCGCACCGCGTCGTGTCCCTCGTGTCGTCGGAGGCCGTCGTCGAGCTGGGCCTCGAGCCCGGCTCGCTCGCGGTCGCCGTGGTCAAGGCCACCACCGTCATCGTCGAGACCCCCAGGAGCTGATCCATGCACCGTCCCCTGCTTTCCGCCGCCGTCCTCGTGGCGGGAGTGACCCTCTTCGCCGCGTGCGCATCGAGCACCCCCGCGCCGGCGACCGATGCGCCGACCGACGCCCCGGAGGCCGCCGAGACCACCGCGCCGGAGCCCACGAGCGACCTGAGCGGCGATCTCGTGATCTTCGCCGCCGCCTCGCTCGGCACGGCATTCGACGAGATCGCGGTCGCGTTCGAGGAGCTGCACCCGGGCGTCGACGTGCAGCCCATCCGCTACGACGGATCGAGCACCCTCGCGACGCAGATCATCGAGGGCGCCGCGGTCGACGTGTTCGCCTCCGCCGACGAGAACAACATGGCCAAGGTCACCGACGCGAGCCTCGCGACCGGCCCCGCGCTGTTCGCGACCAACACGCTCGTGATCGCGACGCCGCAGGACAACCCCGCGGGCATCGCGGGCATCGCCGACCTCGCGAGCCCCGACGCCTCCGTGGTGCTGTGCGCGGTCGAGGTGCCGTGCGGCGCGGCATCCCAGAAGCTGCTCGACGCGGCCGGCGTCGCCGTCACGCCCGCGAGCCTCGAGCAGAACGTCACGGCCGTGCTCACCAAGGTCGAGGCGGGCGAGGCGGATGCCGGGCTCGTCTACGCGACCGACGTGGTCGGCAAGGGCGTCGCCTCGATCGTGCCCGAGGGCGCGGCCGACGTCGTCAACAAGTACCCGCTCGTCGCGCTGGACGACGCCCCCAACCCCGAGGCCGCGCAGGCGTTCGTCGAGTTCGTGCTCAGCGCGGAGGGCCAGGCCATCCTCGCCGCCCTCGGCTTCGGCGCACCGTAACCCCGCCCCGCTTCGCCGAGTCAACCTCGCTTCGCCGAGTCAACCTCGCCCCCACGTCAGTTCGGGGTTGATTCGGCGAGGGAGGGTTGACTCGGCGAAGGAAGAAGAAGGAGATGGAGCCGGCGATGGATGGCGGCACAGCGACGACGCGCGGCTTCGTGCCGCGCTGGCTCGTCGTGCCCGGCATCCTCGCCCTCGCGTTCCTCGTGCTGCCGCTCGCGGCGCTCGTCGCACGCGTGAACTGGCCGACGCTGTGGGCCGACGTCACGGCCCCCGCGGCGCGCGACGCGCTCGCGCTCTCGCTCACGACGGGTCTCATCGCGACGACGGCGTGCGTGCTGCTCGGCGTTCCGCTCGCGCTGCTCATCGCGCGCTCCGGTCCGCGGCTCAGCGCCGTGCTGCGCGCCGCCGTGACGGTGCCGCTCGTGCTGCCGCCGATGGTCGGCGGCGTGGCCCTGCTGT
Source organism: Microbacterium sp. No. 7 (assembly GCF_001314225.1). Taxonomy (NCBI): domain Bacteria; kingdom Bacillati; phylum Actinomycetota; class Actinomycetes; order Micrococcales; family Microbacteriaceae; genus Microbacterium; species Microbacterium sp. No. 7. The sequence goes on from NZ_CP012697.1 coordinate 4,488,236, forward strand.
TCCTGCTCGGCCGCACGAGCCCGATCGGATCGCTGCTCGACGCGTGGTGGGGCCTGCGCCTGCCGTTCACGACCGTCGCCGTCGTGCTCGCGCAGACCTTCGTGGCGCTGCCGTTCCTCGTGCTCACGGTGGAGGGCTCGCTGCGCACGGCGGGCACCGCGTTCGAACGCACGGCCGCGTCGCTCGGCGCGGGCCGCTGGTACACGCTGCGCCGCGTCACCCTGCCGCTCGCGGCGCCCGGGCTCGTCGCGGGCGTCGTGCTGTGCTTCGCGCGCGCGATCGGCGAGTTCGGCGCGACCGCGCTGTTCGCGGGCAACGCGCCGGGCGTGACGCAGACCATGCCGCTCGCGATCTACACGGCGTTCAACGGCGCCGGGGTCGCGCAGGGCACCGCCGTCGCGCTCTCGTTGCTGCTGCTCGTCACCGCGATCGCCGTGCTGCTGCTCGTGCGCGGCTGGCGGCCCGGAGCCCCGCGATGAGCCCCGCCCCCGGCATCTCGTTCGACCGCGGCAGAGTGCGGGTCGGCGAGCGCGGCACCCGCACTCTGCCGCGGTCGAACGGGCGGCGGGCGCGATGACCGCGGCATCCCTCGACGCACGGGTCGTCGTGAACCGGCCGCGCTTCCGCCTCGACGTCGCGGTGACCGCGGCGCCGGGCGAGACCGTCGCGATCATGGGACCGAGCGGCGCGGGCAAGTCGACGCTGCTGCACGCGATCGCCGGGCTCGAGCCCGTGCACGAGGGGCACGTGCGCATCGACGGCACGGATGCCGCGGGCCGCCGCCCCCTGCCCCCGCATCGCCGCGGCGTCGTGCTGCTCGGCCAGGAGCCCCGGCTGTTCCCGCACCTGTCGGCGCGGGAGAACGTCGCGTTCGGGCTGCGGGCGCGGCGGGTCGCCCGCGCCGTCGCCCTCGAGCGTGCCGACGAGTGGATCGCGCGGGTCGGACTCGGCGGACTCGGCGGGCGCCGTCCCGCGCAGCTGTCGGGCGGGCAGCAGCAGCGGATCGCGCTCGCCCGCGCCCTCGCGACCGAGCCGCGCGTGCTCATGCTCGACGAGCCGTTCGCCTCGCTCGATCCCGAGACGGCGGGCGAGATCCGCACGCTCATCGCCACGCAGCTGCCGCGCAGTGCCGTGACGACGCTCGTCGTGACGCACGCCGCGATCGATGCCGCGGCCCTCGCCGACCGGCTCGTCATCGTCGAGGACGGCGTCGTGACCCAGGCGGGCCCCGTGCGCGATGTGCTCGCGGCGCCCGCGACGCGCTTCGCCGCCGTCATCGCGGGTGTGAACCGCGTGCTCGGCGTCGCCGACGGCGGCGCGTGGCGGTCGGGCGACGTGACGCTGAGAGCCCGCGACGCCGTGGACGCCGCCGACGGCACGCCGCTGGCGGCCTTCGTCCGTCCCGGCCTGGTACACCTGCAGACGCTGGAGGACGTGGATGCCGGGTCTGCGGCATCCACGGGTCCGGCGCCCGGGGGTCCGGCGCCCGGGGGTCCGGCGCCCGGGGGTCCGGCGCCCGCGGGTTCGGCGCCCGCAGACCTAGCGCCCGCGCCTCACGCATCCGCGGGTCCGGCATCAATAGACCCGGCGCCCGCGCCTCACGCGTCCGCGAGCTCGTGGATCACCCGCGTCGCGCGCCTCGAGCAGACCCCTGCGGGCGTGCGCGTGCACACAGAGGAACCCGACATCGCGGTCGACCTGGCCGCCGATGCTCTCGCCGCGCTGCGGCTCGCCCCCGGCACGGCCGTGCGCCTGACGGTGCCCGCCGACGCCGTGCGGCTCGCTCCGGCCGCCCCGCCGGCGTCCACTCCCCGCCCGCCGACCGCCCCCTGACCCGGCCGGCGGTCGCGACCTGGCCGCCCCGACCCGGCCGCTCTCGCCCGATTCCGCCCTCGTACTGTTCACAACTCAGGAAGACCGCCCGGAAACCCCCGTTCCCCAAGCCCACCGGCGCAGGCTTCCTGAATTGTGCACGGCCGACCTCCCCACCGCCGGCCTCCGCCCAACCCTGCCACCTGCCCCGAGCCCCGCGGCTCTGGTGCCATCCAGCCGACGGACACCACCTCCACCACTGTTCACAATTCAGGAAGAACGGTCCACGGTCGGCCCGACCCGGCCACCAGCACCCCGTTCTTCCTGAATTGTGAACGCCATCTCCGGATAGACCCGGCATCCCTCGCCGATCACAGGCCTCGGAGAATCCCGCCGACCTCGGACACGTCCCGCGGCATCCCCCGAACTTGGCGACATCCTCCGAACTCCGTGCCCGCCACCGCCCGCCGAGATGACACGGGGTACCAACTTCGAGGAACGGGGTTTCACCCTTGTGCACCACGGCGTACGCTGGGATCGGCGGCGCCGCTGGAGCTTTCGGTGCGCCGGAAGACCACGAAGAAAGGGGCGCCGCATGGAGCGCGACATCTACGACGAGGATCACGAGACGTTCCGCGACGTTGTCAAGGAGTTCCTCAAGCGGTACGCGACGAACGAGAAGCGCGAGCAGTGGGAGCGCGACGGCGAGATCGACCGCGACACCATGCTCGCCGCCGGGGAGTCGGGCCTGATCGGCCTGTCGGTTCCGGAGGAGTTCGGCGGTGCCGGGATGCTGCAGGACTACCGCTTCCGCGCGATCGTCAACGAAGAGGTCATCCGCGCCGGAGCGGGCTCGCTCGCCGGCGCCTTCGGCATCCAGGACGACCTCGCCGTGCCCTATCTCGTGCACATGGGCACGCAGGCGCAGAAGGAGAAGTGGCTGCCCCGCATGGCCACGGGCGAGGTGCTCGGCGCGCTCGCGATGACCGAGCCCGGCGCCGGCAGCGACCTGCGCGGCATCTCGACGACGGCCAAGAAGGTCGACGGCGGCTACATCGTCAACGGCGCGAAGACGTTCATCTCCAGCGGCAAGACCGCCGACATCGTCGTGACGTTCGTCAAGACGGGCGAGGGCAACCGTCCCGACGCCTTCAGCCTCATCATCATCGAGAACGGCATGGAGGGCTTCGACCACGGCAAGAAGCTCAGCAAGATGGGCTTCCACGGCTGGGACACCGCGGAGCTCAGCTTCAGCGACGTGTTCGTGCCCGAGGAGAACCTCATCAGCGGCAAGGAGGGCCAGGGGTTCATCCAGCTCATGATGAACCTGCCGCTGGAGCGCCTCTCGATCGCCGTCTCGGCGGCCGCGGCGGCACAGGCCGGCTTCGAGTGGACGCTCGCGTACACGAAGGACCGCACGGCCTTCGGCCAGCGCGTCGCCGACTTCCAGGACGCGCGCTTCAAGCTCGCCGACATGGCCACCTCCGTCGACGCGCTCTGGGCGTACGTCGACCGCGCGCTGCTCGCCTACAAGGACGGCAAGCTCTCAGCCGAGGAGGCCGCGAAGGTCAAGTTCTGGGCGACCGAGCGCGAGTGGGAGGTGCTCGACACCGGCGTGCAGCTGCACGGCGGCTACGGCTACATCATGGAGTACCCGATCGCCCGCGCCTTCACCGACGCGCGCGTGCACCGCATCTACGGCGGCACCAACGAGATCATGCGCGAGATCGTGGGGCGCGACCTGGTCGGCAAGTAGGCGCGACCGCGACGGCAGGAACGCCGGACAAACGATGGATGCCGGGGCCCACGGGTCCCGGCATCCATCGTTCGTCCGGTCGCTCAGGCCGCGGGCCGCCGGCGGGCGAGGCGCGCGACGCCCGCGGCGCGCAGGCGGTCGGCGATCAGCACGCCGAGCGCGGTGCCGGCGAGGCAGCTCACGAGGCACAGCCCGATGAATGCGACGAGCACGCCCGGCGCCATCGACCACAGGTCGAACGACTGCGCCGCGAGGATCGGGTACGCGATGCCGACGGCCGCGGCCCCCGCATAGTGCAGCCACGTCGACCAGCGCCGGTACAGCGTGACGAGGAACGGCAGCTCGGGGAAGAACGACCAGAACAGCGTCGTCGCGATCGCCGACACCGTGTAGAACGGGGCGAGCACGAGGCCCGAGACGAGCCCGACGAGCAGTCCCGCGAAGGGGCGCTGGATGAGGCGCAGCGCGATCACGGCCGGCAGCACCCAAAGCCCCGCGATCGCCACCGACACGAACGGCACGGTCGCGAACAGCCCGAGCGAGAGCCACCAGCCGACCGCGAGCAGCACGCCGCCTGCGACGCCGATCGCGGCGCACGTCAGCAGGTACGCGGTCGAGACGCGTCCCATCAGTGCGCGCCTCCCGCGGCGACCTGCGACTTGGGCGTCGGCGAGGCCGCGCCCACGCGCCAGTAGCCCATGAAGCTGATCGCGCCCTTGTCGACGCCGCGCGCCACGAGCTCGCGGCGCGCCGTCGTCGGCAGCGACTGCTCGCCCACGACGAACGCATGGAACGGGGATGCCGGAAGGTCGAGCGCCCGCAGCGCGTCGAGCGCGGCCGACCCGGGCTTCGCGCCCTGCGGCCGCACGAGCCAGCGCACCTCGACGCCCGCGGGCGCGTCGATCTCGAGCACGTCGTCGGCCGAGGACGCCTCGACGAGCGCGACGCCCGTGGCCGTCGCGGGCAGCGACGCGCACACGCCCGCGACCGCCGGCGCGCCCGTCTCGTCGGCGACGAGCACGACGCGGTCGACGCCGCGGTCGGGGTTGAAGCCCAGGCCCTCGTCGATGATGACGACCGACTCCCCGGGGCTCGCCGCCGAGGCCCACCGCGACGCAGGGCCGGCCGACGGGCCGCTGCCGTGCAGCACGAAGTCGACGTCGATCTCGGGGCCGCCGTCGGCGCCGGCCGCGCGGTACGCGCGCACCGTGTAGTTGCGCATGACGGGGCGCATGCCGTCGGGGATGCGGAGGTACTTGACGTAGCCGAGGATCTTGTTGGCCTTCGCGGGAATGCGTTCGAGGCCCTCGTCGCCGCCGAGCGGCAGGAAGATGCGGAACCACTGGTCGTAGCCCATCGGCGTGAACCGGCCGATGTCGCCGCCGCCGAGGGTGATGCGGATCCAGTGCGGCGAGAGACGCTCGGTGCGCACGACCCGCAGGTGCAGGAGGTCCTGCGACGCGGGCTTCACGAGGGAGCTGAAGCGTGCCATGTCGGCATCCTTTCGATGAGGGGATGGGCGGGGGATGCCGGGATGCTCACCCCGAGACCGTGCTCACCCGAGGCCCTGTTCACCCGAGACCCCAGGGGAACAGCACGGCGAAGATCGCCGCGGAGATCGCCCAGCCGGCCGCGATGAAGACGACGTCGCGGGTTCGGAAGGGCACGAGGTGCCGCTCGGTGCGGTCGGGGTAGGCGCCGAACGCGCGGGCGTCCATCGCGAGCGCGACCCGCTCGGCGTGGCGGATCGCCCCGGCCAGCAACGGCACGACGTAGCCCCACCAACGGGCCAGCGCAGCGAACGGGCCGCGGCCGCCGTGCGCGCCGCGCACCCGGTGCGCCTGGCGGATGACCTCGAGCTCGTGGCCGAACCGCGGCACGAAGCGGAAGGCGGCGAGCGCCGTGTATCCGATGCGATACGGAACGCGCAGCTGCTGCACCATCGAGCGCGCCAGGTCGGGGCCCGTCGTGGTCAGCCCGGCGGCGAGCGCCAGCGCGATGATCGCAGCGAGCCGCAGTCCCGTGGCGAAGCCGATCGCGAGCGCCCCGCCGTAGAGCGTCCAGCCGCCGAGCTGCACGAGCACGACCGACTGGTCGACGCGCGACGCATCGGCCCAGAGCGACATGCCGACGCCGACGAAGAGCGCGGCGGCGGGCACGACGACGGCGAGCAGCACGAGCACGCCGCGGGTGAGCCGGGCGCCCGCGAGCAGCACGACGTAGGAGAGCACGATGAAGGCGAGCGGCGTCGCCAGGTCGCGCACGAACACGAGCAGCAGCATGGCGGGCAGCGGGGCCACGATCTTCGCGAGCGGGTTCAGCGTGTGCAGGAACCGGCGCGAGCTCGGGCGCGCGTACGGGTCGACGCTCACGAGGCGCCCTCATCGTCGAGCACGTCCAGCACGTCGAGGTCATCCAGATCGTCGAGCCGCGTGACGCCCTCGAGACCGGGGATGCCGGCGAGTCCGCGCGACAGTGGCGGAGGCCGCAGCCCGCACCGGCGCAGCAGCTCGTCGTCGGCGAACACCTCGGCGGTCGGAGCGTCCGCGGCGATGCGGCCCTGCTCCACGACGATCACGCGACGCGCGTAGTCGGCGACGAGCTGCATGTCGTGGGTCACGATCAGGATGGTCGTGCCACCGTCGTTGAGGTCGACGAGCAGCCGCAGCAGCTCGTCGGCGCGGGCGCGGTCCTGCCCGAACGTGGGCTCGTCGAGCGCGAGCACGGGCGCCCCGGCGATGAGCGCGGTGCCCACCGACAGGCGGCGCTTCTGGCCGCCCGACAGCAGGAACGGATGGCTGTCGGCGTGACCGGTGAGCCCGAACCGCTCCAGCAGCTCGTCGACGCGGGCGCGCACCTCGGCATCCGGCATCCTCTGCAGGCGCAGTCCGTGGGCGAGCTCGTCGAACACGGTGTGCGCGATGAACTGGTGCTCGGGGTTCTGGAACACGAAGCCCACGTGCGCCGCGCGCGAGCGCCGGTCGGCGCGCGACGGATCGACGCCCGCCGTGCGCACCGCGCCGCGCGGCACGGGCACGACGCCGCCGATCGCCTGCAGCAGGGTGGTCTTGCCCGCGCCGTTGGCGCCGACGACGGCCACGAACTCGCCGGCATCCACCCGGAGCGACACGTCGTGCAGCACGTCGGCGCGCCCCCGCCGCACCGTGAGGTCGCGCACCTCCACCGCGGGCGGCGCGTCCGCCTCGGGCGGCGCGGCGACGGGCGCGCCCGAACTCCTCCGATCCGATGCGGAAGACGCCGAATCGGGTCCGGAAGCGCCCATCCGCCTGCGGATCGGAGGAGTTCGGGCGACGTCCGCCTGGGGCCCCGACGAGAAGCCGCCCGCCGCGGCCGCCAGTTCCGCACGCAGCTCGTCGGGCGTGAGCGGCAGGCGATCGAACCGCCGGCCCCGGCGTTGCAGCCGCAGGGCCGCGAGGGTCGCGACCGGCAGCCAGACGCCGAGCGCGTGCAGCTCGGCCGCGCGCTCCCGCAGCACCTCGTCGACGCCGCCCGCCGCCAGGGTGCGGCCCGCCGCGTCGAGCACGACGACCCGGTCGGTGATCGCGACGGCGGCGTCGAGGTTGTGCTCGACGAGCAGCACGGCGCGGTCGCCGGCCGCGACCAGCTCGCCGAGGGCCGCGTAGACCTCCTCGATGCCCTGCGGATCGAGGTTGGCCGTGGGCTCGTCGAGCACGAGCAGCGGCGAGCCCAGCGCGAGGGCGCACGCGAGGGCGAGCCGCTGGCGCCCGCCGCCCGAGAGGCGATCGGGGTTCTCGTGCCGACGCTCCCAGAGCCCCACGCGCCGCAGCGCGGCCTCGGTGCGGCGCAGCACCTCGTCGACGGGCAGCCGCAGGTTCTCGGGCCCGAAGGCCACCTCGTCGAGGAGCGTGCCGGTGACGAGCTGCGCGTCGGGATCCTGGAAGACCATCCCCACGTGCGTGCTCAGCGTCGCGACGGGCGTCGTCGTGGCATCCATCCCCGCGATCGAGACGGTGCCCCGCACGGTCGCGGGCACCGCGTGCGGGATGAGCCCGTTGAGGGTCAGCGTGACGGTCGACTTGCCCGACCCGCTCGGCCCGAGCAGCAGCACCACCTCGCCCGGCGCGATGTCGAACGAGGCGTCGGCGGGCGCGTCGACGCGGGCGCCGTCGTGCCGCACGGCCAGGCTCCGCACATGCGCGATCACGGGTTCGACTAGGGGCACGAGAGGTCCAAGAGGGTGGGGAACCCTCCTAACTTAGTACGGCCTAACCTCGTGTGGCGACGGGACGGACCACGCCCGCCCGGCGCAGGCCCGCGCCGATCGCGATGCCCAGCGCGGTCCACAGCACGGGCGAGAGCACCGACAGCACGAGGTAGGCGATCTGCGCCCACGTCGCGAGCGCCGCGAGGTCGGCGGCGAAGAATACGGCGACGGCGATGACGAGGCCGATGACGGCACCCGAGACGAAGAAGCGCCACACGCCCCACGCGCGGTAGCGGGTGAGCGCGGCGACGCCCTCCTGGATCGCGCCGAACAGCAGCGCCGTGCCGATGAACCGGCCCGCCCACGCGGGGTTGAAAGCGCTGGAGACGAGGGCGGCGAGCACGTGCGTGACGATGGCGACGAGCGGCAGGCGCAGCACCTCCTGCGCGATGATGCCCGGCAGCACGTGCACGCCCAGCAGCAGCCCGTAGGCGAACGGCGCGGCGAGGAGCACGAGCGGCGTCAGCAGCCCCGCGACGCCGCCCACGATCCCCGTGGCGACGCCGACGGCCGCGCAGATCAGCAGAACGCGCGTCGTGAGGAGACGGGTGAGGCTAGGCACAGCTTCAGCGTACCCGCGGAGGCCCGTTCTCCGACCGGGGAAAATCGACGTGCGAGCGGATGCCGGCGACATCCGACCCGCCGTCGCGGTCAGGCGTCGACGGAGCCGGCCGGCCAGTGGATCTCGAGCCCGGGCACGTTGCCGCGCTGCGCGTACTTCACGACGAACGGGCACACCGGCACGACCGTCTCGCCGCGGCTCGCGGCGTCGGTCAGCGCCTGACCCACGAGGATGCCGCCGAGGCCCTGCCCGCTGAACGCGGGATCGACCTCGGTGTGCGCGTAGACGAATCGCCCCTGCTCGTCGGGCTGGAACGTCGTGAAGCCGGCGAGCGTGTCGCCGACGTGCACCTCGTACCGGCTCTTCTCGTCGTTGCGGGTCACGGTGGGGGTGGGATCGGGCATGTCCGCTCCTCTCGTTGCCTCCCTCCAACCTAGGTCCACCCCGGCGATCCGGCCCGGATGCTGTTCACGACTCAGGAGATTCGCGGGCGCACGCCGGGTCCCGTCGGGGCAAGGGGGCGTTCTTCCTGAGTCGTGCACACCGCCGCCGGCCGCCACCCGGCGCGCGGATGCCGTTCGTCGCGCGCCTGGCACCGCTCGTCGCAGGCGCGGGCCGGGGCCGGCCCGGGGCGGGTGCCGGATTCCTACCCTGAGGGGCACGCAAGGATGCGAACCCACCAGGAGATTCAATGACTGCACCTTCGGACCGCCGCCGCAGCGGCGCGGCGCTCGTCGACGACGAGCCGGAGATCACCACCGATCCGACCCTCCCGCCCGTCGCGCTCACACCCGAGCAGGATGCGAGGGACACCCGCTGGACGCCCCTGAAGATCGCCGGATGGGTGGTCGTCGCCCTGCTGGGCGGCGTCGCCTGGACGATGCTGGCGATCGTGCGCGGCGAGACCGTGAACGCGATCTGGTTCGTGTTCGCGGCCGTGTGCACCTACCTCATCGGCTACCGCTTCTACTCCAAGGTCATCGAGCGCTACATCACGCGCCCGAACGACAAGCGCGCGACGCCCGCCGAGGTGCGCTCCGACGGCAAGGACTACGTGCCGACCGACCGTCGCGTGCTCTACGGCCACCACTTCGCCGCGATCGCCGGCGCCGGCCCGCTCGTCGGCCCCGTGCTGGCGGCGCAGATGGGCTTCCTCCCGGGCACGATCTGGATCATCGTCGGCGTCGTGCTCGCCGGCGCCGTGCAGGACTACACCGTGCTGTTCTTCTCGATGCGCCGCGGCGGCCGCACGATCGGCCAGATGGCCCGGCAGGAGCTCGGCCGCATCGGCGGCACCGCCGCGATCCTCGCCTCGCTGCTGATCATGCTGATCATCGTGGCGATCCTCGCGCTCGTCGTCGTGAACGCGCTCGGCGAGAGCCCGTGGGGCGTGTTCTCGGTCGCCCTGACCATCCCGATCGCCCTGTTCATGGGCGTCTACCTGCGGTACCTGCGCCCCGGCCGGGTGACCGAGGTGTCGGTCATCGGCTTCGTGCTGCTGATCGGCGCGATCATCGCGGGCGGCTGGGTCGCCGGCACCGAGTGGGGCCAGGCGATCTTCCACCTCGACCGCGGCGTGATCGCGTGGGGCATCATCGTCTACGGCTTCGTGGCGGCCGTGCTGCCGGTGTGGCTGCTGCTCGCACCGCGCGACTACCTGTCGACGTTCATGAAGATCGGCGTCATCGTCATGCTCGCGGCCGCGATCGTCGTCGTGCGGCCCGAGATCACGGTGCCCGCCGTCACGATCTTCGGCGAGAACGGCCTCGGGCCGGTGTTCGCGGGGCCGCTCTTCCCGTTCCTGTTCGTCACGATCGCGTGCGGCGCCCTGTCGGGCTTCCACGCGCTGATCTCCTCGGGCACGACGCCGAAGCTCGTCGAGAAGGAGCGCCAGACGCGCTTCATCGGCTACGGCGGCATGCTCATGGAGTCGTTCGTGGCGATCATGGCGCTCGTCGCGGCGATCTCGATCGACCAGGGCATCTACTTCGCGATGAACTCCCCCGCCGCCCTCACGGGCGGCACCGTCGAGGGCGCCGTCGCGTTCGTGAACTCGCTGGGCCTGACGGGCGTGCACCTCACGCCCGAGATGCTCACGGGTGCGGCCGCCGACGTGGGCGAGCCGTCGGTCGTCTCGCGCACCGGCGGCGCGCCGACCCTCGCCCTCGGCCTCGCGCACATCATGCAGCAGGCGCTCGGCGGCCAGGCTCTGATGGCGTTCTGGTACCACTTCGCGATCATGTTCGAGGCGCTGTTCATCCTGACGGCCGTCGACGCGGGCACGCGCGTGGCCCGGTTCATGCTGCAGGACTCGATCGGGGCGTGGTTCCCGAAGTTCCGCGACGTCACGTGGCGGCCGGGCGTGTGGCTGTGCACCGCGATCATGGTCGCCGGCTGGGGCACGATCCTCATCCTCGGCGTCACCGACCCGCTCGGCGGCATCAACACCTTCTTCCCGCTGTTCGGCATCGCCAACCAGCTGCTCGCGGCGATCGCGCTCGCGGTCGTGATGGCGATCGTGGCGAAGCGCGGCAGGGAGTACGTGAAGTGGCTCTGGATCGTCGGGCTGCCGCTCGCCTTCACCGCGGTCGTCACGATCACGGCGTCGATGTACAAGATCTTCTCGCCGGTGCCGGCGATCGGATACTGGGCCAACCACTTCCGGTACCGCGACGCGCTCGCCGCGGGCGACGGGTCGCTCGGCACGCCCGAGGTCATGAACGCCGTCATCCGCAACACGGCCGTGCAGGGCACGCTGTCGATCGTGTTCGTCGTGCTCGCGATCGTCGTGATCATCGCCGCGGTCGTCGTGACGATCAGGGCGATCCGCGACGGCGGCGGGGAGAACACCGAGGACGCCGCGGTCGCCTCGCGGCGGTACGCCCCCGCCGGATTCCTGCCGACGCCGTCGGAGCGCGCGCTCGAGCAGGAGTGGGAGCCGCTCCTCGCCGAGGAACGCAAGGATCTGGCCCGCCGCGGGCACTGACCGGTCGGGAGGAACAGGATGATCCAGACGGATGCCTCGGCGCCCGGTACGTCTGAGGGCTACGCCCGCGCCGAGGGCACGAGTCCCTCGAACAGCCCTGAGGAGCCGACGGTTCCGGCGCGTGCCGTGCTCGCGCGGCTGACGGCCGTGGGCCGGGGCATCCGCTGGTACATCACCACGCTGATGGGCGACAACGCCTATGCGACGTACGTCGCCCATCAGCGAAGGCACCACCCCGGCGAAGAACTGCCGACCGAGCGGCAGTTCTGGCGGCAGCGCATGGACGAGCAGGATCGCAACCCCGGCGCCCGCTGCTGCTGAGCCCCCGCCGTGACCGCCGCCTGCACAACTCCTCCAAAACCGGCAGCTGCGCGAGCCGGGGCGCCGATTCGAGCCGGATCACGCTCGGATCGAAGGAGTTGTGCAGCCCCGACCCGCCTAAACTCATGGCCGTGACGGATGCCGTGGTGCTCGCGGCCGTGCTGGGCGTGGCCGCCGGGGTCGTGCTGACCCTGCTGCTGCTGCTCTCGCGGCGGCTCGCGCGCGGCTCGCGCGACCTGGGCAGCGACGCGGAGCAGGCCGCCTACCGCGCCCTGCACGAGGCGAGCCTCGCAGCGCCGCACCTGCGCGGCGGCCTCGGCTCGCCCGGCGTCGGCCGCGCCGCACGCCACCTGCGCGCGCTGCTGGGCAGCACCGCGGTCGTGCTCGTCGACGGCGACCGCGTCGTCGCCGCCGACGGGGATGCCGAGGGCACGGACGCCACCGCCCTGCGCCTGGCCGAGCGCGTGCGCGAGACCGCGCGGCTGCAGGTGTTCATGCGCCTCGACCAGCACGGCGGGCTCGGCGCGGCGGGCGCGCCGCTCACCGTCGACGGGGAGGTGATCGGCGTGCTCGTCGCCTTCGCGAACCCGATGCGCGCGGCGCTCGTGCGCGCGGCCGGCGAGGTCGGCGACTGGTGCGCGGCGCAGGTCGAGCTCGGCGAGCTGGAGGTGTCGCGCGCCGCCCTGGCCGAGGCCGAGCTGCGAGCGCTGCGCGCGCAGATCTCGCCGCACTTCATCTACAACGCGCTCACCGCGATCGCCTCGTTCATCCACACCGACCCGCCGCGCGCCCGCGAGCTCGTGCTCGAGTTCGCGGACTTCACGCGGTACTCGTTCCGCAGGCAGGGCGAGTTCACGACCCTCGCCGAGGAGCTGCGCAGCATCCATTCGTACCTCGAGCTCGAGCGCGCCCGCTTCGGCGAGCGCCTCTCGGTGGTGCTGACGATCTCCCCTGAGACGCTGGCGACGACCATCCCGTTCCTCTCGGTGCAGCCGCTCGTCGAGAACGCCGTGCGGCACGGCCTCGAGCCCGGCGAGGGCGGCGGGACGATCCGCATCGCCTCGCGCGACGAGACCACGCACACCGAGATCACGGTCGAGGACGACGGCGCCGGCATGGATCCCGCGGAGCTCTCCGCCCTGCTGAACGGCACGGACGACGCGGGCGCGGGCACGACGCGCATGCACATCGGTCTGCGCAACGTCGACACCCGGCTGCGGCAGCTCTACGGGCCCGACGGACGGCTCGTCGTCGAGACGAACACGGGCGCGGGCACGCTCGTGCGGATGCGCGTGCCCAAGTCGCAGCCGATGAACGAGACGGGGCCCGCATGAGCGCCACGATCGACGTGCTCGTCGCCGACGACGAGCCCCCCGCCCTCGCCGAGCTGGCGCACCTGATCGGCGCCGACGAGCGGGTCGGGCGCGTGTACACGGCGCGCACGGGCGCCGAGGCGCTCGCCCTGCTGACCGCGCACGCCGTGGCGGGCGCCTTCCTCGACATCCACATGCCGGGGCTCTCGGGCCTCGACGTCGCCCGCGCGATCGAGGGGGTCGCGGTGCGCCCCGCCGTCATCTTCGTGACGGCCGACGACGCGCGCGCGGTCGAGGCGTTCGACCTGCGCGCCGCCGACTATCTGCTCAAGCCGGTGCGGCTCGACCGGCTGCGCCGTGCCCTCGACCGCGTCGTCGAGCTGTCCGAGGCGGCGCCCGCGCCGGCCGACGGCGGCGACGAGGTGCTGCCCGTCACGATCGGCTCGGCCGTGCGCTTCGTGCGCCGCCGCGACGTGCGGTGGGTGCAGGCGCAGGGCGACTACTCGCGCCTGCACACGGGCGAGGGCGCGGGCCACCTCGTGCGCATCCCGATCTCCGAGCTCGAGCAGCGATGGACGGATGCCGGGTTCGTGCGCGTGCACCGCTCCTACCTCGTGCACGCGGCATCCGTCACCGAGGCGCGCCTCGCCGGCCACGAGGCGACGGTCGCCGTCGGCGACGTGGTGCTGCCGGTCAGCCGGCGCCTGCTCCCCGCCGTGCGCGAGGCGCTGCTGGGCGGTGCGGGCCGATGAGCGAGCCGCCGCGCCGCGTGCGCGTCACCGCCCGGTCGCGGCGCGCCCCGACGCGGCCGATCGCGCTCGCGGGGGCGCGCGTCGACGAGGCCGATGCCGTCTTCGCGCGCGCCCTGCGCCGCGCGCAGCTGGGCCTGGCCCTCGGCACGGTGACCGGCTTCGTGGTCGTGGTCGCCGTCCTCGGCGCCGCGATCGCGCTCATCCCCGAGCTCGACGAGATCGCGGTGCTCGGCGTGCCGCTGTCGTGGCTGCTGCACGCGTTCGCGTTCTATCCCGCGATCCTCGCGTTCGCCCTCGTCTACCAACGCGGCGCCGCGCGCAACGAGCGCCGGTACCGGCAGCTGCGGGGCACCGAGTGAACCAGGTGCTCGACATCGCCGCCGTCGCCGCGATCGCGCTGGCGACGGTGCTGATCGGCGTCTACGGCATCCGGGTGTCGCGGACGACGGGCGACTTCTTCGTCGCCTCGCGCACCGTGCGGCCGGTGTGGAACGCCTCGGCCATCAGCGGCGAGTACCTGTCGGCGGGCACGTTCCTGGGGCTGTCGGGGATGATCCTGCTCGACGGTGCGCGCGGCTTCTGGTTTCCGATCGGCTATGCGGCGGGCTACCTGCTCGTGCTCGCCTTCGTCGCCGCTCCCCTGCGGCGCAGCGGCGCGTACACACTGCCCGACTTCATCGAGGCGCGCGTGCAGTCGTCGCGGGCGCGGCGCGTGACGAGCATCGCGGTGCTGGTGATCGGATGGCTCTACGTCGTGCCGCAGCTGCACGGCGCGGGCATCACGCTCGTCGTCGTCGCGGGCCTGCCGCCATGGGTCGGCGCGGTGCTCGTGACGACGCTCGTCGCGGGAGCCGTGGCGGCGGGAGGCATGCGCGCCATCACCTACGTGCAGGCGTTCCAGTACTGGCTCAAGCTCACGGCGCTGCTCGTGCCGGCCGTGCTGATCGCGTTCGCGCTCGCGGGCGGCCCGCACGAGCTCGACCCGGCCCTCGTCTTCCCGCCGCAGGACGGGCCGGCGGGCATGGACGCGTACGCGACGGCATCCCTGCTGCTCGCGCTCCTCCTCGGCACGATGGGGCTCCCCCACGTGCTCGTGCGCTTCTACACGAGCCCCGACGGGGTGTCGGCGCGCTGGACGACCGTGCTCGTCATCGGCATGGTGAGCGTGTTCTACGCCGTGTCGTCGACGATGGGCCTGCTGGGACGCATCGTGGCCCCCGACCTCGCCCGGCCGGGCCTGTCCGACACCGTCGCGCTCGTGCTGCCGTCGCGCGTGTTCCCCGGACCCCTCGGCGAGGCGATCACGGCGCTCGTCGTCGCGGGCGCCTTCGCGGCGTTCCTGGCGACGTCGGCGGGCATCGTCGTGTCCCTCGCGGGCGTCGTCAGCCAGGACGTGTTCTCGGGCTCCGTGCGCTCGTTCCGGGTCTCGGCCGTGATCTGCGCGCTCGTGCCGCTCGCGATGGCGCTCGCGACCCAGCCCGCGGGCCTCGTCGCGAGCGTCGGGCTCGTGTTCGTCATGGCGGCCTCGACGCTGTCGCCGGTCGTGCTGCTGGGCGTGTGGTGGGAGCGGCTGACCGCCCGCGGCGCCGTGGCGGGCATGGTCACCGGCGGCGTCTCGTGCGCGCTCGCGCTGCTCGTGCACGCGGCGATCGGCGGCGTGGGGGCGGCCGCGCCGCTGCTCGCGCAGCCCGCGGCATGGACCATCCCGCTCGCGACCGCGACGACGGTCGTCGTGTCGCTGCTCGACCGCGAGGGACCGCCCGCGGTCGCCGAGCGCCTGCTCGCCCGCCTGCACACGCCCGAGCGCCGCTGAGCGGAGCGGAGCGCCCGCCCCCGCGAGGGTGTTGGTTGTCGCCGCGGGGGTGCTGGTTGTCACCGCGAGGGTGCTCATTCCTCCCGCGAGGGTGCTAGTTCCTCCCGCGAGGGTGCTAGTTCCTCCCGCGAGAACAGATGGCACCCCCGCGGCCACAGGTGGCACCCCCGCGGCGACAAGTGGCACCCTCGCGGGGAGGTGAGGAAGACTGGACGGGTGACTCTGATGGACGGCATCCCCACCGGCGCGTCGGCGGATGCCGTGTACGACGGCGTCGTCGCCTGGACGAGCGCGCAGGGGCTCACGCTCTACCCCGCGCAGGACGAGGCGATCATGGAGCTCGTCTCGGGCGCGCACGTGATCCTCGCGACGCCCACGGGCACCGGCAAGTCGCTCGTCGCGGTCGCCGCGCACGCCGCGTGCCTCGCCGCGGGCGGTCGAAGCTACTACACGGCTCCCATCAAGGCCCTGGTCAGCGAGAAGTTCTTCGCGCTCGTCGACATCTTCGGCGCCGAGAACGTGGGCATGGTCACGGGCGATTCGTCGGTGAACCCCGACGCGCCCATCGTGTGCTGCACGGCCGAGATCCTCGCCAACCTCGCGCTGCGCCGGGGCGCCGACGCCGCCGTCGACCAGGTTGTGATGGACGAGTTCCACTTCTACGGCGATCCCGAGCGCGGCTGGGCGTGGCAGGTGCCGCTGCTCACGCTGCCGCGCGCGCAGTTCCTGCTCATGTCGGCGACCCTCGGCGACGTGTCGACGATCTCCGCCGACCTCGAGCGGCGCACGGGCCGCCCCGTCGCGCTCGTCACGGGCGTCGAACGACCGGTCCCCCTCGACTTCTCCTACGAGCGCCGGCCCGTGCACGAGGTCGTCGAGGCGCTGCTGGAACGCGGCGAGGCGCCCGTGTACATCGTGCACTTCTCGCAGGCGCAGGCGATGGAGCGGGCACAGGCCCTGGCATCCGTGCGCATCCTCTCGCGCGCCGGACGCGACGAGATCGCCGAGGCGATCGGCGGGTTCCGGTTCACGACGGCGTTCGGCAAGACGCTGTCGCGGCTCGTGCGCGCCGGCATCGGCGTGCACCACGCGGGCATGCTGCCGCGGTACCGGCGTCTCGTCGAGACGCTCGCGCAGCGCGGGCTGCTGCGCGTCGTGTGCGGCACCGACACGCTCGGCGTGGGCATCAACGTGCCCATCCGCACCGTGCTCATCACGGCGCTGTCCAAGTACGACGGCACGCGCATGCGCCAGCTCACGGCGCGCGAGTTCCACCAGATCGCCGGCCGCGCGGGCCGCGCGGGGTTCGACACGCACGGCAGCGTCGTCGTGATGGCGCCGGAGTGGGAGATCGAGAACGCCGTCGCGCTCGCGAAGGCCGGCGACGATGCCGCCAAGCGCAAGAAGATCGTGCGCAAGAAGGCACCGACGGGCGTCGTGAACTGGGGCGAGGGGTCGTTCCAGCGTCTGGTGGATGCCGTTCCCGAGCCGCTGGAGCCGCGCATGCAGCTCACGGCGGCGATGCTCATCAACGTGATCGCGCGCGGCGGCGACGTGTTCGGAAACGTGCGGGCGCTCGTGTTCGACAACCACGAGCCGCACGCCCGGCAGTACGCGCTCGCGCGCCGCGCCCTCGCGATCTTCCGCACCCTCACGGTCGCCGGCATCGTGGAGGTCGTGCCCGCGGCATCCGTCGCTGGCCCCCACGAGCCTCGGAGAGCCTCACGGGCCTCGGAGGACTCCGGCGAGATCGTCCGAACCTCGCGCGATTCCCCGAACCTCGTGAGCGACGGGATGCCGCAGATCCGGCTCACGGTCGACCTGCAGCCCAACTTCGCGCTCAACCAGCCGCTGTCGCCGTTCGCCCTCGCCGTGATCGAGCTGCTCGACCCGTCCGAAGACGCCCCCGCGCGCGGGCGAACGGGCACCCTCGCGGGAACGAGTGGCACCCTCGGGGAGACAACAGGCACCGTCGGGGGGACAACCAGCACCCTCGCGGGGACGACGGGCACCCTCGGGGTGGGGACGGGGCACTACGCGCTCGACGTCGTGAGCGTGATCGAGGCGACGCTCGACGACCCGCGCGCGATCCTGTCGCAGCAGGAGTTCAAGGCGCGCGGCGAGGCCGTCGCGGCGATGAAGCAGGACGGCATCGACTACGACGAGCGGATGGCGCTGCTGGAGGACGTCACGCATCCGAAGCCGCTCGCCGAGCTGCTGACGCAGGCGTTCGAGACGTTCGCGTCGAGCCAGCCGTGGGTGCGCGACTTCGAGCTGCGGCCCAAGGCCGTCGTGCGCGACATGTTCGAGCGGGCCATGTCGTTCGGGGAATACGTCTCGTTCTACCAGCTCGGCCGCAGCGAGGGACTTGTGCTGCGCTACCTCAGCGACGCCTATCGCGCGATCCGGCAGACGGTGCCCGCCGAGGCGCGCACCGACGAGCTGATGGACCTCGTCGAGTGGCTCGGCGAGCTCGTGCGACAGGTCGACTCCAGCCTCGTCGACGAGTGGGAAGCCCTGATCAACCCCATAGACGATCCCGAGGCGCCCGTCGTGCCGCCCGCGCCGCCGTCGATCCTCGACAACCGGCGCGCGTTCACGGTGCTCGTGCGCAACGAGCTGTTCCGCCGCGTGCAGCTCGCCGCACGACAGGACGACGACGCGCTCGCCGCACTGGACGCCGACGTCGACTGGCCCGTCGTGCTCGACGACTACTACGACGAGCACGACGAGATCCTCACCGGCGGGCCGGCTCGCTCGCCGCGGCTGTGCGTCATCGACGAGGCGGATGCCGCGAACGGCATCTGGCGCGTCGAGCAGACGATCGACGACCCGGCGGGACACCACGACTGGCGCATCCGCGCGGAGGTCGACCTCGCGGCATCCGTCGAGGAGGGCACGGCGGTCGTGCGCGTCGCGGAGGTCGTGCGGCTGTAGGCGCGGGCGGCCGGAGCGGTCCGCGCAGGGCCTCGTGCCGGCGGGCGCAGGCGGGTCGCGCTGGGCCGGCGAGGGGGTCGCGGCGGGCCGCGCAGGGCCTCGCACCATCCGGCGAGGCGGGCCGCGCTGGGCCGGCGGGGCGGTCCTCGCCGAGCCTTGCACCGGCCGGCGAGGGCGGACTGCGCAGGACGCCGGGGAGACCCGGCGCCGCCCGGCGAGGCACAATAGGGCCATGCGCACCGCTCCGTCGTTCCGCGCAGTCTGCGTCGCCGTCCTCGCGCTGGCCCTCTCGGCCTGCGCGACGACGACGCCCGCCCCGTCGTCGCCGACATCGCCGGGGGCGCCCACCGCCACCTCGACGCCCACGCGCACACCGACACCGACACCGAGCGAGAGCCCGACGCCGAGCCCCACGCCGACGGACCCGCTCGCACGCCTCACGCTCGAGCAGCGGGTCGGGCAGCTCTTCATGGTCGGCTCGCCCGTCGAGGCGGCCAGCCCGCTCACGCACGAGGCCCTCGTCGCCGCCGAGGTGGGCGGCGCCTTCCTGCACGGCCGCTCGCGGCTCGGCGTCGAGGCGATCGCACAGCTGGTCGACGGGCTCACCGCGGGCGCACCGGGCGCGCCCTGGGTCGCGGCCGACCAGGAGGGCGGCTACGTGCAGGCGCTCGCGGGACCGGGCTTCGACCGCATCCCCGCCGCGATCGAGCAGGCCGGCACGGGCGCCGCACAGCTGCGCGCCGACGCGGCCCGCTGGGGAGCCCAGCTGCGCGAGGCGGGGGTCACGATGAACCTCGCACCCGTCGCCGACATCGTCACGAGCCCCGACGAGGCCTGGCGCAACGAGCCGATCGGCGCGATCGACCGCCAGTACGGCTACGACGCCGACACCGTCGCCGCGCTCGCGGGCGCCTTCGCCCACGGCATGCGCGACGCGGGCGTCGTCCCGACGTTCAAGCACTTCCCGGGCCTCGGCCGCACCGATGAGAACACGGACTTCTCCGCGAGCGTCGTCGACACGGTCGTCGCGGCGGACTCCCCCGACGTGTCGGTGTACGGACGACTGCTCGCCGACGGACCCGCCGTCGTGATGATGTCGCTCGCCGTGTACGACCGCATCGACCCGTCGACGCCGGCCGTGTTCTCGCCGGTCGTCGTCGGCGAGGTGCTGCGCGACGGGCTCGGCTTCGACGGCGTCGTGATCACCGACGACCTGTCGGCCGCGGACCAGGTGGCGGCGTGGTCGCCCGGCGACCGCGGCATCCTCGCGATCGAGGCGGGCGTCGACGTGCTGCTCGTCTCGGCCGACCCGAGCGTGTTCGCCGAGATGCACGCGGGCGTGCTCGCGCGGGCGCAGTCCGACCCCGCGTTCGCCGCGAAGGTGGATGCCGCGTGCCGCCGCATCCTCGCCCTCAAGGCGGACCCGGCCTTCGCCCGCTGAGCCTGCCTCCCCTCTCCCCTCTCCCCTCTCGCCCTCTTCCACCCTCACTTCAACCGCGGCGAAGTGCGGGTCCGCCCGGCCAGGACCCGCACTTCGCCGCGGTTCAAGCACAGAAGGGGGTGAAGCACAGAAGCGGTTCAAGCACAGAAGGCACAGAAGGGAGGGGAACCCGAGGCCCTGGCGGGAGAGAATGAGTCCATGAGCACCAAGAGCGTGGCGGAGAAGCTGCGGCTGCGGGCGGGCACGGCGATCGCGATCGTCGCGGACGACGCGCAGCGGGCGGCGCTGGGGCCGCTCCCCGAGGGCGCGCGCGTCGTCGGGCCGGACGGCGAGGCGGCATCCGCCGTGCTCTTCGTGCGCGATGCCGCCGACCTCGACGACCGCATCGCCACGGCCGACGCCGCGCTGCGCGACACCGCTCCGGTGTGGATCGTCTACCCCAAGGGCAACCGGGCCGACATCAATCGCGACAGCATCTGGCGCCGCGTCGAGGAGGCGGGCTGGACGCTCGTCGCCAACGTGGCCGTCGACGACGTGTGGTCGGCCGTGCGGATGAAGCGCGCGACATGACGACCTACCTCGCGTTCCTCCGCGCCGTCAACGTGGGCGGCAGGCGCATGTTCCCGAAGGACGACATCCGTCGCGTCGCCGAGGCGTGCGGGTTCGGCGACGTCGCGACCCATATCAACTCGGGCAACGTGCGCCTGGTCTCGGACCGCACCCGCGAGGAGGTCGAGCGCGCCCTCGAGGAGGCGTTCGAGGCCGACCGCGGCTTCGCCGTGCCGACGATCGTGTTCGACGCCGCCGAGTTCGCCGCGATCGCGGCGGATGCCGACGAGCTCTCCGCCGCGCGCCCCGGCCTCGCCCGGCACTACGTGTATCTGCTGCAGCGCGCGCTGGACGCCGAGACGGCGAGCGCCGTCGAGGCGACGTCGAGCGACATCGGCGAGATGATCGTGCGCGGTCGCGCCGCCCACGCCCTGCTGCAGCCCGGGTACAAGGACGGCGCCGTCGACCCGCTGCGCGCCGAGAAGCTGCTGGGCGTCGGGACCAACCGCAACGCGAACGTCGTGCGCACCCTGGCCGCCAAGTGGTGCTGAGCGGACACGGCGCGCAAAGACGGGAGAATGTCCCCCGTGAGACTCACCGGCGGGACGATGCCCCGCGGAAGGCGGGCGCGCGACGTCGACTCGGGCTTTCGCCGCCGATCATCGAGAGGATGCCGCATGACCGACGACCGTGACCTCGAGGAGCTGCTGACGCGGCGCTGGACCTGCCGCGCGTACCTGCCCGACGCGCTGCCGCGCGAGACGATCGAGCGGATGCTGACGCTCGCCCAGCGCACGCCGTCGTGGAGCAACACGCAGCCCTGGCAGGTGTACGTGACGGGAGGCGACGAGACCGAGCGCTTCCGCGAGGCGATGGTCGCATGGGCGCAGACCGCGGACGAGCACTACGACTACGGCCACCCCGAGAGCTTCCCGGACGTGCTGCGCGAGCGGCGCCGGGCGACGGCGCGGCAGCTGTACGAGTCGGTGGGCATCGCCTGGGGCGACCGGGCGGCATCCGCGAAGCAGGCGCAGGAGAACTTCCGCTTCTTCGGCGCGCCGCACGTCGCGATCGTCACGGCGCCCGCAGAGCTCGGCACGTACGGCGCCGTGGATGCCGGGGCCTACATCACCTGCCTGCTGCTCGCCGCCGAGGCCCTGGGCCTCGGTGCGACGGCGCAGGCCGCGATCGCGGGGCACTCCGAGCGCGTGCGCGCGTTCTTCGACATGCCCGAGAACCTGCGCGTGGTCGCGGCCGTGTCGTTCGGCCTGCCCGACCTCGCGCACCCCGTGAACCAGTACCGCACGCACCGCGCCACACTCGACGAGGCGGTGGTGTTCCGCGGCGCGTGAGGGTGCGGGGATGATGGCACGCCCCTGTGGAGGGATCGGACTCCTGTCGGATGCCGCGGCTAGGGTGGACGGCGTGAACTCCGGCACCTGGCACGACGATCCCTACGCCGACGTGCCCTGGGATCCCGACGAGCTGGAACCGCCGGACGAGCTCGAGGGGCCGCCCGACCTCGATGCATCTGGTCTCGATACGCCTGGTCTCGATACGCCGCGCTTCGCGCGGCACTCGACCAGCGGGGGCGGTGCGGCGGGCGGTGACGGGGCGGCTCCGGCGTCCTCGCGGTTCGTGGGGAGCGATCCGGTCGCGGTGCTGGGGGAGGTGTTCGGGTACGACGCGTTCCGCGGCGACCAGGGGGACATCGTCGCGCACGTGATCGGCGGCGGCGACGCCGTCGTGCTCATGCCGACCGGCGGCGGAAAGTCGATCACGTATCAGGTGCCCGCGCTCGTGCGCGAGGGCACGGGCCTCGTGATCAGCCCCCTCATCGCGCTCATGCACGACCAGGTCGACGCGCTCGTCGCCAACGGCGTGCGCGCCGCCTACCTCAACTCGACACAGTCGGGCGCCGAGCGCGCCGACGTCGAACGGGCCTATCTGGCGGGCGAGCTCGACCTGCTGTACGTCGCGCCCGAGCGGCTGTCGGCGGCGCAGACCACGACGCTGCTGCAGCGCGGGCGGCTCAGCGTCATCGCGATCGACGAGGCGCACTGCGTGAGCCAGTGGGGCCACGATTTCCGCCCCGACTACCTCGCGCTCGGCGACCTGGCCGAGCGGTTCCCCGACGTGCCGCGCATAGCGCTCACCGCCACCGCGACGCGCGAGACGCACCGCGAGCTCACCGAGCGTCTCGCCCTGCCGAACGCGCGGCACTTCGTCGCGAGCTTCGACCGGCCGAACATCCAGTACCGCATCGAGCCGAAGGTCGACGTGCGGCGGCAGCTCGTGCGGTTCATCCGGGGGCTCGGGGGCGGCGACGCGACCGCGTCGAGCGGGGGCGCGGAGACGCCCGCAGAGCCGGCGGGCATCGTCTACGCGCTGAGCCGCAAGTCGGTGGAGCAGACCGCGGAGTACCTGCGCACGCAGGGTCTCGACGCGCTGCCGTACCACGCGGGCCTGCCCGCCGAGATGCGCGCCGCCCACCAGGCGCGGTTCCTGCGCGACGACGGCGTCGTCATGGTTGCCACGATCGCGTTCGGCATGGGCATCGACAAGCCCGACGTGCGGTTCGTCGCGCACATCGACCTGCCCAAGTCGGTCGAGGGCTACTACCAGGAGACCGGCCGTGCGGGCCGCGACGGCGACCCCGCCGTCGCCTGGATGGCCTACGGCCTCGGCGACGTCGTGCAGCAGCGCCGCCTCATCGACCAGTCGCCGGGCGAGGTCGCGTACAAGATCCGCATGGGCCAGCACCTCGACGCGATGCTCGCGCTGTGCGAGACGGTGGGATGCCGTCGCCAGAACCTGCTCGGCTACTTCGGGCAGCCGTCCGACCCGTGCGGCAACTGCGACACCTGCCTCACGCCGCCCGAGACGTGGGACGGCCTCGTGCCGGCGCAGAAGCTGCTGTCCACGATCGTGCGGCTGCAGCGCGAGCGCGGCCAGGCGTTCGGCGCCGGGCACCTCATCGACATCCTGCGCGGGGCGTCGACCGAGCGCATCGTCGCGCAGCAGCACGACCGGCTCGCGACCTACGGACTCGGGTCCGACCTGAGCGATCAGGACTGGCGCAGCGTCATCCGCCAGCTGCTCGCGAGCGGCGTGCTCATGGCGCGCGGCGAGTACGGCGTGCTCGCGCTCGGCGAGAAGGCGGGGCCGGTGCTGCGCGGCGAGACCGACGTGCCGCTGCGGCGCGACGTGCTGGGGCGCAGCGGGACGACGCGCGTGCGCAAGACGTCGGCATCCGATTCCCTCGACGAGGGCGACCGCGACCTGTTCGAGGCGCTGCGCGCATGGCGCGCGGGCGTCGCGAAGGAGCAGAGCGTGCCGGCGTACATTGTGTTCGGCGATGCGACGCTGCGCGCCCTCGCCGAGCACCGCCCGCGCACCCTCGACGGACTCGACGCCATCACGGGCATCGGCGCGAAGAAGAAGGAAGCCTACGGCGAGGCGGTGCTCGCCGTCATCGCCGCGTCGGGGTGATCCCGGGTTCTCCACAGATCGCCGGTCAGCCGGATGTCGCGGGCGCAGACCGGGCAGGATGGGTGCCATGAGCGAGGGGGACGAATACCATGGCGGCTATGGCGATCGACGCACCGACGTTCCTGCCCTACGGGCGGGAGTTGACGCGCGCAGACCTGGAAGCGCTGCCCGATGACGGGCACCGCTATGAGCTCCTCGACGGGGCGCTTGTCGTGACGCCTTCGCCGCGATTCCGGCATCAGGATGCCGTTGGCGGTCTCCACGTCGTGCTCCGGAACGCGCTCCCTTCCGATCACATGGTCCTCGTCGCGCCCTTCGACGTCGTACTCGCCAGCGACACCGTGCTGCAGCCCGACCTGCTGGTCGCGCCGCGAGCCGCGTTCACCGAGACGCACCTTCCCGGGCCCCCGTCGCTGGCGGTCGAGGTGCTGTCGCCGTCGACCCGCGGCATCGACCTGCTGCTGAAGAAGGAACGGCTCGAGCGCGCCGGCTGTCCGCACTACTGGGTCGTCGACCCAGACGCCCCGTCGATCGTCGCCTGGGACCTCGTCGACGGCACCTACCGCGAGACCGCCGGCGCCGCTGGCGACGAGCACTTCGAGGTCACGACGCCCTTCCCCGTCGCCTTCTCCCCCGCCTCGCTCATCGGCTGAGCAGGCGTTCGCCGAGCGCCTCGGCCTCGGCGGCGAAGGCGGCGCGCACGGCGGCGAGCGCGGGATGTGCGCCCCTCGAGGCCCGCGCGGCCGTGAAGATCTCCCGGTGCGGGTCGCCGGGCAGTGACAGCAGCCGCAGCCGGGCCGTCGCGCCCGCGTGCACGAGGCCGGGCAGCAGGGCGACCGCGCCTCCCGACTCGATGATGCGCAGGTGCGCCTGCAGGTCGGCGGTCTCGTATCGCACGTCGGGCTCGAACCCCGCGACGCGGCAGGTCTGCTCGGCCCAGTGCCGGGTCGCGGCTCCCGGCGGCTCCATGACCCACGGCAGCTCGGCGAGGTCTTCGATGCGGGTCGCGGCGTCGAACCGCGCGTCGCCCGTGCCGCGCGCGGGCAGTCCGAGCCGGATCGGATCGCGCGTGAGCGGCTGCCGGTCGAGACCGCGGAAGTGCACCGCCGAGTGTCCCGGATACTGCTCGGCGACGACGAGGTCGAACCCGCCCGCCCACGTCTCCTGCAGCGCGGCGCCGGGCTCGTACTGCACGACCTCCACCCGCAGTGCGGGGTGCTCGTCGCGCAGCCGGCGCAGCGCGGGCGGCACGATCGTGAGCATCGCGGTCTGGAACGCCGCGACCCGCACCGTTCCGCTGACCTCGGCGCGCACGCGGTGCAGCGCCGCCTCGGCCCGCTCGAGCCCCGCGATCAGGTGCCCGGTCTCCTCGACGAGCGCGAGCCCCGCGGCGGTCAGCTCGAGGGTGCGTCCCGTGCGGCGCAGCAGCGCGACGCCCGCCTCGCGCTCGAGCAGGGCGAGCTGCTGCGAGACCGCCGACGGGCTGTAGTTGCGCGCCTCCGCGACGGCCGTGACGGTGCCCCGCGCGTGCAGCTCCCACAGCAGCCGCAGCCTCCTCATGTCCAGCATCCCGCCTCCTCGCCCACGCCCCGCACCGACCCCGCCCCACCGGCACCCGGCCCGGCATCCGGCATCCGGCCCGCCGTACCGTTCACAATTCAGGAAATCCGCCGCAGATCCGGCCCGAACCGCCCCGCAGCCACCGGATCTCCTGAATTGTGAACGGCATGCCGCCGACGCCGACCGCACAGTGAAGCAGATCTGAAGGATATCGCTCAGAATCATTCGCTGTACTTTAGGCTCGCGTCGGCGGGACACTGGGCACATGACCGCCGACCGCCCCGCCGACCGCCCCGCCGACCGCCCCGCCGTTCGCCCCCAGGACCTCGCCGACGAGGCCGTGCGCCTCGCGCAACGCTGGACGCACGAAGCCGCGAGCGTGCCCGTCGACGCGTCGGCCGCGCGCCTCGCGGGCGTGCTGAAGGACCCGCACGGCCTCGACTTCACGGTCGGGTTCGTCGACGGCGTCGTGCGCCCCGAGGATCTCGGCGCCGCGGCGAAGCGGCTCGGCGAGCTCGTGCCGCTCACGCCGCGGTTCCTGCCCGCGCCGCTGCGCGCCGCGATCGCGGCGGGCGGCACGCTCGCGAGGCCGCTGCCGAACGTGGTCGTTCCCGCCGCCCGCCGCGTGCTGCGGCAGATGGTGAGCCACCTCATCATCGACGCGAGCGACGCGAGGCTCGGCCCGGCGATCGCGCGGATCCGCCGCGACGGCGTGCGCCTCAACCTCAACCTGCTCGGCGAGGCGATCCTCGGCGCGCACGAGGCGGAGCGGCGCCTGGCCGGCACCCGTCGGCTGATCGAGCGTCCCGACGTCGACTACGTGTCGATCAAGGTGTCGGCGACCGTCGCCCCGCACAACCACTGGGCGTTCGACGAGACGGTCGACCACGTCGAGCGTCAGCTCATGCCCCTGTTCGTGCGCGCCCGCGCCACCGGCACGTTCGTCAACCTCGACATGGAGGAGTACAAGGACCTCGACCTCACCCTCGCGGTCTTCCAGCGCCTGCTCGGGCGGCCGGAGCTCCGCGACTATGAAGCGGGCATCGTGCTGCAGGCGTATCTGCCCGACGCGCTCGGCGCGATGATGCGGCTGCAGGCGTGGGCGGCCGAGCGCGTCGCACAGGGCGGGGCGCCCATCAAGGTGCGGGTCGTGAAGGGCGCGAACCTTCCGATGGAGAGGGTGGATGCCGCGCTGCGCGGCTGGCCGGTCGCCACCTGGGCATCGAAGCAGCAGTCGGACACGAGCTACAAGGCCGTGCTCGACTACGCGCTGACGCCCGAGCGCGTCGCGAACGTGCGGATCGGCGTCGCCGGTCACAACCTGTTCGACGTCGCGCTCGCGTGGCTGCTCGCGAAGGCCCGCGGCGCCGCGGGCGGCGTCGAGTTCGAGATGCTGCTGGGCATGGCGACGGGCCAGGCCGAGGCGGTGCGCCGCGAGGTCGGGCACCTCCTGCTCTACACGCCGGTGGTGCACCCCGGCGAGTTCGACGTCGCGATCGCGTACCTCATCCGGCGGCTGGAGGAGGGCGCGAGCCCCGAGAACTTCATGTCCGCGGCGTTCGAGCTCGACACCGACGCCGCCCTGTTCGAGCGCGAGAGGCAGCGCTTCCTCGCCTCGCTCGCGGAGCTCGACGGCATCACGGGCGACGGCGCCCCGGCATCCTTCTGCGTGCCGACGCCGCGCCGCACGCAGGATCGGCGCGTGCTCGACGACGAGGGGGCGGATGCCCGAGTCGAGGCGCGCGTGGCCGCGGGCCGCGACGGCGGTTTCGCGAACACGCCCGACACCGATCCCGACCTCCCCGGCAACCGCGCGTGGGGTCGCGAGATCGCGGGCCGGATGGCCTCGTCGACGCTCGGGGCCGACCTCGTGCGCGAGGCGCGGGTCGACGATCGCGCCGGCCTCGACGCGGTGCTCGACCGGGCGACCGCGGCCGCGGCGTCGTGGCAGGCCCTCGGCGCCGACGAGCGCGCCCGCATCCTGTGCCGGGCGGGCGAGGCGCTCGAGCGGCGGCGCGCCGACCTGCTCGAGGTGATGGGCGCGGAGTGCGGCAAGACGCTCGAGCAGGGCGATCCCGAGGTGTCGGAGGCGATCGACTTCGCGAACTACTACGCGATGCTCGGTCAGCAGCTGGAGCGCGTCGACGGCGCGACGTACCGGCCGCAGCGGGTCGTCGCGGTCATCCCGCCGTGGAACTTCCCCGTCGCGATCCCCGCAGGCGGCGTGCTCGCCGCGCTGGCGTCCGGCTCGGCGGTCGTGATCAAGCCCGCGACGACCGCGGCCCGCTCGGGCGCCGTGATGGTCCAGGCGCTGTGGGATGCCGGGGTGCCGCGCGACGTGCTGCAGCTCGTGCAGTTCCGGGACCGCGACCTCGGCTCCGCGCTCGTCGCCGATCCGCGCGTCGACCGGCTCGTGCTCACGGGCGCCTACGAGACCGCCGAACGGTTCCGCGAGCTGCGTCAGGACCTGCCGATCCTCGCCGAGACGAGCGGCAAGAACGCGATCATCGTGACGCCGAACGCCGACCTCGATCTCGCGGCGCGCGATGTCGTGCAGTCGGCGTTCGGGCACGCCGGCCAGAAGTGCTCCGCGGCGTCTCTGGTGATCCTCGTCGGATCCGTCGCGCGGTCGGCGCGGTTCCGCGGGCAGCTGCTGGATGCCGTGCGCTCGCTGCACGTCGGCACGCCCGACGACCTGCGCACGCAGATGGGCCCGGTCATGACGGCGCCGGAGGGCAAGCTGCTGCGCGGACTGACGACGCTCGGCCCCGGCGAGCGCTGGCTCGTCGAGCCCGCTCCGCTCGTGAGCGACAGCCCGCTCGCGGTCGACGGCGAGGGCGGCGACCGGCTGTGGGGCCCGGGGGTGCGCGACGGCGTGCGCCGCGGCTCGGAGTACCACCTCACGGAGTACTTCGGCCCGATCCTCGGCATCATGACCGCCGAGACGCTCGACGAGGCGATCGACGTCGTGAACGAGATCGACTACGGCCTCACGAGCGGCCTGCACTCGCTCGACTGCGACGAGCTCGCGCTCTGGCTGCGGCGCGTCGAGGCCGGCAACCTGTACGTGAACCGTGGCATCACGGGTGCGATCGTGCGCCGCCAGCCGTTCGGCGGCTGGAAGAAGTCGGCGATCGGCACGGGCACGAAGGCCGGCGGGCCGAGCTATCTGTTCGGTCTCGGCGAGTGGGCGGATGCCGCCGTGTCCGCCCCGCCGCGCGCGCCGCGCCCCGCGGCGGCGCCCCTGCTCGCGGCCGCCGAGAGGGCGGGCGTGCCCGACCTGGAGTGGCTGCGCGCCGCGCTCGGCACCGACGCCGCGGCGTGGGACGACGAGTTCGGCGCCGCGCGCGACGTGTCGCGGCTGGGCGTCGAGCGCAACGTGCTGCGCTATCTGCCGGTGTCCGTCGTGGTGCGGATCGCGGCCGACGCGCCCGCGACCCACGGCATCCGCGTGCTCGCCGCCGCCCTCGCGGCGGGCGCGACGCCCGTCGTGAGCACGCCGGTGGCGCTGCCGACGCCCGTCGTCGCCGCGCTGTCGGATGCCGGCGTGCCCGTGCACTTCGAGGATGCCGCCGCCTGGCGCGACCGGCTCGCGGGCCTCGCCGAACGGTCGGGACCGCACGCCGGCGCGCGCGTGCGCATCGTCGCGGGCGCCTCGCGCGAGGCCGAGGTCGCGGCGGCGTACGCGGCCACGGGCGGCAAGCCCGACGTCGCGGTGCACGGCGGCGAGGTCGTCTCGGCCGGCCGGGTCGAGATGCTCCCGCACCTGCGCGAGCAGGCGGTGTCGATCACCGCGCACCGCTTCGGCACTCCGAACGCGCTGTCCGACGGCCTGGTGTAGCCGCGGCGCCGGATGTCGGGAGCGCACAATCGCGCGCGACGCTGAGCCCCGCGCCGGTTGTCTCAGGTGCACAACGCAGTTGAGTCCGTGTTGTGAGACACCTACTGTCGTGCGTGAACTTCCCTCACCCGAGAGCCCACCCGAAAGGGATGAGATGACCGACGCCGCCATTCGTCCGAAGAAGCCCGCGACCGCGGAGCGACCGCCCGTCGCCGACGCCGCCGAGGCGACCGAGCCGCGCCTCGACACGGCATCCGTCACCGACATGCTGCTGGGCACGTGGGCCGAGACGCGCCGCTATGCGCGCGAGATGATCAAGGACGAGCGCTTCTGGAAGATCGAGGGCCAGTCGATGGCCGAGCACCGCGAGCGCGTGCTGGGCCAGCTCAGGCTGCTCGTCGAGCACGGCGCGTCGCGCCGTGCGTTCCCCGAGGAGTACGGCGGCCTGAACGACAACGGCGCCAACCTCGCCGGCTTCATGGAGCTGGTGCTCGCCGACCCGAGCATGCAGATCAAGTCGGGCGTGCAATGGGGCCTGTTCGGCTCGGCGATCTACCAGCTCGGCACGGAGAAGCACCACGACGCGTGGCTGCGCGACGTGATCAGCCTCGAGCTGCCGGGCGCGTTCGCGATGACCGAGATGGGCCACGGCTCCGACGTCGCCGCGATCGGCACGACCGCCACGTACGACCCCGAGACCGAGGAGTTCGTCATCCACACGCCGTTCCGCGGCGCATGGAAAGACTTCCTCGGCAACGCCGCGCTGCACGGCCAGGCCGCGACGGTGTTCGCGCAGCTCATCACGGGCGGCGTCAACTACGGCGTGCACTGCTTCTTCGTGCCCATCCGTGACGCGTCGGGCCGGATGCTGCCGGGCGTGCGCAGCGAGGACGACGGCGTCAAGGGCGGCCTGAACGGCATCGACAACGGCCGCCTCGCGTTCGACCACGTGCGCGTGCCGCGCTTCAACCTGCTCGACCGGTACGGTCAGGTCGCCGCCGACGGCGGCTACACGAGCGACATCCCCTCGCCCGGCCGCCGCTTCTTCACGATGCTCGGCGCGCTCGTGCAGGGCCGCGTCTCGCTCGACGGCGCGGCGACGACGGCATCCGCGCTCGCACTGCACATCGCGACGACCTACGCGAACCAGCGCCGCCAGTTCGACCGGGGCGCGGGCACCGACGAGGTCGTGCTGCTCGACTACGGCAAGCACCAGCGCCGGCTGCTGCCGCGGCTCGCGCAGACGTACGCGCAGTTCTTCTCGAACGACGAGCTGCTGCAGAAGTTCGACGAGGTGTTCTCGGGGCGCGGCGACACGCCGGAGGCGCGGGAGGACCTCGAGACCCTCGCCGCCGCGCTCAAGCCCCTGTCGACGTGGAACGCGCTCGACACGATCCAGGAGTGCCGCGAGGCGTGCGGCGGCGCCGGCTTCATGGCCGAGAACCGTCTCACGAGCCTGCGCGCCGACCTCGACATCTACGTGACGTTCGAGGGCGACAACAACGTGCTGCTGCAGCTCGTCGGCAAGCGCCTGCTCGCCGACTTCGCGCAGCAGTTCAAGGGAGCGGATGCCGGCAAGCTGGCCGGCTTCGCCGCCCGGCAGGCCGCCGACCGCATCTTCCACGGCGCGGGCCTGCGACAGCTCGGGCAGAGCGTCGCCGACTTCGGCTCGACCGCCCGCTCGGTGGAGCTGGGACTGCGCGCCGAGCAGCAGCACGAGCTGCTCGCGGGGCGGGTGCAGCAGATGGTCGCCGATCTCGCGGCGCGGCTGCGACCGGCATCCAAGGCGTCGCCGGAGGAGTCGGCGGCGATCGTCAACGCGTGCCAGGCCGACCTCATCGAGGCCGCCCGCGCGCACGGCCAGCTGCTGCAGTGGGAGGCGTTCACCGACGCCGTGAACCGCGCGCCAGACGAGGGCACGGGGCGCGTGCTGACGTGGCTGCGCGACCTGTTCGGGCTGTCGCTCATCGAGAGGCACCTGTCGTGGTACCTCATCAACGGACGCCTGTCGACGCAGCGCGCCGCGGCCGTGTCGCGCTACATCGACCGGCTGTGCCTGCGCCTGCGCCCGCACGCGCAGGACCTCGTCGACGCCTTCGGCTTCGAGCCCGAGCACGTGCGCGCCCCCATCGCCCTCGGCGGCGAGCAGGCCCGCCAGGACGAGGCCCGCACGTACTATGCCGATCTGGCCGCGAGCGGTGAGGCTCCCGTCTCGGAGAAGTCCCTCCGCAAGAAGTAGCCGCCCCGGCCCCCCACTCCCGCCCGAGACGGCGCGGCGGGCCGGGGCGCGGCGGGGCGGGGCGGGGCGTGCGAGACTCGACGGGGAGGGATCGTGGACCACGACGACCGAGAGCTGATGCGGGCGTTCGCCCGCTACCTGGAGCATGTCAACGCGCTGCAGCAGCGGGAGCAGCGCGAGACGCGCACGCCGCTGGGCGATCTCATCAGCGAGCACCTGGGGGCGGACGCCCAGGGCATCGCGGTCGTGCAGGAGCCGCTCGCCGACCACCGTCTCGTCGACGCGGACATCGCGCTCGAGGCGCTGTCGACGGCATCCGGCGGGCGCCTCGTGGGCGTCACGGGCGGGGAGCAGCGCCTGCACAACGGCATGGCCGAGCTCGTGGGCAACGGGTACGCGATGTTCGCGCCCGGCGCGGTCGACTACGCCGAGCGGGCGACGGGCCCGGCGTCGAGCCGCCGCGTCGTCGCGATGGGCGTGTGGCTGCTGCACCACGAGGGGCGGCCGCTCGCGGTCGTGCAGCGTGCGGCGATCCCGCATCACGGACGCGAGGCGGCGTGCCTCGAGGTGATGGGCGAGCACGCCGACACGGTCTCCTCGTTCCTCGAGCGGGTGCGCGCGCTGATGATCGAGCGCAGCGTGCTGCGCGGCCAGGTGCTCTCGTTCGTGCCGACCGAGTACGGCCGGGATGCCGGGGCGACCTTCCTGCCCCGTCCCGCCGTCGCGGCGGACGACGTCATCCTCCCCGAGGGGCTGCTCGACGACGTCGTGCAGCACGTCGTGGGCATCGGCGACCACCGCGCGCTGCTGCGCGAGGCGGGACAGCATCTCAAGCGCGGCGTGCTGCTGTACGGTCCGCCGGGCACCGGAAAGACGCTGACGATCCGCCACCTGCTGTCGCGCACGCCGGGCACGACGGTCGTGCTGCTCACGGGCACGAGCATCCGGTTCATCGGCCTGGCCGCCGAGATCGCGCGCACGTTCCAGCCCTCGATCGTGGTGCTGGAGGACATCGACCTGGTCGCGATGGAACGGCACGCGTCGCCGCAGCCGCTGCTGTTCGAGGTGCTGGAGGCGCTCGACGGCCTGAACGGGGATGCCGACGTCGCGTTCGTCATGACGACGAACCGCGTCGAGGTGCTCGAGCGCGCCCTCGCGGAGCGCCCCGGCCGCGTCGACCTCGCCGTCGAGGTGCCGCTGCCGTCGCTCGCCGAGCGCGAGAGGCTGTACCGCCTGTACTCCCGGGAGCTGCCGTTCTCGCCGGAGGCGCTGCGTGCCGCGGCCGAGGCGACCGAGGGGGTCACGGCGTCGTTCGCGAAGGAGCTGATCCGCCGTGCCGTGCTGCGGGCGGCGACGGATGCCGAGCCCGTCGCCGACGCGCATCTCAGCGCCGCCCTGGCGGAGCTGGCCGACGAGCGCCACCAGCTCACCAGGCGCCTCCTGGGCGAGGGCACCGGGTCGGAGGAGAGGTCCGGACCCGACCCCGACACCCACTTCGGCGGATCGCACTTCGTCCACTTCCCGTACTGAACCGGGACCCGAAGATCACGAAGAAGCGACGAAGCGCCATCGGGTGTCGGATTCCGTGCGTCGCGGACACTGCGTCTATGGATGTCGGCGCCCCCGGCTACCGTGTCGCCATGGGCACCGACATCCGCATCGCATCCGACGGCCTCGCGCGCTGCGCGTGGGTCGGCGACGACGACGAGTACCGCCGCTACCACGACGAGGAGTGGGGCCGGCCGCTGCACGGCGACCGCGCCCTCTTCGAGAAGATGTGCCTCGAGGGCTTCCAGGCCGGGCTCAGCTGGATCACGATCCTGCGCAAGCGACCGCGCTTCCGCGAGGTCTTCGCCGGCTTCGAGCCCGAGGCCGTCGCCGGGTTCGGTCCCGACGACGTCGAGCGCCTGATGCAGGATGCCGGCATCATCCGCAATCGCGCCAAGATCGAGGCCGCCATCTCCAACGCGCGCCTCGCCCTCGAGCTGGCGCCCGGCGAGCTCGACGACCTGCTGTGGTCGTTCGCGCCGCAGAGCCACACGGCCCCGGCATCCCTCACCGACATCCCCGCGGTCACGGCCGAGTCCACCGCCATGAGCAAGACCCTGCGAAAGCGCGGCTTCCGGTTCGTCGGGCCCACGACGATGTACGCGCTCATGCAGTCGGCCGGCATGGTCGACGACCACGTGCCGGGATGCCACCGTGCGGCGACGCGAGAGTGACGCACAAGGGTGAACCGATGACAGTCTGACGAACCCCTGCACTCCCGACGCCGGGGCGGCTCCGGAGATCCTCATCGGCCGCGATGACCAGGTGCACTCGTTCGAGGTCTTGCTCCAGCGCCTTCAACGTGCGGCTCCGAGCAGTCAGGGCGTACAGTTCGACGGCGACCCACCGCCTGACCCTGTCGTCGTCACGATTCGAGAAGCGCCCGACCTCCCGAAGGTGCAGACTTGACGCCATGCCTGACGCGCCCGCCACCCCCGCCACCCATCCCGCCGACGCGCACGAGGTCATCCGCGTCATCGGAGCGCGCGAGAACAACCTGAAAGAGGTCACCGTCGACATCCCCAAGCGCCGTCTCACGGTGTTCACGGGGGTCAGCGGCTCCGGCAAGTCGTCGCTCGTGTTCGGCACGATCGCGGCCGAGTCGCAGCGGCTCATCAACGAGACCTACCCCGCCTTCGTGCAGCAGTTCATGGCCGCGCCCGACCGTCCCGACGTCGACGCGCTCGAGAACGTGTCGCCCGCCGTCGTGGTCGATCAGGAGCGCATGGGCGCCAACGTGCGCTCGACGGTCGGCACCGCCACCGACGTGCACGCGATGCTGCGCCTGCTCTACAGCCGCATCGCCGAGCCGCGCATCGGCGGGCCCCGCGCCTACTCGTTCAACGTGCCCTCGGCGAGCGGCAGCGGCCGGCTCGTCGTCGAGGGCAAGGGCGAGAAGAAGGGCGAGGCCGTGTCGTTCTCGATCGTGGGCGGCATGTGTCCCCGTTGCGAGGGCCTCGGCGAGACCAGCGACATCGACCTCGACGAGCTGTTCGACCGCGACAAGTCGCTCGCCGACGGGGCGATCACGATCCCCGGCTACACCGCCGACGGCTGGATGGTGAAGGCGTACACGGAGTCGGGCTTCCTCGACGCCGACAAGCCGATCCGCGACTACACCGAGACCGAGCTGCACGACTTCCTCTACAAGGAGCAGACGAAGGTCAAGATCGGCGGCATCAACATGACCTACGAGGGGCTCATCCCCAAGGTCACCAAGTCGATGCTGCAGAAGGACCGCGAGTCGCTGCAGCCGCACATCCGCGCGTTCGTCGACCGCGCCGTGACGTTCGTGAGCTGCCCCGAGTGCGACGGCACGCGCCTCGCCGAGGGCGCCCGCACCTCGCGCATCGACGGCGTGAGCATCGCGGATGCCGCGCGCATGCAGATCTCCGACCTCAAGGCCTGGGTCGACGGCCTCGACCGCCCCGAGGCCGCGCCCCTGCTCGCGACGCTGCGCGACGCCCTCTCCTCGTTCGTCGAGATCGGCCTCGGCTACCTGTCGCTCGAGCGCGCCTCGGGCACGCTGTCGGGCGGCGAGGCGCAGCGCATCAAGATGGTGCGCCACCTCGGCTCCAGCCTCAGCGACATCACCTACGTCTTCGACGAGCCCACGGCGGGCCTGCACCCGCACGACATCCAGCGCATGAACGCCCTGCTGCTGCGCCTGCGCGACAAGGGCAACACGGTGCTCGTCGTCGAGCACAAGCCCGAGGTCATCGCCTGCGCCGACCACATCGTCGACCTCGGCCCCCGCGCGGGCGTGCACGGCGGGCGGATCACCTACACGGGCGACCTCGCGGGCCTGCGCGCATCCGACACCCTCACGGGCCGCCACCTCGACGAGCGGGCGCAGCTCAAGGCATCCACGCGGGCCGCTCAGGGCGCCCTGCAGATCCGCGGCGCGAGCCAGAACAACCTCGAGGACGTCGACGTCGACATCCCGCTCGGCGTGCTCACGGTCGTCACGGGCGTCGCCGGCTCGGGCAAGTCGTCGCTGATCCACGGCAACCTGCCCGCCTTCGACGACGTCGTGATCGTCGACCAGGCGCCGATCAAGGGCTCCCGCCGCTCGAACCCGGCGACGTACACGGGCGTGCTCGACGGCATCCGCTCCGCGTTCGCGAAGGCGAACGGCGTGAAGCCGGCGCTGTTCAGCGCGAACTCGGCGGGCGCGTGCCCCGAGTGCCGCGGCCTCGGCGTGATCATCACCGAGCTCGGCTTCGCGTCGACGGTCGAGACGACGTGCGACGTGTGCGAGGGCCGGCGGTTCACCGACGAGGTGCTGCAGTACACGCTCGACGGCAAGAACATCCACGAGGTGCTCACGATGTCGGCCGACCTCGCGGCGGAGTTCTTCGCCAAGGGTCCCGTGCACACCGTGCTCGCACGCATGGTCGACGTCGGTCTCGGCTATCTGACCCTCGGCCAGTCGCTCTCGACGCTGTCGGGCGGCGAGCGCCAGCGCCTCAAGCTCGCGATCGCGATGGCGCAGAAGGGCGCGATCTACGTACTCGACGAGCCGACGACGGGCCTGCACCTGGCCGACGTCGCCGGACTGCTCGCGCTGCTCGACCGGATGGTGGATGCCGGAAGCTCCGTCATCGTCATCGAGCACCACCAGGCGGTCATGGCGCACGCCGACTGGATCATCGACCTCGGACCCGGCGCGGGCCACGACGGCGGCCGCATCGTGTTCGAGGGCACGCCCGCCGACCTCGTCGCCGCCGGCGACACCCTCACGGCCCAGCACCTCGCCCGCTACGTCGCCGCGGAGTAGCCCTCCACCCCTCGCGAGGGTGCTGGTTGTTCCCGCGAGGGTGCTGGTTGTCTTCGCGAGGGTGCTACTTGTCTTCGCGAGGGTGCCAGTTGTTTTCGCGAGAAGAACTGGCACCCTCGGCGAGATAGTTGGCACCCTCGCGGGAACAAGTGGCACCCTCGCGAGATTTGCGAGCACCCCCGCGGGGACAACCAGCACCCTCGCGGGGACGAACCGCTACGCGGCCATCCAGCGGCCGGGGTTGAGGAGGCCGTGCGGGTCGGTGCGCTGTGCGAGGCGGCGGATGCGCTCGGGCTCCAGGTCGACGTACCACTGGTGCGGCGAGTGCACCGAGATGCCCAGCTCCGCGAGCGGGCGGATGCCGGCGAGGATCTGCTCGCGGCTCTCGAAGGGCGCGTTGAGCATGCCGAACATCGTCCCGTGGCCCGCCTCGAGGTGCACGATGCCGCCCGGGTACACCGCCTGCACCTCGTCGAGGCGGGTGACGAGCGCCTCGCCCGAGCACTCCAGATGGAAGTACACGCCGGGGTGTGCCTTCTGCAGCCACCACGTCGGATGGTTGTACGAGAGGGTCGACAGCTTGAGGGACTGGTCGATGCCGTCGCGCACGGCCTCGATGCGCCCGCCCGTGTCGCGCACGAGATCGTGCACCTGCGGCAGCGCGGCCTCGTCGAAGATGCCGCGCAGGTTCGCGCGGCCCGCGACGAACGCGGGGTCCTCGGGCAGCGCGGCCACGATCGCGGGACCGTCGGCCGAGAGCAGGCGGGGCAGCGGGGTGACCTCGGCGAGCCGCCGCAGCGCCGCGAACGCCTCGTGCTGCGTCGCGTAGCTGACGTAGACGCAGCGCCAGTCCTGCAGCGGCTCGAGCCGCACGGTCGCGCGGCCGATGACGCCGGCGACGCCGTAGGTGTGCACGAGCGGCTGCGCGGCATCCCCCTCGAGCCGCACGAGCTCGGGCTCGTCGGTCGCGTAGACGACGTCGAGCGCCGTCACGAACCCCATGTGGTTGCGCCCGTGCACGATCGTGCCGGTGCCGGCCGACCCGCCGGCGAGGAATCCGCCGATCGTCGACTGCACGGTCGACGGATACATCCACAGCTGCCGGTTCCGCCGCCACGCGGCCGCCTCGAGCGTGATCATGCGAGCGCCGGCCTCGGCCGTGACGGTGTCGCCGCCCTCGTCGCCCTCGAAGCCCACCTGCGTGAGCGAGGTCATGTCCAGCACGAGCCCGCCGAAACGGGGCACGACCTGGCCGTAGTTGCCGGTTCCCTTGCCGCGCGTCGTGATCGGGACGCCGTGCTGCACGGCCGCCCTCACGATCTCGGGCAGCGCGTCGAGCGTGCGGGGGAAGCACACGAGGTCGGCGTGCCCGATCGGCTGCGCCGACAGCACGGGGCTCATCTGCGATCCGTCGCGCCCGGCCCGCGCGAGCGCGCGCGGCAGCCCGCTCACGCCGCGGGGGCCGAGCAGCCCGACGAGGTCGTCGGCGAGCGCGTCGACGTCGTCGGGTCCGAACGGCGGACGGCCGTCGTCGGTGGGGTCGCTGAAGAGGGGCGCGTGGGTCATGGTCGTCCGTTCTGTGACGGGGCGGGAGGGAGGGGCCGCGGCCGAGGAGCGCGGGACGGATGCGAGGGGGACGGATGCCGTCATCACAGCTCCAGCACGAGGCGGCCGCTCGCACACCGCGAGACGCAGATCATCATCGACTCGTTCTCGGCCCGCTCCTCGGGGGTGAGCACGCTGTCGCGGTGGTCGACCTCGCCGCTCACGACGCCCGTCTCGCACGTGCCGCACATGCCCTCGCGGCACGACGACGGCACGACGACGCCGCGCCTCTCGACGGCCTCGAGCACGCTGCATCCGGGCGGCACGCGGAAGGTCGCCCCCGACAGCGCGAGCGAGACCTCGAAGGGCCGGTCCTCGCGCGTGTCGAGCGAGCGCTGGCTGAACCGCTCGACGAACGCGTCGACGGCGGGCTGCTGCGCGCATGCCGCCTCGACGTCGTCGAGCAACCCCGCGGGTCCGCACGCGTACACGGCGGTGCCGCGCGGCAGGCCCGCGAGCTCGCGGTCGAGGGCGAGGCGCCCGTCGGCGCGCGACGCGTGGAGCGTGACCCGGTCGGGCGCCCACGCGCGCAGCACGTCGCCGTAGGCGAGGTCGTCCCGTGATCGCGCGGTGTAGATCACGCGCCACGGCCTGCCCGAGCGGCGCGCCTCGGCGGCGAGCGCGAGGATCGGCGTGATGCCGACGCCGGCGGCGACGAACACGTACTGCAGCGCGCGCACGAGGGGGAAGTGGTTGCGCGGGGGGCTGATCCACGTCTCGCTGCCCGGGGTGAGCGCGGCGCGCGCGGCGCGCGATCCGCCGCGCCCGTCGTCGCGGCGGTCGATCGCGACGCGATAGCTCGCGAGGTCGCCGGGGTCGGAGCAGAGCGAGTACTGCCGCACGAGCCCGTTCGAGAGCCCGGGACCGCCCGGCAGGCCGAGGTCGATGTGGGCGCCCGGGGTCCACGCGGGCAGGGGCGCGCCGTCGGCGGCGACGAGCACGAACTCGTCGATGCGGTCGGTCAGCCGGCGACGTTCGGCGATGCGGACGACGATGGCGTCCGGGGCGAGGTCGGGCGCCTCGGGGGCGGCGATGGTGAGGTCGAGCACGAAGATCTCCTGATGCGGATCTCCGTCATGCGGTCCAGTGGGGACGTCCCAGCCAAGGTCGTCAGTCGTCGGCCGCCGCCTGGACGATCAGCAGCCGTGCCACGCCGCCGTTGGTCACCCGTCGGCGGTGCGGCGTGCCGCCAGCGTAATAGAGGCTGTCGCCGGAACGCAATCGCACGACGTGATCGTCGCCGAGGTCGACCTCGACGTCGCCGGCGATGACGAAGATCCACTCGTCCTGCGGATGCACGTAGTACGGGCCGAACTCGTCGCGCCGCTGGATGATCTCCTGCGGGAAGAACGCCGCCTTCCCGCGCACGAGCAGACGGGAATAGCCGTCGGCGTCGACGCCGTCCGACTGGGGGATGCGGGCGCCGCGGTCGCCCGGGATCACGTAGGCGCCCGGGGGCGTGCGCGGGGGCTCCGCCTCCCCGTCGTCGGCCGGATAGGCGGCGAGCAGCAGGTCGACCTGCGTCGTCTCGAGCGCCTGCGCGATGCGCTCGAGCGTGAGCATGCTGGGCCGCGCGAGCCCGCGCTCGAGCTGCGACAGGAAGGGATGCGAGAGATCGGCGCGCGCCGCGAGGCGCTGCAGCGTCAGGCCCTGCGCGCGACGGCGGCGACGGATCTCGGCCCCCAGCGACAGCTGAGCGGGGTCGGGGGTGTCGAGTGCCACGGCTCCAGCTTGGCACGCCGGCGGCGTCGCGCCGCCATGACGCGGGCGTGGAGTTGTTACGCGATCGCCACACGGTTTTACGCAGGGGAAACATCCGGGGCCTAGCTTCGGTTTTGTTGACGCCGTCAACATTCACTCATTCTTCCGTCACTCCCGCCGTCCGTCATTCCAGCCAAGGTCCGACCCCCACACCCAGGAGACCGCAGCACATGTCCACGATCCGCTTTCGCCGCCGACGCCTCGTCGCGGCCACCGCCACCGCCGCCCTCGCCGTGACCCTCGCGGCGTGCGCCAGCAGCACGCCGAACCAGCCCGCCGGCACCGGCACGACCGACGCCACCGCCACCGCAGAGGCGACGGATACCGCCGAGCCGGCCGAGCTCACCGTCATCCTGCCCTGGTATCCGACGCCCGAGAGCGGCGGCTACTTCGCCGCGCAGACCGAGGGCCTGTACGAGGCCGCCGGCCTCGACGTGACCCTGCAGCCCGGCGGGCCACAGGTGTCGGGCGAGCAGCTCGTCGCCACCGGCCGCGCGCAGATCGGCCACACCGACGCCGCGGGCATCATCCAGGCCCGTCAGGAGGGCATCCCGATCGTCGCGATCGCGACCCTCTACCAGGACAACCCCGTGGGCGTGCTCTCGCACGCCGACCAGGGCATCACGTCGTTCGAGCAGATGGACGGCCGCGAGCTCGTCGCCTACCCCGGCGCGCTCTACCCGATCTGGCTCGAGCAGGAGCTCGGCATCACGCTCAAGACCGTGCAGAGCCAGGGCTCCATCGCCGTGTTCCTCGAGAAGCCCGAGCTGCTGCAGCAGGGCTGGCCCACCAACGAGGTGAAGAAGGCCGAGGAGGCGGGCGTCCCCGTCAACTTCCTGCCCTACTCCGAGTCGGGGTTCAACCCCTACGGCGACGTGCTCTTCACGTCGGAGCAGTACCTCGCCGAGCACCCCGAGGAGATCAAGAGGTTCCTCGAGGCGAGCTTCACCGGCTGGCACGACTACATGGCCGACGTCGACGTCGCGACCCGCGCGCACGACGCGATCCTCGAGGCGAACGCCGAGCAGAGCATCACGTCGATCTGGTACGCGTGGGACAAGCAGCGCGCCTTCATCACCTCCGAGGAGGGCGCCGACCAGCTCGGCACGATGACCGAGGAGCGCTGGACCACGCTCATCGCGCAGCTGGAGAAGATCGGCCAGCTGACCGACGGCACGCCCGACGTCGCCGATCTGTTCGACGTCTCGCTGCTCGCCGACATCCCCGCGCCCACCGAGCTGCCGGCCCCGCCGGCGGTGCAGGACTGACCCGGTCCGGGGCCGCTCGCGATCACGCGAGCGGCCCCGGACCCTCCCCCGTCTCCCCGACCCCGGAGTCATCATGCCGACCATCGCCTCCTCCTCCGCGACCCAGGCCCCCGCGACCGAGGCCCCCGCGACCGGGACCGGCGCGCTCGTCTCCTTCGCGGGCGCCGACAAGGTCTACGCGAACGGGTTCCGCGCCCTCGCGCCGATCGACCTCGACGTGCCGCGCGGCGAGATCACCGTTCTCGTCGGTCCCTCGGGCTGCGGCAAGACCACGCTGCTGCGCATGGCCGCGGGCCTCACCGATCCCACCGAGGGCGTCATGGAGCGCGCGACCGATCGCCTGTCGTACGTCTTCCAGGACCCCACGCTCGTGCCGTGGCGCAACGTGCGCGCCAACGTCGAGCTCGTCTCCAAGCTGCAGGGCGTGCCCCGCGCCGTGCGACGCGAGCGTGCCGCCGCCGCGATCTCGATGGTCGGCCTCGACGGCTTCGAGCGCGCGTACCCGCGCGAGCTCTCCGGCGGCATGCGGATGCGGGTGTCGCTCGCCCGCGCCGTGACGAACGACCCCGACCTCCTGCTCATGGACGAGCCCTTCGCCGCGCTCGACGAGTTCACGCGCGAGAAGATGTCGACCGAGCTGCTGCGGCTGTGGCGCGAGAAGCGCTTCAGCGTGCTCTTCATCACCCACTCGATCTACGAGGCCTGCACCCTCGGCCACCAGATCGCCATCATGAACACCGGACCCGGCCACATCGTCGACGTCGTCCGGTCGCCGAGTCCGCCCTCCGATGCCGGCGTCCGTCGCGACGACGACGCCCTGCGCGACCTGCAGCAGCGCATCTCGATGACCCTGGGGAGCCTGCGCCCATGACCGCCGCGACCACCTCCCGCCCCGCCGCCGCGGGCGCCGTCCCGGATGCCGGAGCGACCGCGACGGCGAACGCCGCCCCGCGTGCCGAGGCCCGCGCGTCGCGCCGAGCGGCCGACGCCTCGTCCGGTGCGTGGCGCCGCCGCTGGCGCCGCTTCTGGCCGCCCGCCGCGGCCCTACTGCTGGGGATCGCGCTGTGGCAGCTGGTCATCGTCGTGTTCGACATCCCCGGATACCTGCTGCCCTCTCCGCAGGCGTTCGCCGAAACGCTGTGGGAGCAGCGCGTCGCGATCTGGGAGCCGACGCGCGTGACGATGACCGCGGCGTACCTCGCCTTCCTGCTCGCGCTCGTCGTCGGCGTGGCCGCGGCCCTGCTGATGGCCCGCTGGAACCTCACCGAGCGCGCCCTGTTCCCCTACCTCGTGATCGTGCAGACGATCCCGATCGTCGCGATCGCGCCGCTGTTCGTCGTCT
The DNA here is from genome assembly GCF_001314225.1 of Microbacterium sp. No. 7. Classification (NCBI taxonomy): domain Bacteria; kingdom Bacillati; phylum Actinomycetota; class Actinomycetes; order Micrococcales; family Microbacteriaceae; genus Microbacterium; species Microbacterium sp. No. 7. Next base: position 4,530,660 of record NZ_CP012697.1, read on the forward strand.
GGATCGGCGCGGGGCTCACGACCAACATGCTGATCGGCGCGATGCTCGCGGTCTTCCCGATCGCCGCGAACACGCTCATGGGGCTCAAGTCGGTGGACCGCAACCTCGTGCAGCTCTACGCGATGGCCGGCGCGCCGCCGCGCGTCACGCTGTTCACGCTGCGCCTGCCCGGCGCGCTGCCCTCGATCCTCACGGGGATGCGCATCGCCGCGGGCGCCTCCGTGATCGGCGCGATCGTGGGCGAGTTCGTCGCCGGCGTCGGCGGCGGCGAGGGCGGCCTCGGCTTCATCCTCACCCAGAGCGCCGTGCAGATGCGCATCTCGCAGCTGTTCGTCGCCGCGATCATGGCGAGCCTCGTCTCGCTGCTGCTGTTCGCCGCGGTCGTGCTGCTCGAGCGCGTGCTGCTCGGTCGCTGGCACGAGTCGGCGCTCCCCCACGACGACTGAGCCCGCCCCCGGATGCCGGGCGTGCCGGCATCCGGGCCCCGGCATCCCCGCATCCGGCATCCCCGCATCGGCCATCCAGACCACCGGCATCCCCCGCAGAAGGAGACCCCCATGACCGACACCCGCATCGTCGACAAGACCATCGAGCCCCTCACCGACGAGGCCTTCGCGCCGTTCGGCGTCGTGCTGCACAGCCTCGAGGACGGCACGCCGTGCACGCCGCAGGAGGCCTCGCTCGACCTCGCCGAGGGCGCTCCGCGCTTCTACCTCATGCGCCTCGAGGACAAGCCCCCGACCTTCACGGGCATCACGCGCCACCGCCGCACGACGCAGACGCTGCTGAGCGCCGACGCCCGCGAGTGGATCATCGCGGTCGCGCCGGCGACCGACGGCGCCCCCGACCTCGACGCGGTGCGCGCGTTCACGGTTCCCGCGGGCGTGGCGATCACGATGGCGAAGGGCACCTGGCACTCGGGCCCGTTCTTCGAGGGCGACGCGATGAGCTTCGTCAACCTCGAGCTCGAGGACACCAACATCGTCGACCACGACACCTACCGGCTCGACCGCGAGCTCGGCGTGCGCGTCAACCTTCATGTCGCCTGATACCTCCGCGGCGACGAGCCGTCTCGGCGCGCTCGAACGCCGCGTGCGCGCCGAGCAGGCGCTCGGCGACACGGGCGTCGAGCCGTGGGCCCGCGCGACGGATGCCGGTGCGCACACCGTCGTCATCGTCGGCGCCGGCCAGGCGGGCCTCGTCGTCGCGGCGGGCCTGCGCAGCAAGGGCGTCGCCGACGTGCTCGTCGTCGACGCCGGCGAGGAGGGAGGGGCCGGGCCCTGGCCCACGTTCGCGCGCATGCGCACGCTGCGCACGCCCAAGCGCGTCGCCTGGCCCGCGTGGGGCGTTCCCGCCGCGAGCCCGCAGGCGTGGTTCCGCGCCGTGCACGGCGACGACGCGTGGGACGGGCTCGAGCAGTTCCCCACCGCCGCGTGGCACGCCTTCCTGGAGTGGTACCGTCGCACCCTCGACCTGCCCGTGCGCTTCGGCACGACCGTGCGCCGCATCGCAGAGGCCCCCGACGGGCGGCTCGACGTGACGCTCGACGAACGCGGCGCCGCCCGGGTCGTGCGCGCCGACCGCGTCGTGCTCGCCACCGGCATCGAGGGCGCCGGCGGCATCCGCGTGCCCGGCGGCCTGTTCGACGGGCTGCCCCGCGCGCTGTGGGCGCACACGCACGAGCCGATCGACTTCGCCCGCCTGCGCGGCGCGCGCATCGGCGTGCTCGGCGGCGGCACGGGCGCGTTCGACAACGCCGCGACGGCGCTCGAGGCCGGGGCGCGCAGCGTGACCGTGCACATGCGCCGCCCCGCGATGCCCGACGTGAGCCCGTACCGGTGGATGGAGTTCCCCGGCATCCTCGAGCACTACGCGGCGTTCGACGACGACCAGAAGTGGCGGTTCAACGAGCACCTCACCGCGATCGACCAGCCCGCGACGCAGGGCGCCGTCTGGCGCGCGTACGCGTGGCCGGGGTTCGAGTTCCGCACGTCGTCGGCGTGGCTGAGCGCCGAGGCGCGGGACGGCGGCGTCGAGGTGCAGACGACGCGCGGACCCGAGCGCTACGACTTCGTCATCGCCGCCACGGGCATCGCCGTCGACCTCGCGATGCGCCCCGAGCTCGCGACGCTCGAGCCGCGCATCGCGCGCTGGCGCGACCGCTACCGCCCCGCGGAGCCGACCCGCCACCCCGAGCTGCTCGACTATCCCTACCTCGGCGACGACTTCGCGCTGCAGCCCGTCGACGGATCGCCCGCGTCGGCCCTGCGCCGCGTGCACCTGTTCAACCACGGCGCGCGGATGAGCCTCGGCGTGCTGTCGCACCAGATCTCGGGCCTGCTCGGCGGCGCCGAGCGCGTCGTGCGCGGCGTCGTGGCCGGCCTCGTGCGCGATCGCTCCGACGCCCTGCTGCGCAGCTATCTCGACTACGACACGCCCGTCGGCGTGCAGCTCGGGCCGCGGCCCGGGGAGCGCACGGCCGGCGTGCCGGCCGAGGCGCCCATCGTGGCGCCCGCGGCGGCGCCCGCGGTGGCGCCCGCGGAGAGGATGAGCGCGTGACCCCGTCGATCGCGATCAACGTCATGCCCTACGACACGCGGCACGTGCTCGAGCGCGCGCAGCACGCGGATGCCGCGGGCATCGGCCGCATCGTGCTGCCCGACTCGGGGGCGCGCACGCGCGACCCGTGGACGATCCTCGGCGCCGCGGCGATCACCACGTCGTCGCTGCGGCTCGGCATGATCACCAACCCGCTCACGCGGAGGCCCGAGGTCACCGCCGAGGCCCTCCGCACGCTCGACGACCTGAGCGGCGGGCGCGGCTTCGTCGTCATGGCCGTCGGCGGCGCCGTGCAGCTGGCGAGCATGGGCGTCGACCAGAGGGCCGGCGTGCGGCAGCTCGTCGCATCGCTGCAGACCATCCGCGAACGGCATCCGTCGGCCGAGGTCTGGGTCGCGACGAAGGGCCCGCGCACGATCGACGCGGTCGGGGCCCTCGCCGACGGCATCCTGCTCTCCGGCATCCCCCTGCCGCTCGTCGGCGGGCTCGCCGCGAGCGTGCGGGCGCACGAGGGCCTGCGCGCGATCCTCACCCTGCACCACTTCTTCGACGCTCCGTCGCGGCGGGACTCCGCCGAGCGCCTCGTGTACGAGATCACCAACATGCGCCCCGAGTACGCCGCGGCCGGCGGCGTGGACCTCGCGCTGCAGGATGCCGTGCTGCACGCGCTGCGCCGGCACGGGGCGGTCGAGGCCGGCGCCGTCATCCCCGACGAGGTGCTGCGCCGGTTCTACCTGGACGCCCCGGCCGACGGCATCCTCGACGTCGCGGCACGGCTCGCGAACGCGCACGGCCTCGACGGCATGGTGCTGCCCGAGCGATCGTTCTTCCCGGCATGACCGGGTCGCCGTTCGTCGCCGCGTGGCTGCACTCGCAGGACGTCGACGCCTGGTGGGGGCGCGCGCACGACCTCGGGCGGCGGGCCGTCGAGCGCGAGCTCGGCGATGCCGTCGAGACGCTCAGCTTCGCGGGGCTCGGCGAGGACCGCCGCTGGTGGGACGCCGCCGAGCGGCTCGCGACCGACGGCGTCGACGCCCTCGTCGTGTGCGACACGGCGGTGCAGCCGATGGTCGACGAGCTCGTGCGGCGCTTTCCCGGCACGACGGTGCTGCACTCGCAGGGCACCGGATCGGGTCCGCGCCTCACGACGTTCCGCGCCGCGCGCGATCAGCACGCGTTCGTCTCGGGCATGATCGCCGGCGGCTGCACGCGCAGCGGGGTGATCGGCGCGGTCGAGGGCGTCAGGTCGCCGCACGACCTCGTCTACACGAACGCGTGGGCGCTCGGCGCCGCACGGGTGCGCCCCGACATCCGCATCGTGAGCAGCTGGGTCGGCTCCTACCGGGCGCCCGATCAGCACGACCGCGAGCGCGCCGCGGTGCAGGGCCTCGTCGCGGCGGGCGCCGACGTGATCGGCGGCAACCTCACCGAGAACCCCGCGGCCGTCGTCGCGGCGCTGCAGGAGGGCGCGTGGGTGAGCGCCCACGACGAGCGGCACGTCGCCTGGCCGGGCGTGCTCGACGCCGCCTATCTCGACTGGGCGCCGTTCTACGTCGAGGCGCTGCGCCGCCTGTGCGCGGGCGAGAGGCTGCCCGTCCGCTGCTACCTGCGCGCGCACGACGGCGTGGTGCGCAACGCCGTCGGCGACGTCGCGCCGCCCAAGATCGCGGCCGCCGCGCTGGAGTGCGTGCGGGCCGTCGTGTCGGGCGGCATCTGGCCCGACACGCTCCGCGACGAGCACGGCGTCACGCACGAGCTGCCGCCGGGGTTCCCGCCGGGGCACACGCCCCGCTGGGACGAGATGTCGGCCCGCGAGCAGTACCTCAACTCCCCCGCGCTCGACTGGCTCACCGACGCGTTCGTCCCCCGTGCCGGAGCCGGGGCGTAGCGCCCCCGGCGAGGGTGCTCATTGTCAGCGCGAGGGTGCTAGTTATCTCCGCGAGGGTGCCGGTTGTCTCCGCGAGGGTGCTCATTGTTGACGCGAGGGTGCCCGTTATCTCCGCGAGGGTGCCTGCGCAGGCACCCTCGCGAGGACAAGTAGCACCCTCGCGGGAAGAAGTGGCACCCTCGCGGGAGGGGTGGGGCTCAGCGGTGCTCGGCGCTGAGCACCTTCACGATCACGCCGCGGCGACGCAGCTCGGCGAGCGTACGGGTCTCCTCCTCAACATCGCGACCGAGGGCGTGCTTGTCGGCGACGACGACCACGTCGCCCGAGCCGAGGTGCCCGAACAGGCGCGTGAGGCGCTCCTCCCAGCTCTCGCCCGTCTCGGGGGCGGGATGCCGGAATCCCTCGATCGGCACGCCGAACTGCGCGAGCGCGTCGCGCTGCTCGATGATGCTGGGCATGTCGTCGCGCGCGACCACCAGGCCCACGAGCCGTGACCCCGCGGGTCGCGCTGCCCACCAGTGCTCGCGGGACACGATGATCGGCACGGCCGCGGTCTCGGTCGGCAGGGCGACCGATTCGGCGTAGTCTGCGGGGCTGCGGTCGGCGGCATCGTCCGTCATGCCCCACATTCTTCCAGCACAACCCCGCCCGCGCCGCCCCCCACTCCGCAGCCCGTCGCGAGATGGTGGGTTTCTCGCCGATACGGTGAGCTCCCCGCCGTCCGGCCGACCCGCGCCCCTCTCGCCGGACCCGCCCCTTCCGTCGCGAGACGGTGGGTTTCTCGTCGAGACGGTGGGGGCCTGCTCGGCGAGAAACCCACCATCTCGACGCAGAAGGCACCATCTCAGCGCAGAACCCACCATCTCGGCGAGAAACCCACCGTTTCGGCGCCGCCCCGCGGCCCCGCCGACCCGCGGTCCCGCCAGGCCCCGCGGGGCTAGGCGCCGTCGCGGCGGAGCTGCAGGCTGAGCTGCTCGGCGTCGAGGGAGGCGAGGGCGTGGCGCAGCGCCTCGCTCGAATAGGCGCCGCCGTGGGAGACCTCGATGAGCCGGGCGCGCATCGCGTCGAGCACGACGAACCGCAGGTCGACGAGCTCGCGCGCCGCGGTCGTCGCGTCATCATCGTCGGGCGGATCGGCGAGCCGCAGCCCCGCCTTGTGCAGCGTCTCAGGCGCGAAGGGCGCGCCCTCGGGGCCGACGAGCCCCGGCGTGTGCAGCACGCTCACCGCCGCGGCACGCAGCTCGGCGTCCAGTCGCTGCGCCTCGCCCGCGCGGGCGACGTCGTCGACGGATGCCGGGATCCGCAGCATCCGGATCACCCACGGCACCGTCAGCCCCTGGATCAGCAGGCTCCCCACCGCGACGAAGAACGCGACCAGGATGAGCAGCTCGCGCGCGGGCGTGTCACGCGGCAGGGTCTGCGCCGCGGCGAGCGTCACGACGCCGCGCATGCCGGCCCACACGATGATCGTGCCGTGCTTCCAGCCGAGCGGCGACGACTGGTAGTAGTCGAGGTCGTTGAAGGCGCGCGCGAGCCGCGTCGACATGCGCTCGCGCACCCGCTCCGCGCGCTCGGGATCGTGCGCGCGCTCGGGCTCGAACGATCCGAGCCGCTCCTCGAAGGCGCTGAGCCGCTCGCGCTTGTCGGGATGCTGATTGCGGCTCTGCATCGCGACGATGAACGACACGTACACCGCACGCACGAGGAGCACGATCGCGAGCGCCACGGCGGCGAGCCCGAGTGCCGTGCCGACGCCGCCGTGCGCCTCCAGGTTGTCGGACACGAGCGCGCGCAGCTCGAGCCCCATGATGAGGAACACCGCGCCCTCGAGCACCGTCTCGATCGTGCGCCAGTTCAGCTCGTCCGACACGCGCTGCTCGGGGGTGAGCCGGCGCGGCGCGCCCTGGCCCATCACGATGCCCGCGACGACGGCGGCGACGAGCCCCGATCCGCCCAGGTGCTCGGTCGGCAGGTAGGCCGCGAACGGCACGACGAAGCCGAGCGCCGTGCTGCCCGCGGCGGCCCGGATGAGCGCGCGCAGCCGCAGCGCGAGGTAGCCGACGATCGCGCCGACGATGACGGCCGCGACCACGCCCCACGCGAACGACCCGACCGTGCCCCAGAACGAGAAGCCCGCCGCAGCGGCGGCGACCGCGCTGCGCAGCAGCACGAGCGAGGTCGCGTCGTTGAGCAGGCTCTCGCCCTCCAGCATCGTGACGACGCGCGGCGCGATGCCGAGCCTCTTGATGATCGAGGTCGCCACGGCATCCGTCGGCGACAGGATGGCGCCGAGCGCGACCGCCATCGCGAAGCCGAGCCCCGGGATGACGAGCGTGAAGAACCAGCCGAGCAGCAGCGCCGTGCCCACGACGAGCACGACCGCGAGACCCGAGATCGGCACGAAGTCGCGCCGGAACTCGATCGCGGGCAGCCGCACCGCGGCGGCGTACAGCAGCGGGGGCAGCACGCCGACGAGGATCAGCTCGGGGTCGATCTCGAACGGGGGCAGGAAGAGGGATGCCACGAGCCCGAACGCCACGAGCAGCAGGGGCCCCGCGATGCCCAGCCAGCGCGAGAGCATCGTGGTCGTCGCGATGACGACCACCCCGATCACGATCGGCGCGAGCTCTTCCACTGTCCGGTTATATCAGGTGGGCCGGTCGGCGAGGGCCTACAGCACCCCGAGCTCGCGCACGGCGTCGCGTTCGGCGATGAGCTCGGCGACCGACGCGTCGATGCGGGCGCGGGCCCGGTCGTCGATGTCGAGGCCCTCGACGATGCGGTATCCCGAGCCGTCGCTCGTGACGGGGAACGACGAGACGAGCCCTTCGGGCACGCCGTACTCGCCGTGCGAGACGACGGCCGCCGAGGTCCAGCCCTCGCCCGTGCCGAGCACGCTGTCGCGGATGTGCGACACGGCGGCGTTGGCCGCGGATGCCGCGGACGACGAGCCGCGCACCTCGATGATCTCCGCGCCGCGCTTCGCGACGCGGGGCACGAACTCGTCGTCGAGCCACGCCGACGCGGCCTCGATGCCGCCGAGGCGATCGGCGAGCGCGTCGAACACGGCCTGGCCGTGCACGGTCGCGTGCGACACGTCGGGGAACTGCGTGGCGGAGTGGTTGCCCCACACCGCGACGCCCGAGATCGCCGTGACGGGCGTCTCGAGGACCGCCGCGAGCTGCCCGATCGCGCGGTCGTGGTCGAGCCGCGTGAGCGCGGTGAACCGCTCGGGCGGCAGGCCCGAGGCGCTCGCGGCGATCAGCGCGTTGGTGTTGGCGGGGTTGCCCACGACGAGCACGCGCACGTCGTCGGCCGCGACCTCGCCGATCGCACGGCCCTGCGGCCCGAAGATGCCGGCGTTCGCCGCGAGCAGGTCGCCGCGCTCCATGCCGGCCGAGCGCGGACGCGCGCCGACGAGCAGCGCGATGTTCGCGCCGGCGAAGGCGACGGCGGGGTCGTCGGTCACCTCCACGTCGGCGAGCAGCGGAAAGGCGCAGTCCTGCAGCTCGAGCGCGGCGCCCTCGGCGCTCTTCACGCCCTGCGGGATCTCCAGCAGGCGCAGGCGCACGGGACGGTCGGCGCCGAGCATGGCTCCCTCGGCGATGCGGAACAGCAGGGCGTAGCCGATCTGGCCGCCCGCTCCGGTGACGGTGACGGTGGTGGCATCCATGGATCGAGCCTAGGCGGATTCCCCGACACGGCCCAGGGCGTGGGCCGGGGAATAACAATCGGCACGTCACGACGGCGAACGGGCGACGCGGGAGATACGGTTCTCGCATGACGTTCAACCCCAACGCCGATGTGCGCGGCAGCTCCGCCAAGCGCCGCGGACGCAACGCCGCCATCGCCGGCGGCGGTGTCGTCGGCCTCGGCGCCATCGCCGTGCTGCTGCTCAATCTGTTCACGGGCCAGGACTTCTCCGGCCTCCTCGGCGGCGGGGGCGACAGCGCCCCGGCGCCGGGCGCGCAGGGCGAGACCGTGCAGAACTGCGAGACGGGCCAGGATGCCAACACCGACGACGCCTGCCGCCTCGCGGCCACGCAGCTGGTGCTCGACGCCTATTGGGACGACCGCGTGGAGGGCTATCGCGCGCCCGGATTCGTGATCGTCGACGGCGCGACGTCGTCGCCGTGCGGCACGGCGTCCAACGCCACGGGTCCCTTCTACTGCCCCGCCGACGAGACCGTCTACATCGACCCCACGTTCTTCGGCCTGCTGCAGCAGCAGTTCGGCGCCGAGGCCGGGTCGCTCGCCCAGATGTACGTGCTCGCGCACGAGTGGGGCCACCACATCCAGCACATCACGGGCGTCATGGACGCGCACCCGAACAACGGCACGGGCCCCGAGAGCAACGGCGTGCGCATGGAGCTGCAGGCCGACTGCTATGCGGGCGCGTGGGTCGCGAGTGCCGCGAACGAGAAGGACCGCAACGGCGTGACGTTCCTGCAGCCGCCCACCGAGGCGCAGCTGCGCGACGCCCTGAACGCCGCCGCGACGGTCGGCGACGACCACATCCAGGCGCAGTCGGGGCGCGTGAACCCCGAGAGCTGGACCCACGGGTCGAGCGAGCAGCGTCAGCGCTGGTTCGCGACCGGCTATTCGTACGACCTGCAGCAGTGCGACACGTTCGCCGTCGCGGGGAGGGACCTGTGAGCATGAAGCACCTCGACGACATCCTGTACCCGAAGATCAAGCCCTACGAGAAGGGCGAGCTGATCGTCGGCGAGGGCAACCGGCTGTACTGGGAGCAGTCGGGCAACCCCGAGGGCAAGCCGGTCGTGTTCCTGCACGGCGGGCCGGGCGGCGGCACGTCGCCGTGGCACCGGCGCTTCTTCGACCCCGAGGTGTACCGCATCATCCTCTTCGACCAGCGCGGCTGCGGCCGATCGACCCCGCACGCGAGCGCGCCCGACGCCGACCTGCGCCACAACACGACGTGGCACCTCGTCGCCGACATCGAGCTGCTGCGCCGCAACCTCGGCATCGACCGGTGGATGGTGTTCGGCGGGTCGTGGGGATCGGCGCTCGCCCTCGCCTACGCGCAGACGCACCCGGATGCCGTGAGCGAGATCGTGCTGCGCGGCATCTTCACGCTGCGCCGCCACGAGCTGGAGTGGTTCTACGAGGGCGGCGCGCAGGCGCTCTTCCCCGACCTGTGGGAGGCGTACCTCGAGCCGATCCCGCCCGCCGAGCGGGGGCGGCTCATCGAGGCCTATCACCGGCGGCTCTCCGACCCCGACCCCGAGGTGCACGTGCCGGCGGGTCTCGCGTGGACCACGTGGGAGGCGGCGACGATCACTCTGCGGCGCGACGAGTCGACGGTCGAGGCGATGACCTCTCCCGAGACGGCGGTCGCGTTCGCGCGCATCGAGAACCACTACTTCCTGCACGGCGGCTGGTTCCGCGAGGGGCAGCTGATCGAGGACGTCGGCGCGATCCGCGACATCCCGGCCGTCATCGTGCAGGGTCGCTACGACGTGTGCACGCCCACGATGACCGCGTGGGACCTGCACCGCGCGTGGCCCGAGGCCGACTTCGTCGTCGTGCCGGATGCCGGTCATGCCGCGAGCGAGCCCGGCATCGCCCGCGCGCTGCGCGACGCGACCGACCGCTTCCGGTAGCCGGCGCGCTCAGCGCTCGCGGGCGGCGGCGCGGCGGATCGCCTTCTCGGTCTCGACGACGATCGGGACCACCAGGGCGAGGCCGAGCGACAGCAGCCATTCGCCGCCCGTGAGCGACACCGTGCCGAGCAGCCGCTGCGCGACGTCGAGCTCCACGGCGAGCACGGTCACCACGGCGGGGATCGCGAGCAGCCTCGCGGCTCCGGCGATGGGCGCCACGAGGCCCGAGCCGGGGTCGCGGCGGATCGTGAGGCCGCCGAGGATCGCGCCGAACGACGCGACGACGAACGCCATCGTGACGGGCACGCTCGGCTCGGCGCCGTGCAGGTCGCCGCCCCGCACGAGCAGCGGCACGAGCGTCGTGAGGAACATCGCCGTGCCGTAGACGAGCCACTGCACGACGGCGGCGGGCCGCGCGATCGTCACCTTCGGGTCGCGCGGCGGCCTCGACATGATGTCGTCGGGCACGGGGTCGAGCATGATGACGAGCAGCGGGAACGCGGTCGTGAAGAAGTTGAGGAACAGCACCATGAGCGGCGTGAGCGGCACGCCGTCGTTGATCGAGAACACGCTCGCCGCGAGGAACAGCAGCACGAGCGAGAACAGCAGCGACATCTGGAACCGCACGTAGGCGACGATCTTCTCGTAGATCGCGCGGCCGAGCCGGATCGCGGTGACGAGCGTGCCGAAGTTGTCGTCGGTGAGGATCATGTTCCCCGCCTGCTTGGTCACCTCGCTGCCCGAGCCCATCGCGACGCCGATGTCGGCCTGCTTGAGCGCGGCGGCGTCGTTGACGGCGTCCCCGGTCATCGCGACGATGTCGCCCTGCTCCTGCATGAGGCGCGCGAGACGCAGCTTGTCCTCGGGCGTCACGCGACCGAAGACGTGGATGCCGGGGAGCGCGGCCCGCAGCTCGTCGTCGCTCATCGCCTGGATCTGCGCGCCGCTCGCCGCGCCCGGCCCGAGGCCGAGCTGCGCGCCGATCGCCGACGCGGTCACCGCGTGGTCGCCCGTGATCATCCGCACCTCGATGCCCGCCTCGTGCGCGATGCGCACGGCCTCGACCGACGACGGCCGCAGCGGGTCGATGATGCCGACGAGTCCCGTGAACACGAGGTCCTCGACGGTCGACATGGGGTCGGCCGCGACCCGCGTCCCGAGCTCGTCGACGTCGCGGTACGCGAACGCGAGCACGCGCAGGCCCTGCTCCGACAGCGAGCGGTTCGCCTCCTCGATCCGCTCGCGCGCCTGCGCGATCGGCACGACCTCGCCGCCGGCCGTGAGGGCGCGGTCGCAGCGGGCGAGCACGACGTCGGGGCCGCCCTTGACCGCCGCGAGCAGGCGCTCCCGCCCGCGCTCCCCGCCCCAGGGCACGCGGTGGAACGTCGCCATGAACTTGTACGCGGAGTCGAACGGCACCTCCGCGACGCGCGGGTAGGTGCGCCGCGTCAGCTCGGCGTCGGCGCCGATCTTGGCGGCGAGCACGACGAGCGCCGCCTCGGTCGGGTCGCCGACGACGGCGCCGGCATCCGACACGGTCGCGTCGCTGCACAGGCACAGCCCGTAGGCGAGGGCGGTGAAGTCGGGGGCCGGGGCGCCGGCGACGCCGCGCAGCTCGCCCGTCTTGGCGTATCCGCCGCCGCTCACGGTGAACCACTCGTCGCGGAAGTACAGGCTCTGCACCGTCATCTCGTTGAGGGTGAGCGTCCCCGTCTTGTCGGAGTTGATCGCGCTCGTCGCGCCGAGCGTCTCGACGTCGGCGAGGTTCTTGACGATCGCCCGGTGGTCGGCGAGCTGCTTCGACCCGTGCGAGAGCATGCCCTGCACGAAGGTGGGCATGCCGGTGGGGATCGCCGAGATCGCCATCGACACGGCCACCAGGATGACGGATGCCAGCTCCTGCCCGCGCAGCAGCCCGAGCACGACGATGATGCCGACGGCGCTCCATGCGACGATGCCGAGCACGCGGGTGAGGGCGCCCAGCTCGCGCTGCAGCGGCGACTTCCCGGGCACGACGGCCGACAGCATCGACGCGATGCGGCCCATCTGCGTCGCCATGCCCGTCTCGGTGACGATCATCGTCGCAGTGCCGCGGGTGACCTGCGTGTTCTGGAACACCATGGCGGTCTGGTCGCCGAGCGCCGTGTCCGGGTCGGCGAGCGGCGCGGGATCCTTCGCGATGGGGGCGCTCTCCCCGGTGAGCGCGGCCTCCTGGGTCTCCAGCGTCGCCGAGCGCAGCAGGCGCCCGTCGGCGGGCACGAGATCGCCCGCCTCGAGCGAGACGATGTCGCCGGGCACGAGATCGACCGCGGGCACCGCGAGCTGGGTGCCGTCGCGCACGACGCGCGCCCGGGGGATCTGCAGCTTCGCGAGGGCGTCGACGGATGCCTGGGCCTTGAGCTCCTGCCGCGTGCCGAGCACGACGTTGAGGATCACGAGGGTGCCGACGAGCACGCCGACCGGGGTCTGATCGATGAAGAAGCTGATCACCGCGACGGCCACGAGCATGATGTTCATGGGGTCGGCGAGCTGCTTCAGCGCCAGCTGCCAGACCGACGGCGCGGGCTCGGCGGCGATCGCGTTGGGACCGTGGGATGCCAGCCGTGCCGCCGCCTCGGCCGACGTGAGGCCGTTCTGCGGGTCGCCGCCGAGTGCGGCGACGACGGCGTCGGCGTCCTGAGTGAACCACGCGGCGTCGGTCATGGCGCTCCCATCCGGGCGCCGCGTCGGCTCCGTGCGGCCGTGCCCACTCGAACCCTATCGGCCGCCTCCGCGGCCCCGGAAGGGTTCTCGGAGGGGTTCTCGGAGGCGCGCCCGGCGGCGCGCCCGGACCGCGCTCACCGGTCGCGCAGCAGCGCCGCCGCGACCTCGCCGATCACCATCGCCGGGGCGTGCGTGTGGCCGCGGACGACGGTCGGCATGACGGAAGCGTCGGCGACCCGCAGCCCGCGCACGCCGCGCACGCGCAGCTCGGGATCGACGACGGATGCCGCATCGTCGCCCATGCGGGCCGTGCCGACCGGGTGGTACAGGGTGTGCGAGTACCGTCGCATCGACCTCTCCACGCGCTCGTCGGCGGTCATCGACGCGCCGCCCTCGGGCTGGATCCATCCGCCCGTGGTGAGGGCGCGCAGCGCCGGGGTCGCGAGCAGCCGCTCGCACTCGTGCAGCCCGGCGCGCAGCGTGCGCGCGTCGATCCCGTCGGGGTCGCTGAGGTAGCCGGGGTCGATCAGCGCGGCCTGCCGCGGGTCGGCCGACTCCAGCCGCACCGTGCCCCGGCTGCGCGGGCGCAGCAGGATCGCACCCACGGTGATGCCCTCGCCCGGCGCCGGCACGAGCCCCTCCCCCACGTAGGGCACGGGCGCGAAGATGATCTCGACGTCGGGCAGCCCCTCGGGCGTGCCGCCGTCGTCCGCGGCATCCGTGCGCACGAACCCGTACGCCTCGGCGACGTTCGACGTGAGCATGCCGCGGCGGCGCGAGAGGTACTGCGCGAGCTGGGCGGGCGACTGCGCGCCGAAGAGCGTGCCGCCCTTCGCGGCCGGGGCGAGGCCCGCGACGAGGTGGTCCTGCAGGTTCTCGCCGACCCCGGGGCTGTCGACGACGACGGGGATGCCGTGCTCCCGCAGGTGCACCGCCGGTCCGACGCCGCTCAGCATGAGCAGCTGGGGGGTGTTGATCGCGCCGCCGCACAGGACGATCTCGCGCCGCGCCCGCGCGTGGCGCGTGATGCCGTCGATCTCCACGTAGACGCCGGTCGCGCGGGGCGGATCGTCGCGCATCCCGTCGCCGGCGTCGAACGTGATGCGACGCACGAACGCTCCGGTCACGACGCGGAGGTTGCGGCGGCCGCGTGCGGGACGCAGGTATGAGTCGGCCGTCGACGCCCGCGCACCGCGGTGCTGGATGACCATCGTCTGCGAGAAGCCCTGACCCTCCGGGAGGTTCGGGGGCGTCACCTCGTGGCCCGCCTGGCGCGCCGCCTCGAGGAACGCGGCGGTGTGCGGACGGGGATCGCGCTGGCGCTCGACGGGCTGGGCGCCCGCCGTGCCGTGCGTCCAGTGGGCGGCGCCCTGCACCCGCTCGACCTTGGCGAAGTACGGGACGAGCGACTCCCACGACCAGGCCGGGCCGGCCGCCGTCGCCCACTCGTCGTAGTCGGCCGCGAAGCCGCGCACCCACATCATGGCGTTGAGCGACGACGAGCCCCCGAGCGTGCGCCCGCGCGGCCAGTACACCGTGCGCCCCTCGAGGGCGGGCTGCGGCACGGTGTCGTAGCCCCAGTCGTAGGGGCCGCGGAACAGCTGGGAGAACGCCGCCGGAACATGCAGCTGGAGGGCCCGGTCGGGCGGGCCCGCCTCGAGCAGCACGACGCTCACGCGCGGGTCCTCGCTCAGCCGCGCCGCAAGCACGGCGCCCGCCGAGCCCGCGCCCACGACGATGTAGTCGGCATCGAGCTCGTGGGTCCGCGGGGTCTTCCCGCGCCGCGCCGCCCGCCGCGCGCGGCTCATGCGCCGAACGCCTTCACGAGCGTGACCGCCAGGCGAGGCCAGTCGCGGTCCGCGCGGAACCTCGTGAAGCCCTCGCACACGACGGCCGCCGTGCGCGAGGTCACGAACCACGGCGGCTTCGGCAGCACCGTGAACTCCCTGCCGGTGCGGAGGATCGAGGCCAGCGCGCGGGGGAACGGGCGGAACGGGCCGCGCACGACGGTGCGCTCCACGTCGTCGAGCAGCAGCGCGTTGTGCACGACGCCGATGCCGCTCGGGGCATGCTCCAGCGTGCCGCCCGGGAACGCGCCCCACGTCGCGGTGGGCGTGAGGAAGCCGAAGGCGGTCCACGCGTTGACGGCGATCGTGCCGTAGCGCAGGTCGGCGAGCGCACGCTCGAACCCCATGCCGAGAACGGAATGCGTCTTCGGGTCGATCAGGACGTTGGCGCCGAGCGTGCCGGTCAGCTCGTCGTTCGCGTATGCGACGGCGGCGTCGAGGAACTCCTGCCCCGTCCCGCGCAGCTCGACGACCCCGAGCACGGGGGCGAAGTACTCCGTCGTCTCCAGCGCGGCCGCGTCGCCGGCCGACGTGCGCACGAGAGCGCGTGTGCCGTCGCCGCACCACGCGGCATCCGGATACGCGTCGCGCGCGGCGGCGAGCCTGTCGTCGCTGTGCGGATACCACACCGGTCTGCCCGGCGCGCGGTCGTAGGCGGCGCGCAGCTCGTGCAGGAAGTCGTCCCGCTGGGGCCAGTCGGCGCTGAGGATCACGATCTGGCCCGCGATGCAGTTGTGCCCGCTGTTGTGCAGGCGCATCGTGACGACGTGCTCGGCCTGGTAGCGCAGGTCGGCGCGGCTCCAGCGGCCGGGCACGACGATGATCGGCGACACCCCGCCGAGCTCGGCCGTGATCGGGGCCTGCAGCTGCGGACGGTTCTCCTGCCGCCGGCGCGTCGCCTCGTCGCCGGCGCCCCACACGATCGTCTCGAAGGTCGCCTCGGAGCCCGTGATGTGCACGTGGTCGATCGCCTGATGCCGGGTGAGGTATGCACCGACGTCGCCGCCGCCGCGCACGATGCGCAGGACGCCCATCGTGAGCAGCGGCGCGAGCGCGCGCTCGAACACGGGCACGAGCGCGTCCTGCGTCGGGTTGACCTTGAGCAGCACGGTGCGGGCTCCGGCGAGCAGCTCGTAGAGCACGTCGAGCACCGGGATCGACGTGATGTTGCCCGCCCCGAGCACGAGCCCGATGCCGCCCGCCTCGCCGGGCGTGCGCTGCGCGAGCCCCGCGCGATCCCGCGCGTCGGCCGCGCTGACGCCGGGGCGCAGCCACACCTCGGTCGTGAAGCCCGAGAGCAGCAGGCCGTCCACGGCGTCGAGGGGCGAGGTGTGCACGACCGTGCGGTCGCCGGGGGCGTCTCCGAAGCGGACGGATGCCAGAGGGCTCTGGCCCCTCGTGAGCCTGTCGAGCGTGTCGGCGTAGGCGTCCAGCGTGACGAGCACGGCGTAGGGGCCCGAGAGCCACTCCTCGCCGCGCAGGGGGTGCGTCGGGTCGAGGCCCTTCGACGTCGCGGCGACGTCGGCCCACTCCTCGATGACGCCGACCGTCGCGGCGCGCACGCGCCGCAGCAGCGTGGCGCGCTGGCCGAGGGTCAGGAGGCTCCACGCGCGCGAGCCCGCACGGAGGGCGGCGATGTCGGCATCCAGCGCCTCGCGCACGGCGACCGGCAGCTCGGGCCCGGGCGGCGCAGGCTCGGGCGGCGCGGACTCGGGCGGCGCGGGGCTGGTCTTCGAGGCGGGCTTCGCGGTCGACGTCACGGCACTCTCCTTCGGGTGGGACGCGTTCAGCATACGAGTGACACCCGGTGTCACGGAACGCCCGGTGCCGTAACTCCTCCGATCCGTGCGCGCCGACTCGTTCTCGGCGGCTTCCGGCCGTTCGCCGGCCCGAATCGGAGGAGTTCGGACGCGCCCGCGCGCGGGCGCGTCTCAGATGAGGTTCAGCTCGCGCAGCTTGGCCTCGACGTCCTCGTTCGTGGGCTCCACGTGGTGCGTCGCATCGGGGTACACGACGACGGGGATGTTGGTGCGCCCCGAGATCTCGCGTGCGACGTCGGCGGCCGACGGATCGGCCTCGAGGTCGACGTAGGTGTACTCGACGCCCAGTCCGTCGAGCTGTGCCTTCGTGCGGCGGCAGTCGCGGCACCATTCGGCGCCGAACATCGTCAGGTTCTGCTGGCTCATGTATCCAGGCTACGGCCCGCGGCGCGCACCGGCTCCGGCGCGGCCGTCGTCGCGGCACGGCGCTTCCTGGGACCGTAGACGACGAGCGCATGGAAGAGGAACCGCGCGATGAACGCGACGAGCAGGGTGAGCGCCGCGGCGAACACGCTCGGGAAGTGCGCGCCCTCGACGAGCACCCACAGCACGGGGATGCGCACGATCGCCTCGATGTTGTTGAACGCGAACGACTTCACGAACCGGTCGCGCATGCGCCCCGAGTCGTCGCGCATGTCGGCGAACACGAGGTACTCGAGCAGCAGGAAGTTGCCCACGATCGTGATCTCGCTCGCGATGAGCGCCGCGGGGATGTAGTCGAAGCCGAGCCGGATCAGCCCCCACATGATCACCAGGTTCGCGATCGCGCCGGCGCCGCCGACGAGCGCGAACGCCGACATGCGGCCGAACCGCAGCATCGTGAGCTGCGTGAGGAAGCGCACGCCCTGCGTGAGCGACGCCTTCGACAGGCCCGCGTGCCGCGCGGCGAAGTCGAACGGCACCTCGGCGACCCGCAGCTGCCGGCGCGCGAGGATCTCCAGCAGGATCTTGAAGCCGCGCGGCCGCAACGACTCGATGTCGACGGCGTCGGTGTCGAGCAGGAAGAACCCCGTCATGGGGTCGGTGCAGGCCGCGAGCTTGCGCGGGAACATCGCCTTCGTGAGCATCGTCGACAGCCGGGACACGGTCGTGCGGGTGACGTCGGCGAGCCCGTTCGCGGTGCCGCCCGAGACGTAGCGCGACGCGACGACGACGTCCACGTCGCCCGCTGCGGCGCGCTCCCGCAGCCGGGGGATGTCCTCGGGGGGATGCTGCAGATCGCCGTCCATCACGAGACACCAGCGGGCGCGGGCGGCGCGGAAGCCCTCGACGACGGCGCCGCCGAGACCCGCGACCGGCTCGTCGCGGTGGATCAGACGCACCGGAAAGCCGGTGGCGGCCGCCTCCCGCGCGATGATGCCGGGGGTGTCGTCGGTGGAGTCGTCGACGAAGATCACCTCGAACGCGGTGCCGGCGAGCTGCGCCCCGATGCGCTCGAGCAGTTCGGCGATGTTCGGTCCCTCGTTGAAGGTCGGAACGATGACGGACAACTCCATCGGGCAGTGCTACTTTCGCGCGGCGGCCGGGGACCGTCTCACCCTATCGGCGCAAGCTATGCCTGCCCTCTGATTCGCCTGCCTGTGGACAACCCCCACCCGGTACCGTGGACGGATGCAGCCGACCGTGAGAATGGATGCCGGGGTGACCGCGTGAGCGCGCGGCAGACCGCGGCATCCTTCCCCTTCGACGCCCGCGCGCTCACCGACCCGGTCGACCGCGCGACCGTCAAGGCGCATCGCGAGCGGCTGCGTCGCGAGGGCCGGCTGCCGCAGAGCTCGTCGATCTCGGCGGTGCTGTCCATCGTGCTGCTCGTGATCGTCGGCATGGTGTTCGGCGGCACGGCCCTCATGATGCTCGCGGGCGTCGTCACGTCGGCGGCGCAGGGCCACGCCGTGCCCTGGCCGATGTGGATCATGGTCGTCGTGCCGGGCCTCGTCGCACTCGGCGTGCTCGCGGTGGCGTGGTTCACGGTCTTCGGCAACCGCACGGCCGAGCGCCGGTATCGGCTCGACGCCTTCGCGCGGGCGAACAGCATGGAATGGCACGCGGTGTCCGCCAACCCGCCCCTGCCCGGCATGATCTTCGGACTCGGCAGCGACCGCAAGGCGCTCGACGTCGTGCGCGGGCATCAGCCGCGGTTCGTCGAGTTCGGCAACCACCGCTACACCGTGAGCTCGGGCAAGAACTCGACGACGTACCACTGGGGATACGTCGCGGTGAAGCTGTCGTCGCCGCTGCCGCACATCGTGCTCGACGCGAGGAGCAACAACTCGTTCTTCGGCTCCAATCTGCCGGCCGTGTTCCACAAGGACCAGGTGCTGAGCCTGGAGGGCGACTTCGACCGGTACTTCACGCTGTACTGTCCGCGCGAGTACGAGCGCGACGCGCTGTACCTGTTCACGCCCGACATCATGGCGCGCTTCATCGACAACGCCGCGGCGCTCGACGTCGAGGTCGTCGACGACTGGATGTTCCTCTACGCCAAGCGTGACTTCTCCACCCTCGACCCGGTGACGTGGGCGTGGCTGTTCTCGGTGGTGGGCGCCTTTCTGGACAAGTTCGCGCAGTGGGAGCGCTGGCGCGACGAGCGGCTCGCGCACCGGGCATCCCTGCCGCCCGCCGCGCCGTCGAGACCGGCGGTCGCGGGGGCGGCGCCGCACGCAGCGGGGGCGGCACCGCACGACACGCTCCCGTTCGCCGCGCCCGTCGCACCCCTGCGACCGCCGCCCGGCGTCGCCCGGCAGGGGCGGCGCCTGCAGCGCGGCATCCCCTGGCCCGCGATCGTCATCGCCGTGATCGGCATCCTGCTGGCCTTCTTCGGCAACAGCATCGGCATCCTCGACGTGATCTTCCGCCGCTGACGGGCGCGGATGCGCTTCAACCGCGGCAATGTGCGGGTGCGTGTCGCCAGCACCCGCACTTCGCCGCGGTTCAACCCCGCCGACCGAGTGCTCACGGCGGGGGCGGGCTCCCACACCCGCTGACACCCGCTGATCGAGTGCTCGCGGCGGAGCCGCGAGTGTATCGAGATCCCTCCCACGGGCCGCTACACGGGTTTCGATACGCCCGCTGCGCGGGCTACTCAACCAGCGGGGCGGGGTGCGCAACCGCGGCGGCTACCCAACCAGCGGGGAGGCGGGCTCCCTCACCACCCCGCCGACCGAGTGCTCGCGGCAGGGGCGGGCTCCCTCACCACCCCGCTGATCGAGTGCTCGCGGCGGAGCCGCGAGTGTATCGAGATCCTTCCCATGGGCCGCTACACGGGTTTCGATACGCCCGCTCCGCGGGCTACTCAACCAGCGGGGAGGGGTGCGCGACCGCGGCGGCTACCCAACCGGCGGGGCGGGGTGCGGCGCGCTAGGCTTAGAGGCTTGCGCGCCACTGGGCGCGGCGGGCGGCCTGCTCGACGGGGTCGGGCACGGGCAGCGACGCGATGAGCCGGCGGGTGTAGTCGTCGGCGGGGGCGCCGAGCACGCGGGCCGTGGGCCCCTGCTCGGCGACACTGCCGCGGTGCAGCACCACGATGCGGTGCGCGAGCATGTCGACCACCGCGAGATCGTGCGTGATGAACAGCGTCGCGAAGCCGAACCGCTCCTGCAGCTCACCGAACAGCTCCAGCACGCGCGCCTGCACCGACACGTCGAGCGCGCTCGTCGGCTCGTCGGCGATGAGCAGCTTCGGCTCCAGCGCGATGCCGCGGGCCAGCGAGGCGCGCTGACGCTGCCCGCCCGAGAGCTCGTGCGGAAAACGGTCGCCGAACGCGCGGGGCAGCTGCACCGCCTCGAGCAGCTCGTCGACGCGCGGACGGGCGTCGGCGGCATCCTTCGCCACGCCGTGCACGATGAGGGGCTCCGCGACGCACTGCGCGATCGTCAGCAACGGATTGAAGCTCGTGGCGGGGTCCTGGAAGACGAAGCCGATGTCGCGGCGCAGCGGCCGGAAGTCGCGCTCGCGCACGCCGCGCATCTCGGTGCCGAGCACGCGCAGCGAGCCGCCGGCGACGGGCGTGAGACCCGCGATCGCGCGGCCGATCGTCGTCTTGCCCGACCCGCTCTCGCCCACGAGGCCCAGCACCTCGCCGGGCGCGATCGTGAAGTCGACGCCGTCCACCGCGCGGAAGCCGGAACGGCCCAGCCGCCCCGCGTACTCGATCACGAGCCCGTCGGCGACGACCACGGGCTCCGCACCGGCCGCCGGAGCCTCGCGCTCGACGAGCTGCACGCGCGGCACCGCGGCGAGCAGCCGCCGCGTGTAGTCGTTCCTCGGGTGCGCGAACAGCTCGCGCACGGGCGCGGTCTCGACGATCTCGCCCTCGTACATCACCGCGACGCGGTCGGCGAGGTCGGCGACGACGCCCATGTTGTGCGTGATGAGCACGATCGCCGTGCCCGTCTCGTCGCGCAGGCGCCGCAGCAGGTCGAGGATCTCGGCCTGCACGGTCACGTCGAGCGCAGTCGTCGGCTCGTCGGCGATGATGACCGCCGGCCGCAGCGCGAGCGCCATCGCGATGACGATGCGCTGCTTCTGTCCGCCCGAGAACTGATGCGGGAAGTCGTCGACGCGGCGCTCGGGCTCGGGGATGCCGACGCGTCCGAGCATCTCGATCGCGCGCGCCCGGGCATCCTTCCTCGACACGCCGCCGTGCGCGCGCAGGCCCTCGGCGAGCTGCCAGCCCACCGTGTAGACGGGGTTGAGCGCCGTCGACGGCTCCTGGAAGATCATCGCGGCCTTCGTGCCGCGGATGCGGCGCAGACCCGCGGCATCCAACGTCACGACATCGGTGCCCTCGAGCACGACCGCGCCGCGCACGAGCGCCGTCTCGGGCAGCAGGCCCAGGATCGAGCGCGCGGTCACGGTCTTGCCGCTGCCCGACTCGCCGACCACGGCCAGCACCTCGCCGCGCCGCACGTCGAGGTTCACGCCGCGCACCGCGCGCACGTCGCCGCCGTCGGTCGCGAAGGTGACGTTCAGGTCGCGGATGTCGACCGCGCGGGCGTCGGTCTCGCTCATCACTGCACCTCTCCCGGGATGGCCGCCGCCTCGGCCACAGCCGCGTCGGCGGGCGTCTGCGCCTTCGCCCGGCGCCGCGCGCGCAGACGCGGATCGGCCAGGTCGTTGAGGCTCTCGCCGATGAGCGTGATGCCGAGCACCGCCAGCACGATCGCGAGGCCGGGCGGGATCGCCGTCCACCAGATGCCGGCCGCGACGTCGCTGATCGACTTGTTGAGGTCGAAGCCCCACTCGGCGGCCGCCGTCGGCTCGATGCCGAAGCCGAGGAAGCCGAGGGCGGCGAGGGTCGCGATCGCCTCCGAAGCGTTGAGCGTGACGATGAGCGGCAGCGTGCGCGTCGAGTTGCGCAGCACGTGCCGGAACATGATGCGCGGCGTCGAGGCGCCGATCACCTTCGCCGACTCGACGAACGCCTCGGCCTTGACCCGCACGACCTCGGCGCGCACGACGCGGAAGTACTGCGGCACGAACACGACGGTGATCGACACGGCCGCCGCGAAGACGCCCGGCCACAGGCCCGACTGCCCCCCGCTGATCGCGATCGCGGCGACGATCGCCAGCAGCAGCGTGGGGAACGCGTAGATCGCGTCGGCGACGACGACGAGCACGCGGTCGACCCAGCCGCCGAGGTAGCCCGAGACGAGGCCGAGCAGGATGCCGAGGAACACCGACAGCACGAGGGCGACGACGATCACCATGAGCGCTGTCTGGGCGCCCCAGATGACGCGCGAGAGCACGTCGTAGCCGCCGACGGTCGTGCCGAGCAGGTGCGCGGCGCTCGGCGCCTGCTGCGCGCCGAAGTTGCCCTCCGGCCCGCGCAGCTGGTTGTAGCCGTAGGGGGCGAGCAGCGGTGCGAAGATCGCGCTCACCAGGAAGACGCCGGTGAGCACGAGGCCCGCGACGAGCATGCCGCGCTGCAGTCCCACGCTCTGCCGGAACTGGTGCACCACGGGCAGCCGGCCCCACAGGCTCGGCTTCCGCGACGTGGTCTCGGTGGAGGCCATGTCAGTACCTCACCCTCGGGTCGATGAAGGCGGCGACGATGTCGACGACGAAGTTGGTCACGGCCACGATGATCGCGATCATCGCGACGATGCCCTGCACGGCGACGAAGTCGCGGGCGGCGAGGTAGGCGGCCAGCTGGAACCCGAGCCCCTTCCACTCGAAGGTCGTCTCGGTGAGCACGGCGCCGCCGAGCATGAGCGCGATCTGCAGGCCGATGACGGTGATGATCGGGATGAGCGCGGGCTTGAACGCGTGCGTGCGCACGAGCCGCGGCTCCGAGACGCCCCGCGAGCGGGCCGCGTCGATGTAGGGCATGTTGTAGGTGCCGATGACGTTGGTGCGCACGAGCCGCAGGAAGATGCCGGCCGTGAGCAGGCCCAGCGTGACCGCGGGCAGCACGGCGTGCGCGAGCACGTCGCCGACGTAGGCCGCGTTGCCCGATGCGATCGCGTCGATGAGGTAGATGCCCGTGCCGCCCTCGCGGTTCAGCGCGATCTCGGTGCGCACGTTCGCGCGGCCCGACACGGGCAGCCAGCCGAGCCATACGGCGAAGACGAGCTTGCCGACGAGGCCGGAGAAGAACACGGGGGTCGCGTAGAAGAGGATCGCGCCGACGCGCAGCAGGGCGTCGGGCCAGCGGTCGCGCAGCGCCGCGGCGACCATGCCGAGCGGGATGCCGACGATGAACGCGACGATGAGCGAGTAGAACACCAGCTCGAACGTCGCCCCGCCGTAGGTGAGCAGCACCTGCGTGACGGGCTGGTTGTCGGTGATCGTCGTGCCGAAGTTGAGGGTGAGGATCTGTCCGAGGTACTCGAAGTACTGGATGATCACGGGCCGGTCGTAGCCCGCCTCGTGGATGCGCTGGGCCAGCTGGTCGGCGGGCAGCCGGCCGCCCAGCGCCGCCGTGATGGGGTCGCCCGTGAGGCGGATGAGGAAGAAGACGAGCGTGACGAGGATCAGCACCGTCGGGATCATGAGCAGGAACCGCACCAGAATGTAGCGGCCGAGCGACCCGCCGCTCGCGCGGCCGCGTCTCGCGGATGCCGGATGCGGGCCGGGCGGGGCCAGGGCGACGTCACTCGTCATGGATGAATCCTCGGGGAGACGTCCCCGGCCGTCGAGCGTGACACGCTCGACGGCCGGGGATCGGCGCGGCTACTTCGTGACAGGGGCGAAGCGCAGCTTGAACGACGCGTCGAGGATCACGCCATCGACGTCGGTTCCGGCCACGGCCACCTGGGCGCCCTGCAGGAAGGGCAGCGTCGACAGGTCGCCCGCGACGAGCTCCTGGATCTTCTCGATCTCCGCCGTGCGCTGGGCCGGGTCGGTCTCGACCGCCTGCTGCAGGATGAGGTCGTTGACCTCCTGGTTCTCGTAGTGGTTGCCCAGGAAGTTGTTGATCAGGAAGAACGGCGTGAGGTAGTTGTCGGCGTCGGAGTAGTCCGGGAACCATCCGAGCTGGTACGCCGGGTACACGTCGGCCGTGCGGTCCTTGGCGTACTGCACCCACTCGGTCGACTTGAGGTCGACCGTGAACAGGCCGTCGGCCTCCAGCTGCGCCTTGACCAGGGCGTACTCGTCGCCCGACGAGGGTCCGTAGTGGTCGGGGCTGTACTGCAGGCTCAGCGCCACGGGGGTCGTGACGCCCGCCGCCTCGAGACGTGCCTTCGCCTTCGCGGCATCCGGTCCGCCGTCGCCGTCACCGTAGAGGCCCTTGAGCGCCTCGGTCGCTCCCGCGAAGCCCTCGGGGACGTACGAGTAGAGCGGCGTGTAGGTGCCCTTGTAGACCTGCTCCGAGATCTCGTCGCGGTCGATGAGGTCGGCGATCGCCTGGCGCACGGCGAGGGCCTCGGCCGGGTCGGCCTCGGCGGTCGTCGCACCGTACGGCTGCGTGTTGAAGTTGAACACGATGTAGCGGATCTCGCCGCCGGGGCCGTCGACGACCTTGACGCTGTCGTTGCCCTGCAGGTCGGCGACGTCGGTCGCCGACAGGCTGCGGTAGGCCACGTCGATGTCGCCCTGCTGCACCGCGAGCTTGAGGTTCGACGACTCGGCGAAGTAGCTGAGGATCACGCCGCCGTTCTCGGCGGGGTCGAGCAGGCCCTGGTAGTTCTCGTTGGGCGTGAACTCGACCGACTTGTTGAAGTCCCACGCGGTGATCGCGTACGGACCGCCGAAGGCGTTCGCGTCCACGATGTCCTTGTCGGGCGTGACGGCGTCGGCCGAGAAGACCTCCTCGTCGACGATCGCGCCGGGGAAGCTCGTGAGGATGAATGGGAAGACCTGGTCGTTCTCGGTCTTCAGGTGGAACACGACCGTCGTGTCGTCGGGCGTCTCGACGCTGTCGAGGTTGTAGAGCAGGCTCGACGCGCCGTTGGGGTCGGCGATCTTCAGGTTGCGCTCGAACGAGAACTTCACGTCCGACGAGGTGAGGTCGTTGCCGTTGGCCCACTTGAGGCCCGCGGGCAGCTTCACCGTGTACTCGGTGGGTGACGTGAACTCGGCCGACTCGGCCAGGTCGGGCACGACCTCGGTGCTGTTGTAGTCGGTGTTGACCAGGTAGGGGAAGACCTGGATCTGCACCGCGAGCGATCCGTTGTCGTACGAGCCGGCGGGGTCGAGCGTCGTGACCTTGTCGGTCGTGCCGACGATGATCGGCTCGCCCGACGCCGACGATCCGCCGTCGGTGCCGCCGCCGTCGGTCGCGGTGTTGCCGCCACCGCCGCCGCAGCCGGCGAGAAGGATGGCCGACGCGCCGAGCGCGCCGATCGTGAGGCCCAGACGGCCCCGGTGGGTGTTGCGCAGTGACATATGTACTACCTCTGCAGTGGAACGAAGGCCCCGTCGGTGGGCGGGCCCAAACCGACATCTTCCTCCCGGCGTCGCGGAAAACGCACAGCGCCACCGTTTTGTAACGAGAATGCAACCGTCGCCGAGTTTCTTGGACCCCGCCCACAATCGCGCGGGACGCGGATGCCGCGGTCGGTGCCCCCGCGGCTACTCGCCGAGGACGCCCTTCGTCAGCGTCGCGAAGCGCAGGCGGTACGAGGAGTCGAGCAGCACGCCCGCGACGTCGGTGCCCGCGACCGCGACCTGCTGCAGCTGCAGCAGCGGCACGACGGGCAGGTCTTCGGCGAGCAGCTTCTGCACGTCCTCGATCTGCGTCACGCGCGCGACCGGGTCGGTCTCGCGCGCCTGCTCGCGCAGGAGGTCGTTGACGCCCCAGTAGTCGTAGCCGTTGCCCAGCACGTTCTCGGCGAGGAAGAGCGGACGCAGGTAGTGGTCGGCATCCGGGATCACGGGGCCCCAGCCGAGCTGGTAGACGGGCGGCTTCTCATCGGCGACCACGCCGTGCGATCCGTCGGTCGCGACGAGCTCGACGTCGAACAGGCCCGACGCCTCGAGCTGCGTCTCGATGAGGGCGAACTCCTCGCCCGCGACCTGGCCGTAGCGCTCGGGACTGAAGTACAGACGGATCGCGACGGGGATGTCGAGGTCTGCCTCGTCGAGCCGGCGCGCGGCCTGCTCGACGTCGGGACCGCCGTCGCCGTCGCCGTAGCGCGGCATGAGCACGTCGAACGAGCCCTCGAGCCCCACCGGCACATAGGAGTACAGCGGCGTCGCCGTGCCCTGGTACACCTGCTGCGCGATCGCCTCGCGGTCGATGACGTCGGCGACGGCCTGGCGCACCGACTGCGCGCCGAACCGGTACGCCTCGTCGGTCGACCACCCGTAGGGCTGGGTCGCGAGATCGAACACGAGCGAGCGCACCTCGCCGCCGTCGGCGCGGATCGCCTGGAAGCCGTCACGGCTCTGCAGCTCGGAGATCGCGGCGGGGCTCAGCCCGTGGAAGACGACGTCGACCTCGCGCTCCTCGAGCGCGCGCGTGAGACCGTCGGCGTCGGGGTGGACGGAGATCACGACGCCCTCGTTGGCCGGGGCGCCGGCGAGGCCCCGGTAGCCGTCGTGGGGCGCGAGCTCGATCGACGTGCCGTCGCCCCACGAGGAGATCGTGTACGGGCCGCCGAAGGCGCCGGCGTCCACGATCGCCTGGTCGGGGGTCACGGCGTCGAACGCGAAGACCTCCTCGTCGACGATCGCGCCGGGGAAGCTCGCGAGCACCTGCGGGAAGAGCGGATCGTCGCTGTTCTTCAGGTGGAAGACGACGGTCGTCTCGTCGGGGGCGTCGATCCAGTCGAGGTTGCCGAGCATGTGCGCGGGCCCGCCCGGGGCGGCGATCTGCAGCATCCGCTCGAACGAGAACTTGACGTCGGAGGAGGTCAGCGCGTTGCCGTTGGCCCACGTGAGCCCCGCGGGAAGGCGCACCGTGTACTCGTCGTCGTCGGTGAACTCGGCCGACTCGGCGAGGTCGGGCACCGGCGTCGTGCTGCTGTAGGGCACGCCCAGGAGATACGGGAACACCTGCGACTGCACGGCGTACGACGCGCGGTCCTGCGCCGCCGCCGGGTCGAGCGCCGTCACCCGCTCGGTCGTGCCGATGAGCACGCGCGGATCGACCGGCACGCTGTCGGTGCTCTCGACCGGCTCGGGCACGGACTCCTCGCCCCCGCATCCGGCCAGCAGCGCCGTCGACAGAGCGAGCACGGCGACGACACCGATGCGGCCACGGCCGCGGGTGCGCAGTGACATATGGTTCCCCCCACAGTCAGACGAACGGCGCCGTCGACAGACAGCCCCAACCTCCCATTCTTCCTGCTCCCACGCGCACCACGCGTCACATTAACGCTTTGTAACCCGACCGCAACCGCCCCGCGGGGCTCGGCGGAGATCAGCGGCGGTCGGCGCGCAGCACGGCGCGCACGCGGCGGTCGAGCTCGTCGAGCTCACCCAGCACGTCGGGGGCGGCCCAGACGCGGTCGCGCTTGCGGCCGGTGATCTCGGTGAGCACGCCCGCCTGCACCATCCGGTCGAGGGCCGCGTACACGGCGGCCGGTGCCGCGTCGACCCTGCCCGGCAGCTGCGCGCTCGTCATGACGGGGTCGTCCGTGAACGTCTCGATGAGTCGCGCCGTCACGGTGCTCCGGCGGCCTCCGAGCAGTTCCGCCCACTCGGCCGGCAGCGAGCGCAGCGTCTCCATCGATCGGCGCGCCTCCACGGCCGCCACCCGGGCCGACCGCGTCACGACGGCGATGATCGGCAGGGGGTCACCGCGACGATACGCGGTGAGGGCGTCGAAGTACGCGTCGCGTTCTTCGAGCAGCCCGCTGGCGAGCGGCATGACGACGTTGCGGGCGATGCCCCGGCGGCGGAGCACGGCGCTGATGAGCGCCCTGCCGATGCGGCCGTTGCCGTCGGTGAAGGGATGGATCGACTCGAACTGCGCGTGCGCGATCGTCGCCTGCACCAGCGCGGGCATGTCGTCGCGGGCCACCCAGGAGAGCAGATCGTCGAGCAGCGAGCCGACGATCTCCGGGGGCGGCGGCACGAAGAGCGCGTCGCGCGGACTGTGATCGCTTCCCCCGATCCAGTTCTGCATGTCGCGCACGCGCCCGGCGTAAGCGGCTTCGCCGGGATCGTCGGCCATCAGGGCGCGGTGCGCATCGCACCATCGACGAGCCGGTGCAGCGCCGCGGACGCGGCGACCATGCTCGACGCACTGGCGTTCGCGCGGCTGCCGCCGAGCGCGCGCGCATAGTCCTCGGTGCTCGCGGAGATCCGCTCGATCTTCGACGACGCGACCGACTCTCCGCGCAGCAGGAAACGGGCCAGCGCCGACGACGGGGGATGCCCCCCTGCATCCGTCCTCGAGATCTCGACGACGGCCTCCTCGACGCGAGACAGGGATGCCGGATCGATCTCCGCGTCGAGCGATGCGATGAGGGGCGGGATCCAGACGTCCACGTGCCGCAGCATGCGGCCCTCACGACTGCCGCCGCGCACGCGCTGCCGCCACTCGCGCCGCTCGATCGTGTGCGCGGGCCAGGGGGAGGATGAAACAGCGTCCAGCACTATTTCAGTCTATGGCGCTTCCCTGAATCAGTGACCCGCTCACAGAGCCGACGACGACCCCGCCCACGTCCCCCGCGGCCCTCAGCCCGTCGCGAGGCCGAAGTGCTGCAGCTCGGCCTCGTCGAGCATACGCGACCGGATGAGGAAGCGCATGCCCGTGGGGCCCTCGACGCTGAAGCCGGCGCCGCGCCCGGGCACGGCGTCGATCGTGAGATGCGTGTACTTCCAGTACTCGAACTGCGCCTCCGACATGTACACCTCGATGGGGTCGTCGAGACCCACGTCGAGGTCGCCGAGCTTCACGTCGCTCGGCCCCGTGATGAACATGCCCACCGGATAGCACATGGGCGAGCTGCCGTCGCAGCACCCGCCCGACTGGTGGAACATGAGCTTGCCGTGCCGCTTCGTGAGATCGCGCAGCAACGCCGCCGCCGTCTCACTCACCGCCACCCGCGAATACCCCATCCCCATTCTCCCTTCCCTACACGTCCGCCCCCGCAGCGCCCCCGCCCCCCACCCCCCGCGCCAGCCCCCAGCCCCGCGAGAGTGCATCGGGCGGCCGAGCGAGCAGATGCCACCGGCATCCTCGGCCGCCAGATGCACTCTCGGCCGCCGAACGCACTCTCGGCGTTCGGCGGGCGAGGAGGGCGGGGTGAGCGCGCAGGCGGAGGGCGGCGGATCAGAAGAAGCCCATCGCGCCTTCGGCGTAGGACACGAGCAGGTTCTTCGTCTGCTGGTAGTGGTCGAGCATCTTGAGGTGGTTCTCGCGGCCGATGCCCGACTGCTTGTACCCGCCGAACGCGGCGTGCGCCGGGTACTGGTGGTAGGTGTTCGTCCACACGCGACCGGCCTCGATCTCTCGGCCCGCGCGATAGGCGGTGTCGCCCGACCGGCTCCACACGCCCGCACCCAGGCCGTAGAGCGTGTCGTTGGCGATCGAGATGGCGTCGGAGAAGTCGTCGAAGCTCGTGACCGAGACCACGGGCCCGAAGATCTCCTCCTGGAAGATGCGCATGTCGTTCGTGCCCTCGAACACCGTCGGGGCGACGTAGTAGCCGTCGCTCAGATCGCCGCCGAGGTCGACCCGCTCGCCGCCGGCGAGCAGCTTCGCGCCGCCCTGCTTGCCGATGTCGATGTAGGAGAGGATCTTCTCCAGCTGGTCGTTCGACGCCTGCGCGCCGATCATCGTGTTCAGGTCGAGCGGGTTGCCCTGCACGATCTTGCCGACCCGGTCGAGGCCGTCGCCGAGGAACCGGTCGTAGATCGAGCGCTGGATGAGTGCGCGCGACGGGCACGTGCAGACCTCGCCCTGGTTGAGGGCGAAGAAGGTGAATCCCTCGAGCGCCTTGTCGTAGTAGGCGTCCTTGTCGCGGGCGACGTCCTCGAAGAAGACGTTCGCGCTCTTGCCGCCGAGCTCGAGCGTGACGGGGATGAGGTTCTGCGACGCGTACTGCATGATCAGCCGGCCGGTCGTGGTCTCGCCCGTGAACGCGACCTTGCGGATGCGCTTGTGCTGCGCCAGCGGCGCGCCCGCCTCGATGCCGAACCCGTTGACGATGTTCACGACGCCCGCCGGCAGCAGGTCGCCGATGATGTCGAACAGGAACAGGATGGATGCCGGCGTCTGCTCGGCCGGCTTCAGCACGACGCAGTTGCCCGCGGCGAGCGCCGGGGCGAGCTTCCACGTGGCCATGAGGATCGGGAAGTTCCACGGGATGATCTGCCCCACGACGCCGAGCGGCTCGTGGAAGTGGTACGCGACCGTGTCCTCGTCGATCTGGCTCAGCGAGCCCTCCTGCGCGCGCAGCACGCCCGCGAAGTAGCGGAAGTGGTCGATCGCGAGGGGGATGTCGGCGGCGAGGGTCTCGCGCACGGGCTTGCCGTTCTCCCAGGTCTCGGCCACGGCGATGCGCTCGAGGTTCTGCTCGATGCGGTCGGCGATCTTGTTGAGGATGACGGCGCGCTCGGCCGGCGTCGTGCGCTTCCACGACTCGAAGGCCTTCCACGCGACGTCGACGGCGCGGTCGACGTCCTTCGACGTGCCGCGGCCCACCTCGGTGAACGGCTTGCCGGTGACGGGGGTGATGTTCTCGAAGTACTCCCCCTTGATCGGCTCGACGAACTCGCCGCCGATGTAGTGGCCGTACCGCGCGCGGTAGTCGGCCTTCGCACCGGGTTGGCCGGGAGCGGCGTAGGTGGTCGAGGGGGCTGCTTCTTCGACGATGGTCATGATGTCTCCTTCGACGTTGCATGGGACGCGCGGCGTCGGCGCCGGGCGTGTCGTCAGGCTACGCTCCGCAACGTTGCACGCGGTTGCGAGGCGCGGTCACTCCTCGTCGAGCCGCTCCAGGCGGGTGACGAGGCCGGAGCGCTTGGGCGAGCGGGCCGGCAGCATCGACAGTGCGAGGCGCAGCGCCTCCTCGTCGTCGGCCCCCGCGTCGGTGTCGGTGTAGGCGAGCAGCACGTCGACCGAGGCCTCGGCGAGCAGCGCCTCGCGCAGGGTCGTGCGCACCGTGTCGCGGAACTCCTCGACGCCCGGCGCCACGGAGTCGGGCAGCACGTCGCCGCGGTAGGCGGCGAGCGCGACGCGGTGCGCCCCGCGGCCGAGCAGCGACAGCACCTGGTGCGCGTCGGTGTCGAGCTCGGCGTCGATGCGATACGGCCGCGACTGCGGCACGAGCTCGGGGGCGTGGCGCTGCAGCGTCTTGCGCAGCCGCACGATCTCGGCCCGCAGCGTGACGGATGCCTCGGCATCCCCGTACACGAGCTCGCCGAGCCGCTCGGCCGAGACGCCCTGCCGGTGCACCGCGAGCATGAGCAGCAGCTCGGCGTGCCGCAGGCTCACCTCGGTGGTCCGCTCGGCGCCGTCGCCGGCGACCTCGAGCAGCGCCCGGTCGCGGCCGAGCACGCGCAGCGTCGCACGCGTCACGACGGGGCGGCGCGACGCACGGGGGGCGGGCGGCGTCTCGGCGCGGGCCCGCAGCCGCGCGAGCAGCAGCTCCCCCTCGACGGCGCGGGCGGTGGCATCCACGAGCAGCTGGGCCTGCGGCGTCACGGCCTGCTCGTCGCCGGTGACGTCGATGACGCCGAGCAGGCGCCGGGTCTCGGGGTCGTGCACGGGCGCCGCGGTGCACGACCACGGCTGCACGTGCCGGTTGAAGTGCTCGGCGCCGCGGATCTGCACCGACCGGTCGAGGCGCAGCGCGGTGCCCGGCGCGGTCGTGCCCACGGCGTCCTCCGACCAGTCGGTGCCGGGGACGAAGCCCATCTCGCCCGCCCGTGCGCGCAGCTCGCGATCGCCCTCGACCCACAGCAGGCGGCCCGAGGCGTCGCCGACCGCGACGACGACGCCCGACTCGCTGGGCGTGCCCGGGATGAGCAGGCCGCGGATCATGTCCATGACGTCCGCGAGCGGATGCCGGCGGCGGTACTCCTCGAGCTGCTCGGGCGTCAGCGCGACGGGCGGCGAGGCCTCGGCGCCCACGAAGGCGTCGACCGCGCGGCGCCAGGAGTCGCGCACGAGCGGGCGCACGTCGCGCAGGCGCGGATCGGCGAGGTTGCCGGCGACGAGCTCGTCGTGGGCGCGCGCGACGAGCAGGCGCGACGTCTCGGGCGAGACCCCGCGCCGTGGCATCCACGGTGACGACATGCAGGCTCCGATCGGCCGGCGTGTGCCTGACAGTCTAGGTCGGCGCGCCGCACCGCACCACGGGTCGCGCGCGCGAGGGGCCGCTCACGTGCTCGCAGGCCTCGGAGAATCCCGCGAGGCGGCGGCAACGGGATGCCGGGGCTCAGCCGCGCAGCGCGCCGTCCACGGCGGCCGTCAGCGAGAGGAAGCGGGCGTTGCCTGCGAGGTCCTCCACGAGCACGGCGGCGCCGTCGGGGCCCGCGAGCGGCACCTGCCAGTTGGGGTACTCGCGATACGTGCCGGGCTGGTTCTGCGTGCGGCGCTCGCCCACGGCGTCCACGAGCGCGACGCCCACGAGACGCGACGGCGTCTGCGCGATGAGGCGGTGCAGCGCCTCGATGACCTCCTGCTCCCCCGCGTCGGCGGAGAGCAGGCCGCGCCGCCGCAGCAGGTCGAGCATGGCCCCGCGCTCGCGCGCCGCATCGGCGAGCGCCTCGTCGACCGACTGCTCCAGCAGCCCGAGCCGGTCGCGCAGGGCGACGTGCTCGTCGGCGAGGTATCCCGCGGTCGGCGGCAGGTCGTGCGTGTTGACGGTCGCGAGCACGTCGCGCCGGTAGTGCTCGGGCGCGAGCGGACCGTCGTCGCCGTGCTCGAACCACAGCACCGACGTGCCGAGGATGCCGCGGGCGCTGAGCTCGTCGCGCACCCACGGCTCGACCGTGCCGAGGTCTTCGCCGATGATCACAGCGCCCGCGCGCAGGGCCTCGAGGGCGAGCACGCCGAGCATGGCCCGGTGGTCGTAGTTGACGAAGGTGCCCGCCGCGGGACCGTATCCCGCCGGGATGCACCACAGCCGGAAGAGCCCGATCACGTGGTCGATCCGCAGGGCCCCGGCGTGCCGCAGCAGGGTGCGCAGCATGTCGCGCACGGGCGCGTAGCCGACCTTGGCGAGGGCGTGCGGATGCCAGGGCGGCTGGCTCCAGTCCTGCCCCTGCTGGTTGTACATGTCGGGCGGGGCGCCCACCGTGAGGCCGTGCGCGTACATGCCGGCCAGCGACCAGGCATCCGATCCCAGCGGGTGCACGCCCACGGCGAGGTCGTGCATGACCCCGATGCGCATGCCCGCGGCGAGCGCGGCGGCCTGCGCGCGCTCGGCCTGCTGGTCGACGATCCACTGCAGCCACACGTGGAAGTCGACGGTCTCGGCGAGCTCCTCGCGCAGCCGCTCGACGAGCGGCGAGCCGATGTCACGCGTCTCGTCGGGCCGGTCCTCGCCCTCGAAGTGCTCCTCGAGGGCGCACCACAGCGCGAAGTCGCGCAGGGGCTGCCCCTCGCGCGCGACGAAGGCGTCGAACTCCGCCTGCCGGGCACGACTGCGGGGTGCGCCGTGGATGACCTCGAGCGCGGCGCGCTTGGCGGTCCAGGTGGCGTCGCGGTCGAGATGCGCGGCGTCGGTGTTCGCGCTCGCGACGGCCTTGCGCGCCCGCGCGACGAGCGCGCGATGCGCGGGACCGAGATAGGCGACCTCTCGGATGTCCTCGGGCCGCACGTACAGCGGTGCGAGGAAGCGCCGCGTCGTCGGCAGATAGGGCGACGGCTCGATCGGGGCCGTGACCTCGGCGGCGTGCACGGGGTTGACGAGCACGAAGTCGGCGCCGCGCTCGCCCGCGACGGCGGCCAGGTCGGCCAGGTCGGCCAGGTCGCCGAGGCCCCACGACCGTGCCGAGCGCACGGAGTAGAGCTGGGCCATGAGGCCCCAGCCGCGACCGTGCTTCTCGGGGCGCGAGGGCGGTTCGGGCAGCCGGTCGGGCGCGATCACGAGCGTGGCCGATGCGGTGCGCCCCGCCTCCTCGCCCCGGCGCTCCCACGCGTGCACGGTGTGCCAGCCGAGCGGCAGGTCGGCGGGCAGCGGGATCTCGAGGCGCCATACCCGGATGCCGTCGAGGTCGCGCGTCTCGGGCCGCTGGCCGGGCACCGGCAGGTCGACCCACTGCCCGTCCTCCAGCGCGATGGACAGATGCACGTCGTGGCCGTCGTGCACGTGCGCCGTGAGCGGACGCTCGCCCGCGCGGGTCACGAGCGACGGCGGCAGCAGCTCGCGCCACGGGGCGTCGGTCGCGTCGGCGAGGGCCGCGTCGATGAGCTCGGGAGTGCCGGCATCCACGCCCAGCGCGTCGAGCACGGCGCGCAGCGTCGACGCGGGCACGCGCACGCGTTCGCCGTAGAACGACCAGTACTCCGCCGAGACGCCGTAGGCCTCGGCGAGCGCGATCAGCGCGGGGGTCGGCTGCTCGTCGTGCGTCGTGGATGCCGCGCTCATCGTGCTCCCTTTCGTCGGGTCAATCCTGCCAGGCGCCAGCCCGTCCCGCCGCCCCGGACGCTGGCACCTCATTGCCCGCGAGAGTGCATCTGGGGGCCGAGACTGCACGCGACATCCGCATTCTCGGCGCGCAGATGCACTCTCGGGGCCGAGATGCACTCTCGGCGACGGCGGGATGGGGGCGCAGGGTGGAGCGGCGGGGCGTCAGCGCTGGATGGGCTTGTAGAGGACGAGGCCGTTGCCCTGGCTGTCGTAGCCGACGGCGCGGCGCTCGTGGGCGTCGTCGTAGGGGCCCTTGGCGATGCCGCCGCCCGCGGCGTCGAGCGCGGCGGCCACGGCATCCACGTCGTCCGTCTTGATGCCGACGACGACCTGCCCGGGGATCGGGTGGTCGATCGCGGTCGCGAGCGCGAGGGTCACGGTCCCGCCGTCGAGCGCCGCGAAGTGGTTGCCGTCGCGGAACTTGAGCGGAAAGCCGAGCGTCCCCGTGTAGAACGCGATCGACGCATCGAGATCGTCCGTCGACAGCACGATCATTCTCACCTGGTTCTCCGGCATGCGCGGCTCCTTTCGAGGTCTTCTCACGCCGAAGCTACTCCGGCCGGATGCCGCGGTGCGGCGCGCGGCGACGTGAGAAACCCCGCGGGCGCTCAGGCCCCCGACTCGGCGTACGCGAGCACGTACACCGGCACGTAGACGAGAGCGACGAGCACCGCGTGGCTCGCGACGAACGCGCCGGCCTCGAGGGCCTTGCCGCGCTGGCGGAAGTGCGTGGCCAGCTTGCGGACCATGCTCGGCGGATGCCGCACGTCCCAGCTGTTGAACCGCAGGTACCGGCCGAGGTACACGCCGACGGCGCCGAGCACGAGCACGACGCCGGCGAAGACCCAGCTGCCGGCCGGCACGCCCCGGTCGGAGGGGTCCACGACGAGGACGATGAGCGACGTCTGCACGGCGGCGAGGCTCGCGATCGCGTTCGCGATGCCCGAGATCGTGAGCGCGAGGGTCTGCACGATGTCGTACCAGAGCGGCACGGGGCTGTCCTCGACCCGATGGCTGAAGTTGAGCTCGGTGATGAGATAGACGGAGTTCGGGAAGAACAGCAGCCACACGAGCGTGCCGATGCCGACGTAGACCCACACGAGGACGGATGCCGGGGTCGCCGGCAGGTGCGTGAGGTACGGCGTGATGAGCAGCAGCCCCGCGATCGCGCCGGCCGCGAGTACGACGGGCAGGAACGAGAGGCCGATGTTGACGAGCATGGGGCGGTAGAGCGGCACCCGGTACACCGTGGAGCGCAGCACGATGAGGACCCCCGCGTACACGTTGAGCAGCACGACGCACGCGAGCGCAGTCAGAACGGCCATCCGTCGAGGGTAGCCCGGCGGCGCCGCAGAGCGGCACCGAGCGGAACAGCCAGGCCCGGGGCGGAACAGCGCCGCCCCGGCGGATCGCCCACTACCCCCCGATGGGGGGTGCCCCGGCCCCGGCTGCGCTGCTACGTTTCGCGCAGCTGCATCGCAGTCGCACCAAGGGGGTGACGAATGCCCGGACACGCCGATGTGAACCGGCCCAACGACCGCGCGTTGCTGCGCGCGCTGCTGCGGCGTCTCGCCGAGCACTCCCCCATCAACGTGCTCATGGCGGGACTCGTCGAGACCGGATCGTTCACGATCACCGAGCTCGTGGGCACCTCGACCGACAGCCTCGACCATCTGTTCGTGCGCCTCGGGGAGGGCGTCGGAGGGCGCGCCGTGGCGCACGGGCGGCCCACCCGGGTGCCCGACTACATCTCGGAGCCGTCGATCTCGCATCAGCACGACGAGGCGGTGCGACGCGAGGGCCTGCGTGCGATGGCGGCCGTGCCGGTGCAGGTCGACGGGGTGCCGCGCGCCGTGCTCTATGCGGCGACCCGCAGCGACGCGTCGCTCGGCGACGGCGTGGCCGACGACCTGCTGCGCGGCAGCCGCATGATCGGCGCCGAGCTGCGCGTGCGGGACGAGGTCGACCGGCGCGTCGCGCTGCTGCGCGGCACCGAGCCCGCGGCCGCGGAGGGCGACCACGACGCCCGGGAGGCGATCCGCGTCGCCTACGGCGAGCTGGTCGCGCTGGCCCGCGCGACCGACGACGAGGACCTCTCGGCGCGCATCCTGCAGATCGGGTCGCAGCTCATGGGCACGCCCGCCGCGCACGCGCCGGCGCTGAGCCCGCGCGAGTCGGACGTGCTGTCGCAGGTGGCGCTCGGCTGCACGTATCCCGAGGTCGCGCGGCGCCTCTCGCTGCAGCCGGGCACGGTCAAGAGCTACATGCAGACCATCATGGTCAAGCTCGGCGCGCACTCCCGGCACGAGGCGGTCGCGACCGCCCGCCGGCTGCACCTGCTGCCCTGACCGGCACCGGCACCGCGGTCGCCACCACCGCCATCGCGCGGTCGCCGTGCGGCCGTCGCACCGACGACTACCCCCGTCGGGGGGTGTGCTCCCGCACAGAGCGCGTGTGAGCATCTTCCGCAGGCCGCGGAGACCTCCGCGCACACCTCGTCGAAGGAGACGCGATGTCCACCCGAACCACACCCTCCGCACCGCCCTCGCGCACGTCGATGGGCCGCGTCGCCGCGGCCAGCACCATCGGCAGCGTGATCGAGTTCTACGACTTCATCATCTACGGCACGGCGGCCGCGCTCGTCTTCCCCGCCGTGTTCTTCCCGGCGCTCGGCACCGCCGCGGGCACGGTCGCCTCGTTCGCGACCTTCGCCGTCGCGTTCGTCGCCCGCCCGTTCGGCGCGCTGCTGTTCGGCCACTACGGCGACCGGCTGGGCCGCAAGCGCACGCTCGTCGCGACGCTGCTCATCATGGGCGGGGCGACCTTCCTCGTCGGCATCCTCCCCGACGCGAGCGTGCTCGGCGTCGCCGCGCCGATCATCCTCGTCACGCTGCGGTTCCTGCAGGGCATCGCGGTGGGCGGCGAATGGGCGGGCGCCGCGCTCATGGCGACCGAGTACGCGCCCGCGCACCGGCGCGGCCTGTGGGCGGCGTTCCCGCAGCTCGGGCCGTCGCTCGGCTTCGCGCTCGCGAGCCTGACCTTCCTCATCACCAACGTCACGCTCGGCGACCAGTCCGAGGCGTTCCTCGGCTTCGCGTGGCGCGTGCCGTTCCTGTTCAGCGCCGCCCTCGTGCTGATCGGCCTGTACATCCGGCTCAAGATCGAGGAGACGCCCGTCTTCCGCCGCGAGCAGGAGCGCCAGTCGGCGCAGGCCGCGCCGAAGCGCCTGCCGCTGTGGGAGTCGGTGCGCCGCCAGCCGCGCGAGATCCTGCTGGCCGGAGGCGCCGCCACGCTGCTGTTCGCGTTCTTCTACATCTCGACCGCGTTCCTCACGAGCTACGGCACCGCGACGCTCGGCCTCGCCCGCGTCGACGTGCTCGCGATCGGCATCGTCGGCGCGACGATGTTCGCCGTGGGCACACTGCTCGCCGGCATCCTCTCCGACCGGTTCGGCCGCAAGCCCGTCATCCTCACGTCGGTGATCATCGCCGTGCCGTGGGCGCTCGTGCTGTTCCCCGTGCTCGACGTCGGAACGCTCGGCGCGTTCGCGATCGGCCTGTCGGTCACGATGTTCATCGTCGGCGGCTCGTACGGGCCCGTCGGCTCGTACCTGCCCGAGCTGTTCGACACGCGCTACCGGTACACGGGCGCGGGCATGGCGTACAACCTCGCTGCGCTCGTCGGCGGCGGCGTCACGCCGCTCGTCGCGGCCGCGCTCGTGCCCGAGCACGGCGGCTTCGGCGTCGGCCTGCTGCTCGCCGGCGTCGCGGTGCTCAGCGTGGTCTGCACCCTCGCGCTGCGCGAGACCCGCGGCACGGCGCTCGACTCGACGCCGCACGCCGAGGTCTTCGCCGGAGTCGCGCGAGCGGATGCCGCGGCATCCCCCGTCGTCGACGACGCCCGCGCGTGACCGCGCACCAGAGCCGCCGACCCGACTCGCCGACCAGAAGCAAGGAGCCCGAGATGACCCTGCCCGCACCCGCCGCCGCGAACGACGAGCCGCTCACGCCGCTGCGCTTCCTGCAGCGCTCGGCGGAGGTGTTCCCCGACAAGGACGCGATCCTCTACGGCGACCGGTCGTACACGTACCGGCGGTTCGCGAGCGAGGCCGAGGAGCTGGCACGCGTGTTCGCGTCGCTCATCGAGCCGGGCGACCGCGTCGCCTACCTACTGCCGAACACGCCGGAGATGCTCATCGGGCACTTCGCCGTGCCGCTCGCCGGCGGCGTGCTCGTCGCGATCAACACGAGGCTGAGCCGGGCCGAGATCGAGTACATCCTGCTGCACTCGGGCGCGCGGATCCTCGTCGTGGACGCCGAGCTGCTCGCCTCTCTCGGCGACCTCTCGTCGACCGTCGCGACGATCGAGGAGGTCGTCGAGGTGCCGGATCCACAGTACGGGCACCCCGGCGGGCACGTCGCGGCGGGGCAGGTCGCGTACGAGGAGTTCCTCGCCCGCGCGCACGACATCGACGAGCCGGTGAGCTGGCACGTCGCCGACGAGCGGCTGCCGATCTCCATCAACTACACGTCGGGCACGACGGGCAAGCCCAAGGGCGTCGTGTACACGCACCGCGGCGCGTACCTCAACGCGATGGGCGAGGTGTTCCACAACCAGTTCACGAGCTCGTCGGTGTACCTGTGGACGCTGCCGATGTTCCACTGCAACGGCTGGTGCACCCCGTGGGCGGTGACGGCGGCCGGGGCGACCCACGTCGCCCTGCGGGCCGTGCGCGCCGAGCGCATCTGGAGCCTCGTCGACGAGGCGGGCGTCACGCACCTGTGCGGTGCGCCGACGGTGTGCACGATGCTCGCGTCGTCGCCGTCGGCCCACGTCACCGAGCGCCCGCTGCGCATCACGACCGCCGGGGCGCCGCCGTCGCCCACGATCATCGGCGCGCTCGAGGCGCTGGGCGTCACGGTCGTGCACGTGTACGGCCTGACCGAGGTGTACGGCCCGTTCACGATCTGCGAGCACCAGCCCGCGTGGGACGGGCTCGACGCGCAGGAGCGCGCGCGGCTGCTCGCACGACAGGGCGTGGGGATGGTGCAGGCGGAGTCGGCGCGGGTCGTCGACGAGCACATGCGCGACGTGCCGGCCGACGGCGTGACGCTCGGCGAGATCGTGCTGCGCGGCAACAACGTGATGCTCGAGTACTTCCGCGACAGCCGCGCGACCCGCGAGGCGTTCCGGGGCGGCTGGTTCCACACGGGCGACCTCGGCGTCATGCATCCCGACCGCTACATCGAGCTCAAGGACCGCGCGAAGGACATCGTGATCTCGGGCGGCGAGAACATCTCGACCGTCGAGGTGGAGCAGGTGATCGTGTCGCACGACGCCGTGCTCGAGGCCGCGGTCGTGGGACGGCCCGACCCGAAGTGGGGCGAGCGCCCGATCGCGTTCGTCGTGCTGCGCGAGGGCCACGAGGTGGATGCCGACGAGCTGCGCATCCACGCCCGCAGCCTGCTCGCGGCCTTCAAGGTGCCCGACGAGTTCGTCTTCCTGACCGCGCTCCCGCACACCGCCACGGGCAAGGTGCGCAAGTTCGACCTGCGGGCGCCGGAGGCGGCGCGCGCCCTCGCGACGAACCCGTAGGCGATCCCGGCGAGGTGACGCTCGGTCGGTCCTCCGTCAGCCGAACATGTACAGGCCGCCGTTCACCGCGATCACCTGTCCGCTGATGAACCGGCTCATGTCGCTCGCCATGAAGACCGCCACCGGGGCGAAGTCGCGGTCCGCGTCGCCGAGCTTGCCACCGAGCGGAAGCACCGTCCTCAGCAGTTCCTCGAACCTGGCGCGGTCCGCCGGCGACATGTCCGCGAGCATCTGCTGCGACATCGGGGTGTCCATCGACAGCGAGACCGTGTTCGCCGTGATGCCGTACCTGCCCCACTCCTGCGCGATGCCCTTGGTCCACACCATCACCGCCGCCTTCGCGGCGCCGTAGTGCGCGTCCCCGGATTGCGAACCGTGCACCTGCCCACGCAGGGTCACCCCGGAGCCGCAGTTGATGATCTTCCCGCCGCGTTCCTTGAGGTGCCGGAACGTCGCCTGGTTCACGAGGACGGTTCCGAGCACGTGGCTGCGGAACATGCGCTCCCACTCCTCGACGGTGAGGTCGGCGGCGGCCACCTCATGCCGGATGCCGGCGGTGCTCAGCACACCGTCGAGCCCGCCCATCGACGCGACAGCCGCGTCGATGGCCTCATCCACGATCTCCTTCTGCGTCACATCGCACCGGAAGAATCCCGCGCCCGAGCCGAGACCGGCGACGACCTTCCGTCCGAGATCCTCGTTGATGTCGAGGCACGCGACCTGCGCCCCCTCCGCCGCATACGCCCTGACGGCCGCCGCTCCGGCGCCGCTGGCGCCTCCGACCACGATGAGCCTCTTCCCGTCCAGCAGCATCCGGTTCTCCTTCTTTCCGGGATCGGCCGCGCGCCGATCCGACATCAGTGGTTCCCTCCGGCGTTCGATCCGGTCCACTCCGCACGCAAGGGCGGCGGGACCACCTCGGGGCCATAGGGCGACTCGTACGGTCGCTCGTCCAGCTTCGACTCGTGCTCCGCGACGACCTTCTGGCGCAGGTCGCCGTCGGTGAACAGGTCGATGGCCAGGGCCGTGAGCACGGTCGCCGCATGCGTCACGCCCTTGTGCGCGTACGAGGACTTGCCTTGCGCCACCGCCTGCCAGGAGTGGTTCGGCGTCCCGTACGCCCAGCACGCCGAATAGAACTGGGCGGTGGGCGTCACCCAGCTCACATCCCCGACGTCGGTGGAGCCGTGGCGGACGGGGGGACGCGGATTCTCCGGGATCACACCCTCATGAAGCGGCCCCTCGACCGCCACCGTGCCGCCGAAGCTACGGCTGCCGGACTCCATGTCCTCCCGGGTGAACGTGGTCGCGAAGCTCGCGGCGAGGGCACGGTCGGCGTCGTCGAACGGCACGCCGCCGACGTGTTCCAGGATCTGCTGCAGCCTTCCCTCCAGGGTGCGGTTGTGCAGCACTTCCGAATAGGCGCCGCTGAGCGTCATCCGCACTGCGGTGTCGGTCATCAGCGCCGCGCCGTCGGCGACCCTCTGAACACGCTCGAAGAGTTCTCTGGCGTCGCGTCCCCGCGGAGAGCGTACGGAGTAGTAGACCTCGGCGGTGCGCTGCACCACGTTGGGCGACAGACCGCCGGAGTCGGTGATCGCGTAGTGCAGTCGAGCGTCATCCGGCATGTGCTCTCGCAGATAGTTGGACCCGACGTTCATCAGCTCGACCGCATCCAGAGCACTGCGCCCGAGCTGCGGGGAGATCGAGGCGTGGCTGGCCCTGCCCTCGAAGCGGAATCGGGCGTGGAACACGGCGAGCAACGGGTTGTCGATCACACGGGTGGTGATGCCCGGATGCCAGGTGAGGGCGATGTCGACGTCGGAGAACGCGCCGCGCGCGACCATGAAGGTCTTCCCGCCGTCGCCTTCCTCCGCAGGACAGCCGTAGTAGCGAACACGCCCGGGCAGCCCTTGCGTGCGGAGAAGCTCGGCGATCGAGACGGCCGCGAGGAGCCCGCCCGCTCCCAGCAGGTTGTGTCCGCAGCCCTGCCCGTTGCCGGACTCGTTGCCCGGCGCCGGCTGCGGTCGCGGGACGTCGGCCGCCTGGCTGAGCCCGGCCAAGGCGTCGTACTCGCCCAGGATGGCGATGACCGGGCCCCCTGCTCCGGCTTCGGCGTAGAAGGCGGTGGGGATGCCGCCGACTTCCTCCGTCACCCGGAACCCGGCCGCCCGCGCCAGCTCGATCTGAGCCGCAACCGCGGTGTGCTCCTCCCACCGCAGTTCGGGCCGGTCCCAGACTCTGTCCGAGTACTCCAGGAACTCCGCGCTCCGCGCTCCGACGAGCGCCTCGATCTCTTCGATCTCGTACATCCTCTTCCTCTGTTCGTCTCGTCCGGTTCGCCCACCGGGCCGCCGGCGCCCGCTAGGCGCGAACCAGACGGTCCTCGGGGGCGTCGAGCACCCCGGGAGCCGCGTCGCCGCTGGCGGCGAGCATCCTCGCCTGAGCGAGCACCTGTCTCAGGATGAGCACCACCGTGGCGGCCAGCCCGAAGATCAGCTCGGCCATCCCGCCGGTCGTGTTGAGTGCGAACGGGAGCAGCACGATGAACGCGCCGCCGACGATCGGGCCCACCACCAGGGAGTCGCGTCCCGCGATCGCCGCACCCAGCAGCAGGTAGACGCTCGTCCACAGCCCGAACGAGTCCGGGGTCACGATGCCGACCTGCATCGCGGAGAGGACGCCGGCGATCGTTCCGGCCGCCCCGCAGACGGCCATCGCAAGGATCCGCAGCCGCAGAGCGCTCATCCC
Source organism: Microbacterium sp. No. 7 (assembly GCF_001314225.1). Taxonomy (NCBI): domain Bacteria; kingdom Bacillati; phylum Actinomycetota; class Actinomycetes; order Micrococcales; family Microbacteriaceae; genus Microbacterium; species Microbacterium sp. No. 7. The sequence goes on from NZ_CP012697.1 coordinate 4,573,425, forward strand.
GATCGACTCCGCGCCGAGGGGCGAGTCGCGGATCGCGCGGATCCTCTGCCCGACGCGGGCCCTCCCGAACCACGCGAGCAGCGTCAGGCAGATCACTGCGATCGCGAACGACGCGTACCACATCGGAGTCGGGGCCACCAGCATGAGGTCGCCGATCTGGAGCGGTGGCAGGCTCGCGCCGGTCTCGCCGCCGGTGAGCGCCGGCAGGTTGCGCGCCAGCTCGGGCATGGCCAGGGTGAACTGCAGGGTGACGATCGCGAGATAGGTTCCGGAGAGCCGCGTGACGCTCGCGCCGAGCGCGGCCCCCAGGAGCAGACCGATCGGTATCGCGGTGAGGAGGGTCAGCAGCGGTGGCCACCCCGCCCTGCTGATGAGCAGCGCCGCACTGTACCCGCCGACCAGCATGAATCCGCCCTGCGCCAGAGAGAATCGCTCGGCGAGCCCGGATGCCACGTTCTGCCCGGCGACGGCGATGATCATCGCCATCATCCCGGCAAGGACGAACACCGTCGTCCCACCGACGATCTGCGGCACGAGGATGACGACGACGAGCACTCCGACTCCCGCGACGGAGGCGGCGATCAGCCGCCCTCTCCTGCCGCCCGGCAGCAGACGGCTTCTCCTCGACGACTGGGCGACGATCGCTCCGATCCAGCGCGATCTCGCCATCTTCCCCGGCTGGGTGGGGAGCTTCGTCGCCACCGTCACCTTCTTGCGCCCCAGGAGACCGTGCGGACGCAGCAGGTACACGAGCGACAGGATCACGAGCGAGGTCACGGCGATCCACTGCCCGCCGATGTAGTACGACACGAGCGACACGATGACCCCGTAGACGAGAGAGCCGACCACCAGCCCCCCGAGCGACCCCATGCCGCCCAGCACGACGGCGGTGAACGCGACGATGAGGAAGCTGGTCAGGTAGTGCGGATCCAGGTGCTTCGAGATGCTGATGCCGACTCCGGCGAGCCCCGCGAGCGCTCCGGTGAAGCCCCAGACGAGGCGCTCGATGGTCGCGACGTTGATGCCGTTCACGGCGGCCGTCGCGGGGTCGTCGGACACCGCGCGCAGCGCGAGCCCGGCGCGAGTGCGCTGCAGCAGGAACGCGAGCGCGCCGACGATGAGCAGGATCACGACCAGGAAGACAAGGTCGAACCTGCCCACACGGGCACCGAGGATCGACACCGATCCTGCGAGCAGCTCCGGCGCGTCGATGCCCTTGGGCACCGGCCCCCACACGGCACCCACGATGCCGATGATCGCCAGCGTGGGGCCGAGCGTGACGAGACCGGTGATGAGCTCGGACGCATCCGCGAGGTAGCGGGTTATGACCACGCCCATCGCGAGCGAGATCACCGTCCCCGAGAGGATCGCGACGAGACCGGCCACCCAGATGGAGATCCCGGTATGCACGACCTGCCAGGCCAGGTACGCGCAGAGTGTGGCGATCGCCCCCTGGGCGAAATTGAGCACGTGCGCGAACCGATGGCTGAGCACCACGCCCAGCGCGATGGCGATGTACGCGCCGCCGGCGATGAGCCCGCTGCAGATGATGGCCCACATGATGTGAGATGTTCCCTTCCGTGTCGGAACCGGGGACGGCGCCGTTATCGCTCCACCCTCTGGAACGCCCCGTCCTTCACGACGTAGTAGTTGAAGATGGCGGTGTCGCCCGCGTCGAGCGAGTAGGTGCTGTCCGTGCTCCAGCCCAGGCTCTTCACCAGCCCGATCTGCTTTCCGCCCAGACCACGAAGCGCCTCCATGAAGCTCTCCCGTGTCGCTTCGCCGCCGTCCTGCACGGCCGCGCGGATGCCCTCCTCGATGATGGCCCCCGCGTTCCATCCGAAGAGCGAGAGCGACGCGATCGACTCCGGCTTGCAGTCGCCCATCACCGTGGCGAACTCCTCCACAGCGGGCGACTCCTCGTCGAGCAGCGGCATCATGCCGGTGACGTAGAGACCCTCCACCGACTGGCCGCCGAGCGAGATCAGCTGCGGATCGAGGCTGTTCTCGTAGGTGATCATCGGCATGTCGAGCTGCCCCTGATCCGCTGCCTGCATGATGCCCGCCACGTTCGCCATCGTCAGGATGAGCACGGCGGCGTCGGCGCCGGAGGTCCGCAGCTGCTCGATGACCGGCACGAAGTTGGTCGTTCCGGCCGGAGACTCGATGACCGTCGTGAGCTCGGCCCCCGCGTCCTCGGCGGCCGACTCGGAGCGCTCCGGAGCGCCCGGAGCGATCGTCGTGTCGTAGACCAGCGCGATCTTCTCATGCCCCTGCGCGACCATCAGGCTCACGCTCGCGGCAGCCTCGGTCTCGTAGTCCGGCGCGATGCCGAAGAAGTTCGGCGCCGCAGCCTTCTTCACCGACGCGCCGTTGGACAGCACGAGCACCGGCACGTCGGGGGTCGCGGCAAGCACCGACTGCGCGCCGGCGAAGCCCGGCGCGGTGAGCACCGTGACCGCGAACGGGTCCGCTCCGAGCAGTTGCCTGGCGGCGTTGGCCCCGCCGGTCACGGTGCTCTGGTTGTCGACGGGACGCACGTCGACCGTGTAGCCCTCGATCCCACCGTTCTCGTTGCGGTTCTCGAAATAGCACTGGATGGCGTCGGCGACGATCGCGCCGGGGGCCGCCGGCCCCGTCGCCGGAGTCGACACGCCGAGGATCAGCGTTCCTCCCGCCTCACCGCCGCCGTTCTCCGCGGCACCGCTGCATCCCGCCAGCGTGGATCCGACGACGACGGTCGCGGCTGCGGCGAACGCCGTCCGTGCCCATGCTTTCTTGATCATGATGAAGTCCTTTCGTCTTGCAAGTCGTGTTCCGTGTCTCGTCTTCGAGCCGGAACGATGTCAGCCGTGGCCGAGGTAGGCGCTGAGCACGACGGGATCGCTGCTGACCGTTCCCCAGGTGCCCTGCGAGATGAGCTCACCCGCGCTCATGACATAGATCCATTCGCAGATGCTGCTCACGAACTCCATGTCGTGCTCGATCAGGAGCACGCAGGAGCCGCTCCTCTCCGCGTAGCGGCGGATCAGGTCCAGCACGATCATCCGATCGTGCGCAGGCACGCCGGCCACCGGCTCGTCCAGGATCAGCACCCGGGGTTCGCCCGCGATCGCACGAGCGAGCTCCACGAGCTTGCGTCCACCGCCGCTGAGGCCGTCGCAGAGGACGTCGACGAGCGGTCCCAGACCGAGGGCCTCCACCACCTCGTCCTGCAGCCCCCGGTCGTCGCCACGGCGTGCGAGTCCGATGTTGGTGCCGACGGTCAGGCTCCCGAACAGTTCAGCGGTCTGAAAGGTGCGCACGAGACCGGCACGGGCGCGCCGCGGCGCCGACAGGCGATTCAGCGTCCGCCCCTGCAGCGCCACCTCGCCGCGTGTGGGGGCGATCACCCCCGCGAGCGTGTTGACGAGTGTCGACTTGCCCGCGCCGTTCGGCCCGATGACGCCGACGACCTCGCCGGGCCAGGCGTCCAGCTCGAACCCTGTGAGCGCTTTGAAGGAGCCGAACTGCACATCGAGGGCCCGCACGCGGAGGATGGGCTCCTGCGCTGCGCCCGCTTTGGCCCGTTCCATGGTCGAGGTTCCGTTCGTCATGACATGTACACCTGTTCGAGCCGTCGATCGGCGAGGAGCGCTGCGGATGAGTCTTCGAGGACGACCCGGCCGCGGCGCAGCACGTACGCCCTGTTCGCGAGTCCGAGGCAGCGCTTGATCTGCTGCTCCACGATGAGGACGGCACGATCCGCCGTGGCGAGTCGCGCGATGGTCTCGAACAGTTCGTCGATCACCATCGGCGCCAAGCCGAGGGAGGGCTCGTCGAGCAGCAGCACCGACGGGTCGCCGAGCAGCGCACGCGCGAGGGCGAGCATCTGCTGCTGCCCGCCCGAGAGGCGACCGCCCGGCTCGGAGAGCCTCGATCCCATCCACGGGAAGTATTCCAGCGCCCTGTCGATGTCGTCCTGCGCGCTGGTCTTCTCCGCGCGCAGGAAGGAGCCGAGCAGGAGGTTGTCGCGCACGGAGAGGTTCGGCAGGATCCCCCGGCTCTCGACCACGTGCGCGATCCCGCGGCGGGCGATCCGGTGCGGCGGCAGCCCGTTCAGCTCCTCGCCGTCCAACTCGATCGAACCCGTCCGCGCGGCGAGCAGGCCCGAGATCGTGCGCAGCAGCGTCGACTTTCCCGCGCCGTTCGGCCCGAGCACCGCGACCACCTCGCCGACTCCGACGTCGATGCTGACGTCCTCGAGCACCGGAACCGGGCCATACCCTGAACTCAGATGGCGGATCGAGAGCATCAGTGCCAGACATCCTCGAGGAGGCGCAGGATGTTGCCGCCGAGCACAGCCGCGATCTCGCTGTCGCTGTACCCGTGCTTGACCAGCCAGGCGGTCACGTTGGGATAGCTCTCGGTCAGGTTCTCGACACCGTCCACGAACGACACCTGCGTGTACTCCAGGTCGCCGGGGTCGTACATTCCCTTGATGTCGACGTTGCGCTGCGCGTTGTGATGCAGCCCCGCATGGTCGCCGTAGAGCGTGTCGAGGCCGAAGGTGACGTGTTCGATGCCCATCAGGTCGACGGCGTGGACGAAGTGGTCCATCACGGACTCGATCGACTGGGTGCGGTGCTGCAGGGAGATCGTGGACAGCGGGGTGGCCATGATGCCGAGCACGCCGCCGCGCTCGGCGCACGCCTTCAGCACCTCATCCGGCTTGAGGCGAGGGACCGGCCACAGCGAACGGCACCCGGAGTGGGTGATCGCGATGGGCTTCGCCGAGGTCTCGATCGCGTCGAGGCTCGTCTGGTCGCCGGAGTGCGCGACGTCCACCAGGATCCCGAGCTTGTTCATCCGCTCCACGGCTCGGCGTCCGAGCGCGGTGAGGCCGCCGTCTCGTCGCTCCTTCTGGCCGCTTCCGAGCGAGTTCGAATGCCCGTACGTCAGGCCCATCTGACGGACTCCGAGGCCGTACAGCACGTCGAGCCGATCGACCTCGTTCTCGATGCACTCCGTGCTCTCCGCACCCATGATGAAGCCGACCCTGCCGGTCGCCTTGGCATCGTGGATGTCCTGCACCGTACGGATCACGGTGGCCTCGTCGTCGTGATAGGCGAGGTCGGCGAGCCGCATTCCGAGCGCGGTGATGACATCGTGCCACTTCCACCCGGACGGCGACCCCATCCCGATGCTGCCGACCAGGTTGTCGAACAGAGCGGTGAGACGGGAGTGCTTCAACTCGCCGTACGCCGTGAAGTCGCGTTGGGTTCGCAGGTACTCGAACAGCGCCGAGGGCTCCAGGGGCAGGAGCTGAGGATGGTCATGGAAGCTGACGACCAGGTTGTCTGCGAGCAGACGCTCGACGCGGGCCGCTTCGCTCTCCGACAGGCCGGCATCGTAGGTGCTGAGCCTGGTGCTGGGATCGACGAGGTCCACCGCCGAGAAGTCCTGACCGCGCTGCAGGAAGGGGTAGGACTCGTAGTGATGGGGCTTGGCCGGAACGTACGCCATTGTTTCCTCCGAGGGTGTTCTTCTTCGTTGAGTGCCGGCCCCGCGGGCGGGGACGACTGGGCAGCCTGTCGGCGAAGGTGGTCTCCCCCCACCGGCGTCGACGGTCCTGTCCGCATCGCGCATGCGGTGTCGGCTCAGGAGTGCCGGAGATCGCCTCCGTCGACGGCGAGGGTCTGTCCGGTCACGAAACCGGACGCGGACGAGCCGAGGTACACGACGGCCTCGGCGATGTCCTCCGCGCGCCCCCACCGGCGCACCGGGATCTGCGCGGCGATCTCGTTCGGCGCGTTCTCGCCGTGGAGTCGCTCCAGGCGGTCCAGGGCGCGGCCCGTGGCGATGAAGCCGGGGGCGATGGAGTTCACGCGGATGCCGTGGGGCGCCACGTCCTGTGCCACCGTGCGGAGGTACATCTGCGCAGCCGCCTTCCCCCCGCCGTAGAAGGCCATCTCGCCTGTTGCGCTCGGGCGGTTCCCCGCAGTCGAGGAGATGAAGACGACGCTTCCCGATCCCGCCGCGATCATGTGCGGCAGGGTGGCGAGCACGCTGTAGACGACGGAGTAGTAGTTGTCGGCCGTCGAAGACAGCAGGTACTGCTGCGTGGCGGGGTCGGCGAGGTCGAAGGCGGATGCCCTGACGTAGGCGATGTCCCCCGCGCTGCCGCCGGCGTTGCAGACGAGGAGGTCGATGCGTCCCCAGGCATCGTGCACGGAGTTCACGAAGTCCAGCACCTGATCGACGTCCGTCAGATCGACCTGCGCATCGAGGACCTCGGCGCCGGCCTGCTCCAGCGACTGCCGGGGCGTGAGGCCGGCCGTGGCCTCGCGTTCCACACGGAACTGCTCGTAGCCCGCCATGTCTCGGTCGCAGACCGCTACGCGGTACCCCTCCCGGGCGAGGCGCATGGCGATCGTCCTTCCGATGCCTCGCGCGGCACCGGTGACGATGGCGACGGGGCGGTCGGCGGCGGACGGCATGGTGGGCTCAGACACGGTCACTCCAGGCGGACTCTGCGAACTCGGGTATTTCGAGTTTTTTGCATCCCACGCGGCCGCAGCACCGGATGAAGGATCTCCCCATCACGCGGGTGATGGCGATGGATCCCCCCACAACGGCTGGTCTTCTGCCCGGGTATCGACGGAATCAGCCATCGGCGCCCTTTCAGAAGCAGGGGACGACCGACAACGACCGGCCTTCGGCGTCGAGTACGTGCCCGATCCGCTTCGCCACACGGAGCATGACCGATCGATCGGCGACGACGACATGAGGATGCTTGGCGACCAGGGCGGCTTCGTATCTGATGAGCTCGGCCGGATGCGAGAGCCATACCCACAGCACCAGGTTCTCCCGGGCAGCGACCGACATGAGCAGGCGCACCCCCGGCTCCCGCGCGATCGCGCGCCCCGTCTTCTCCAGCGCGGCGGGCGGCACGGCGAGCCGCAGGCAGGCGTGAACGGGAGAACCCGACACCGAGCTCGCGACTTCGCAACGGAGGGTGACGCGCTCGGAGCGCGCCAGCTGCTCGTACCGGCGGGCGAGCGTCGACGCGGGTCTTCCGAGTCGACGAGCGAGGCCCTCGAAGGAGACGCGGGCGTCGATGCTGAGGACGCGGAGCAGTTCGAGGTCGGCCTCGGCGACATCGCCTGATCGCGCATTCCGCCGTGCTCCCGACGCGCGCAGCTGTGATTCCTCCGTCCGACCGAGCGCCCCCACCCGCCACTCACCGCCGTGCGTGAACATCCCGGATACGATCGCAGTCTCGACACGTGTCACATGCGGGAGCTTCTCGACACGACCGACGAGATAGTCGGCGAGTGCCGGCAGATCCTTGACGCCGACGGCCACCTGCAGGCTCCAACTGCTTGCCGGCATCTCGATCGTCACCGCCTCACGATCTTCACAGAGCGCTGCCGCGACGCTCTCGACGTGCCCCGCCTCGCAGACGACGCCGACGATCGCCATCACACGCCACGCGCCTGATGCCGGCCCGGGGATCGCGGTCGCCCAGGCGAGCCGGCGCTGCACCAAGCTGCTCCATCGCCGCGCCACCGTCACCGGCGATGTGTCCAAGACGGATCCGACCAGGCTCCACGGCGCTCGAGGGTTCACTTCGAGCGCGTGCACGATCGCCAGATCAAGCTCATCGACGAGCTGTTCGCCCACGTGGCCTCCGCACTTTCTCCGGTGGTCTCATCCAGCAGATGTCCGCGGTCGGCCAGCGGTCGGCGAAGGTGATGGCGAACGCAGTGACAGCAGGCTCCCCGCGCATCGCCCATCGGGCTCGGCCCGCAACAGTCGGCTCGAGTGAGCTGATGACAAGATACAGGCACTTCCGCGCGGCCTGACCCGCCGCCGGATGCGCCTGTCCCACGTCACCTGGAACAAGCGGTTCCGGCGTCGATCCGCCACGGCCGCTACCCGCGCGCCGCCCACCATTCGCGCAGGCGCTGCTCCGCGGCATCCGCGCCGATCCTGCCCTCGTCGAGCCGGATGTCGAGCAGGAAGCGGTAGGCCTCGCCGATCTCCCGGCCGGGCCCGATGCCCAGGATCTGCTGGATCTGGTTGCCGTCGAGCTCGGGACGCATGGCATCCAGCTCTTCCTGAGCCGCCAGCTCCGCGATGCGGTGCTCGATGTCGTCGTAGGCGTTCGCAAGACGCGCGGCCTTGCGGCGGTTGCGCGTCGTGACGTCGGCCCGCGTGAGGATGTGCAGGCGTTCCAGCTCATCGCCGGCGTCGCGCACGTAGCGGCGCACGGCCGAGTCGGTCCATGCGCCCTCGGAGTAGCCGAAGAAGCGCAGGTGCTGCTCGATCAGCTGGCACACCGACGACGTCGTGTCGGCGTCGAACCGCAGCGCCTGCAGCCGCTTGCGCGCCATGCGGGCGCCCTTCACGTCGTGGTGGTGGAAGCTCACCCCTCCGCCCGGCTCGAGCTTGCGCGTCGCCGGCTTGCCGATGTCGTGCAGCAGCGCGGCGAGGCGCAGCGGAACGTCGGGCGCCGCTCCCGGATGCCGCTCGTGCTCCAGCTCGATCGCCTGCCGCAGCACCGTGAGCGAGTGCTCGTAGACGTCCTTGTGATGGTGGTGCTCGTCGACCTCGAGGCGCAGGCTCGGCACCTCGGGCAGGAACTCGTCCATCAGCCCCGTCTCCACGAGGATGCGGATGCCGCGCACGGGATCGTCGGTCTGCAGCAGCTTCACGAGCTCGCCCTGCACGCGCTCCGCGCTCACGATGCCGAGCGACGCGTGCAGCTCGGTCATCGCCGCGAGCGTCGCCGGATCGACGTCGAACCCCAGCTGCGACGCGAAACGGGCCGCGCGCAGCATGCGCAGCGGGTCGTCGCCGAAGCTCACGGCGGGGTCGGCGGGCGTGCGCAGCACCTCCGCGATCAGGTCCTCGACGCCGCCGGTGGGGTCGACGAGCGTCGGACCCGGCACCCGCAGCGCCATCGCCCCGACCGTGAAGTCGCGGCGGGCGAGATCGCCCTCGAGCGTGTCGCCGAACTCGACGGTCGGCTTGCGGGTGACGCCGTCGTAGCTGTCGGCGCGGTAGGTCGTGATCTCCACTTGCTCGCCGTGGACCTTCGCGCCGATCGTGCCGAAGGCCCGGCCGATGTCCCACGTCGCCGACGCGAGCGGCTTCACGACGCCCAGGATGTCGTCGGGCCGCGCGTTCGTCGTGAAGTCGAGGTCGTTGATCGCGCGCCCCAGCAGCGCGTCGCGCACGGGACCGCCCACGATCGCCAGCTCGAACCCGGCATCCGCGAACGCCTGTGCGAGGGTGCGCACGACCGGGGTCTCGGCGAGCGTCCCGAGACGAGCGACGCCCTCGGCCATGTTGAGCATGGGTTCCAGCGTACCGGCGGCGGATGCGACGACCCGGCGCCCGCCCCGACCCGGGATGCGGCGCGGACGACGTTGGGGGGAGGATGGGTCCGACACCGGAGGGAGGGCGCATGGCCCGGCCGCACGACCACGACGAGCCCACGACGGCGCCCGTGCTCACACGGCGCATCGTCGACGGCATCCCCCAGCGGCTGACGGCGGGCGACACGTTCGCCGACGCGCTCGCCTTCGCCGACGACGGCGACGACCGCCTCGCCCTCACGGTCGTGCCCCGGCCCGATCCCGACACGATCACGGAGCTCGCGAACGCCTGGCGGCTGCATCCGCTGCTGCTCGAAGACCTGCTGCAGGCCGAGCAGCGCCCCAAGGTCGAGCGCTACGACGACGTGCTGTTCCTCGTGGTGCGCTCGGCGCGCTACCTCGACGACGTCGAGGAGGTCGAGTTCAGCGAGTTCCACCTGCTCGTGCGGCCGCGCGTCGTCGTCATCGTGTGCCAGGACGGCCGGCTCGCCGACGGCACCGTGATCACGCCGAGCACGGTCGAGGCGGCCGAGGCCCCGCTCGGCGACGGCACCCTGCTGCTCGGCGACCCCGAGCTGCTGCGGCTCGGCCCCGAGGCGCTCGTCTACCGGCTGCTCGACGCGATCGTCGACGGCTACTATCCCGTGCTCGACGGCCTGCAGACCGACCGCGAGCAGATCGAGCGCCAGGTGTTCAGCGGCGACGCCGCCGCCGCGGAGCGCATCTACCGGCTGAGCCACGAGGTCATCGACCTGCTGCACGCGACGACCGCGCTCGCCAAGGTGCTGCAGCGCCTGCAGCTCGGCGCCGACCGCTACGCCGTGCCGACGCCGCTGCTCGCGCACCTGCAGGACGTCGCCGACCACCTTGCCCACGTGATCGCCGAGACGACCGAGCTGCGCGACGCGCTGTCGCAGATCCTCAACGTGAACGCGACGCTGGTGGCGCAGCGGCAGAACGAGGACATGAAGAAGATCTCCGGCTGGGCGGCGATCCTGTTCGCGCCCACGCTCATCGGCGCCGTGTACGGCATGAACTTCGACGTCATGCCCGAGCTGCACTGGGCCTTCGGCTATCCCGTCGCGCTCGGCGCGATGCTCGCGTTCGCGACGACGCTGTACATCGTCTTCAAACGCAAGAAGTGGATGTGAGGCCCGCCGTCAGCTCAGCTGAAGGATGCCGGTGAACACGAGCTCGCGCACGCGGGGGAGCAGATCGGCGCGCAGCGCGGACGCATCGGCCTCGAGCAGCTCGGCGATCGCGTCGACGAGCACGCCCACCGGCAGCTCGCCGTCGCACGCCCCGACGAGCGCGGCGAGCGCGGGGTCGACCTCGACGACGCGCGCGAAGCCGCCGCCCTGGCGCAGCTCGATCACGCTCGGGCTCTCGGCGCCGGGCAGGTGGTGGCGCGCCTCGGTCACGTCGCCGGCCACGCACAGCGTCGCGCCGGCGAGCGCGGCGTCGTCGAGCACGGCCAGCCGGTCCCACGCGTCAAGGGCCTCGGCGAGATGCGGCGCGAGAGGGCCCGGCACCGGCTGCGTGACGCGCTCGTAGCGCGCGAGCGGCGCGGCGGCGGACTCCGGCATCCGCCGGCGCAGCAGGACGTAGCCGAAGCCGATCGCGGTCACCCCGCGCGCGGCGAAGTCGGCGAGCCAGGCGTCGACGAGGCCCTCGTAGGCCGTGCTGCCCGGCGCGGTGCCGCCGTCGCGCACCCACAGCTGCGCGTAGCCGAGCGGATCGAGCAGCTCGCGCTCGACGACCCACGCGTCGAGCGGCACGGGCGACGACGACACCCAGTCGCGCACGCGATCGAGGCCCGGGGCCCCCGACCGGTACTCCCAGTTGCCGAGCAGCTGCGCGACGCCGCCGGGGGCGAGCACGGCGCCGACGCCGCGCACGAACGACGCGACGAGCTCGTCGCCGGCCATGCCGCCGTCGCGGTACTCGTACTGCGGCACGCCCGCGACGCGCGGCGTGATCACGAACGGCGGGTTCGACACGACGCGGTCGAACAGCTCGCCCGCGACGGGCTCGAACAGGCTGCCGCGGCGCACCTCGATCGCGTCGACCCCGTTGAGCAGCGCGTTGACGCGCGTGAACCACAGCGCGCGCTCCGAGACATCCGTCGCGACCACGCCGTCGGCGGCGCGCCGCGCCCGCAGGGCCTGGATGCCGCAGCCCGTCCCCACGTCGAGCACGCGGCCGACGGGAGCCGGCAGCTGCAGGCCCGCGAGCGTCAGCGACGCGCCGCCCACGCCGAGCACGTGGCCGGTCGGCAGCGCGCCGCGCAGCGCCGCCTCGTCGAGGTCGCTCGCGATGAGCCACTCCCCCTCGCCCCGGTCGTCGGCGAAGTCCTGCGGACGGATGAGCGCCGTCGGGGCCACGACGCCGTCGGCCGTCGAGGCCAGGCCGAGGGCGACCAGCCCGTCAGCGCCGACGCGCGGCAGTGCGGCGTCCACCCGCTTGCGCGGCAGCGGGTCGCCGAGGAAGAACAGCAGGCAGGCGGTCGCGAGCGCGTCGGCGCGTCCCTCGAGCGCGGTGCGCGCCGGGCCGGGCAGGCCCGCGCCGATCGCCGCGTCGGCGAGCGGTCCCCATGCCTCGCGCACGGCGGCCGCGGTGTATCCGGCATCCACGAGGTCGGCGCGCAGCGCGGCGATCCCGTCGTCCGCTCGGCGCTCGCTGTCGAGGTCGGCCATGGGGCCACACGTTACCCCACGGGTGTGACATCGGCGCGGCCGGTCACCGGGGGCGCACAGCGGCGGGACCATAGAATCGCACCAGATCGTGCGGTCCGGAATCGCACGGAACCCTCACGATGCCGACCCATTCCCCTGCTCCCCTGCGCGCGCTGCGCCCTGCGCTGCTCCGCGTGCTGCTCTGTGTGCTGCTGCCCGTGCTGCTGCTCATGGCCGCCGTGCTGCTGCCGCTGCCCGCCGCGACGGCGGCGACGCAGGAGGAGTCACCGGTCGCCTTCGTGATCGCCGCCTCGGGCGGCGGCGTGATCACGCCCGGCCAGGGCTTCGCGATCAGCGCCCAGGCGCCGGGCGACGCCACCGCACCCGGCGACGTGCTGTTCCGGTATGCGCCGCACCGCCTGGAGAGCGCCGACGAGATCGCGGCGTGGCTCGGCGGCGACCTCGGCATCGACGACACCGTGCCCCTCGCGACGGCCGCGTTCACGCCGACGGCGAGCGGCGGGCTCACCGCGACGGCGACGGTCGACGCGACCGCGGGCGGCGTCGACCAGCTCGCGCCGGGGGTCTATCCGCTGCTCGCGACCGCCTCGGGCGACACGGCCCGCAGCACGATCGTCGTCCCCGCCGCGACCTCGGCGCCGGTCGCCGCGATCGTTCCCCTCGTCGCGCCGGCGATCGACCATCCGCTGCTCACCGCCGACGAGCTGGAGCAGCTGACCGGCCCCGACGGATCGCTGCGCGCCCAGCTGGATGCCGTCGCCGGAACCGCCGCGGTCCTCGCGGTCGACCCGGCGATCGTCGCCGCGATCCGCGTGCTCGGCGACGAGGCGCCCTCCGGCGCGACCGCGTGGCTCGACCGCCTGCTCGCGCTGCCCAACGAGCGGTTCGCGCTGACCTTCGGCGACACCGACCTCACGGCGCAGCTGGCCGCGGGCCTCGAGCAGCCGCTGCAGATCGAGACGCTCGCGCCGTTGCTCGCGAACGGCGGCTTCAGCGAGCCCGACGCCGGTGAGGGGGATGCCGCCCCGCAGCAGCCGGCCGACACGCCCGCCCCGCCGCCGAGCTCGCCGCAGCCGACGCCCGGCGACCAGCCGCACACCGTCGCGGAGCTGCTCGACATCGGCCCCGCGCTCCCGCCCGTGTGGTGGCCCGCGACCGGCACCGCCTCGGGCGACGCCGTGACCTCGCTGATGGGTTTCGCCCCCGAGCACACGATCACCCTCGCCACCTCCGACGTCGCGGATGCCGCCCCGTGGGTGCGCGCGGGAGACGCCTACGCCCTCACGTACGACGCGCGGCTCGCCGGCGCGCTGCGCGAGATCGCCCTGCGCGACCCCGGGGTGCAGCGCGCGGCGGCGCACGCCACGGCATCCGCCTACGCGGCCGTCGCCGACCCCTCCCAGCCGCTGCTCGCCGTCGTCGACCGCCCCGCCTCGACCGCGAGCGACCCCCACACCGGCCTGCGCGACGCGGTGCTGACCGCCACGGGCCTCGCCGGCCGCCCGTCGACCGACCTGAGCAGCATCACGGCATCCGCCGCCACGGCGACGACGTTCGCAGAGACCGGCACCGTGGCCGACGAGGGACGCGCGAACATCCTCTCGGCGCTGCTCGCCGACGAGGACCGCCTCGCGAGGTTCGGGACGATCCTCGCCGACCCGGCCGTGCTCACGGCGCCCGAGCGCGCCCGCACGCTGCAGCTCATGGGCAACGCCTGGCTCGGCGATGCCGACGGCTGGGCCGACGCGGTCGCCGAGCGCCGCGCGACGACGCAGAGCACGCTCGGCAGCGTGCATCTCGTGCCGTCGAGCGACATGGTGCTGCTCGGCACCAACACGTCGCTCGTCTTCACGGTGCGCAACGACCTGCGGTGGCCCGTGTCGCTCGTCGCCTACGCGCAGCCGTCCGATCCGCGTCTCGTCGTGCAGGAGCGCACGACGATCGAGGCGGGCGCGGCGCAGAACACGCGCATCGAGATCCCCGTGCAGTCGCGGGTCGCGAGCGGCGAGACACGCCTCGAGGTCTCCCTGCGCGGTCTCGAGCCGCACTCCATTCCCGTCGGCGATCCCGTCACGATCAGGGTGTCGGTGCGCGCCGAATGGGAGTCGGTGGGCGTCGTGGTGCTCGCGATCGGCGTGGCCGTGCTGCTCGTGGCGGGCACCGTGCGCACCGTGCAGCGCATCCGCAAGCGACGCGCGAGCCGGGCGGAGGCCGAGAGCGGCGCGGCCGAGGCTGGGAATGCGGATGCCGGCGACACCGCCGCCGGCACGGAGCAGACCGTCGGGGGGACGAAGGACGTCGATGGCTAGTCACGCGCGCGCGAGCGCTCTCATCGGGGCCGGCACGCTGGTCTCGCGCATCACGGGCCTCGTGCGCTCGATCGTGCTGGTCGCGGTGATCGGATCCGTCGCGTCGCGCGCGGCGGACGCGTTCTCGACCGCGGTGTCGCTCCCCCAGCAGTTCTACGAGCTGATCGCCGCGGGCGTCATCACGGGCATCATCGTGCCGCAGATCGTCAAGGCCGCCGGCCACCGCGACGGCGGCTCGCGGTTCGTCTCCAAGCTCATCACGCTCGGCACCGTCATCCTGCTCGGCGCGACCGTGCTGCTCATGGCGATCGCGCCGCTGCTCATCTGGCTGTTCGCACCCCACTACACGCCCGAGCAGCAGGCGCTGGCCGTCTCGTTCGCCTACTGGGTGCTCCCCCAGCTGCTCTTCTACGGCCTGTTCGCGCTCGTCGGCGAGGCGCTCAACGCGCGCAAGGTGTTCGGCCCCTACGCGTGGGCGCCCGCGATCAACAACATCGTCTCGATCGCGGGATTCGGCGTGTTCATCGCGCTCTTCGGCGGCCCCCTGACCGACGTCGCCGACTGGGATGCCGGAAAGATCGCGCTGCTCGGCGGCGTCGCCACCGGCGGCATCGTGCTGCAGCTCGTCGTGCTGCTGCTGTTCTGGCGGCGCACGGGACTGCACGTGCGCCCCGACTTCCGCTGGCGCGGCATCGGCCTGCGTCACATCGGCACGCTCGCGTGGTGGACGTTCCTCACCGTCGTGGTCGGACAGCTCGCCGGCATCGTGCAGTCGCAGGCGGTCTCCTCGGCGTCGGGCGACAACGCCGGCATCATGACGATCAGCCTGGCGTGGCTCCTCTTCATGCTGCCGCACTCCATCGTCACCGTCTCCATCTCGACCACCTACTTCACCCAGCTCACCGAGTTCGTCGAGAACGGCGACGACGCCGGCATCCGCACCAACCTCGACGAGTCGATCCGCTCGATCGGACTGTTCGTCTTCGGGCTCATGGCGGCGATCGCCGCCGCCGCCGTGCCGCTGTCGCGCGTGCTGACGAACGACGCCGGCGAGGCCGTCGCGATGGCGTGGGTGCTGTGCGCGTACCTCGTCGCGCTGGTGCCGCTCGGAGTCACCGTCGTGGTCCGCCGCGCCTTCTTCGCCTACCAGGACACGCGCACGCCGTTCCTCTTCTCGCTGGTGCAGGCGGGGCTCTCGGCGCTCGGCGCCGCGCTCACGATGGCCGCCGCGCTCACCGGGATGCTGCCGCTCGCGTTCGTCGCCGCGACGGTCGCCCTCACCCAGTCGATCGCGAACATCGTGCAACTGCCGATCGCCGTGCGACTGCTGCGCCGCCACCTGCCGTCGTCGTTCGCCTGGGGACCCACCTGGCGCGCCCTCGCGCGGTTCGGCGTCGCGGCGGTGCCCGCGTTCCTCGCCGGATGGGGGCTGTTCCTGTGGACCGGCGGGCCGGCGGGCTGGACCGCCGCGGGACTGCTGTCCGGCATCCTCGGCGGCGGCCTCATCGGTGCGACGTCGCTGCTCGTCTACGTCGCCGCGCTCGCGGCGCTCCGCGCGCCGGAGCTCGCCGTCGCCGGCCGGTACGTGCGGCGCTTCCTGCCCGGCCGCTGACCCGGGCGACCTGTGTGACGGGCGGTGCGACCGGCGGAATGCGACGCGCCTACGATGGGTTGCACGTGTGTGGCGGGCCGTGCGGCCCACGAAGGAGGCGTCGCGGTGCGACAGGTCATCATCATCGGCTCGGGTCCGGCAGGGTTCACGGCGGCGATCTACGCCGCGCGCGCGAACCTCGAGCCGCTCCTCATCGCGAGCAGCGTCGAGATCGGCGGCGAGCTGATGAACACGACCGACGTCGAGAACTTCCCCGGCTTCCCCGAGGGCATCCTCGGCCCCGACCTCATGACCAAGATGCAGCAGCAGGCGGAGCGGTTCGGCACCGAGGTGCTCTACGACGACGCCGTCGCGCTCGACCTCACGGGGCCCGTGAAGAAGGTGACGCTCGGCAGCGGCACGGTGCACGAGGCGGCGACGGTCATCTTCGCGACCGGCTCCGCGCCCCGCAAGATCGGCATCGAGAACGAGGCGCGCCTCTCCGGCCACGGCGTCTCGTACTGCGCGACGTGCGACGGCTTCTTCTTCCGGGAGAAGACCATCGCGGTCGTCGGCGGCGGCGACTCCGCCATGGAGGAGGCCACGTTCCTCACCAAGTTCGCCTCGAAGGTCTACGTCATCCACCGCCGCGACTCCCTGCGCGCGTCGAAGATCATGCAGGACCGCGCGTTCGCGAACGAGAAGATCGAGTTCGTGTGGAACGCCGAGATCATCGACGTGCTCGGCGACGACGCCGTCACCGGCGTCGTGCTCAAGGACACGGTCGACGGCTCGGAGCGGGAGCTGCCCCTCGACGGGGTGTTCGTCGCGATCGGCAACGACCCCCGCACCCACCTCGTGCACGACGTGCTCCGACTGACGGATGCCGGAACCGTGTGGGTCGACGGACGGTCGTCGCGCACGTCGGTCGAGGGCGTCTTCGCTGCCGGCGACGTCGTCGACGCCACCTACCGTCAGGCCGTCACGGCCGCCGCGAGCGGCACCGTGGCAGCCCTCGACGTCGAGCACTTCCTCGCCGCGCGCGGCGACGCCTAGACCATCTCGGAACAACCGGCCGGCGCTGCGCGTTGGCATCCATCAACACAGATCTCAAGGAGAGAAAAATGAGCGCCACCGCGACGAACGAGTCCACCTGGCAGCAGGACGTCATCGAGGCCGAGGGCCCGGTGCTGGTCGACTTCTGGGCCGCCTGGTGCGGACCGTGCCGCATGGTCGCCCCCGTGCTCGACGAGATCGCGGCCGAGCACGCCGGAAAGATCACCATCGTCAAGCTCAACGTCGACGAGAACCCGCAGCTCGCCGCGCAGTACCAGATCACGTCGATCCCCGCGCTCAAGGTCTTCAAGGGCGGCCAGGTCGAGAAGACGATCGTCGGCGCCAAGCCCAAGTTCGCCCTCGAGCAGGACCTCGCCGAATACCTCCGCTGATCACCCCCGGGGCTGCGCCACCCACTCCACTGATCGACGGCCAGCCGCTACGCCACCCACCCCGCTGATCGAGTGCCCGCGGCGCAGCCGCGGGCGTATCGAGATCCCTCCCACGGACCGTGACATCGGTTTCGATACGCCGCCTCCGGCGGCTACTCAACCAGCGGAGACGACCGCCACCGATCAGCGGCCTAAGCCACACCCCGCTGATCGACGGCGCGTAGCAACACCGCCACCCCGCTGACCACCGGCCCGAAGCCCCGCCACCACCCCGCTGATCGAGTGCCCGCGGCTGCGCCGCGGGCGTATCGAGATCCCTCTCACGAACCGTCGCCGCAATCACGCGCCCCCGGTCACCGGCCCTCGAACGCACCCGCGCCCCCGAGGCGCACCCCCTACGACGCCTCGCGCACCGACGCGTCCCACCGGCGGTGCGGCTCGCTCCCCAGCAGCCGCCACACGGCCGTCGTGAGCGCCGGGTAGTCGAGCGCGATCTGCCGCAGCACGCGGTAGTTGCGCGCCTGCGTGGGTCGGTTGCCGCCATCCGCCGCGATGTTCTCGGCGCGCAGCGTCAGGACCACCAGTTCGTCGACCGACGGCAGGTCCTCCATGAAGTCCCACGGGTCCTCGCCGTCGCGCAGCCGCTCCTCGATCAGCACCGAGAGCTCATCCGACGCCTCGGCGCGCAGCAGCTCGAGGCTGGCGCGTCTCGGGAGGTTCGGCTGATCGTTCACCCGTCAAGCTTACGCGCGTCGCAGATGCCCGGCCGCGCGCGTGCCGTCGGGCGGATCAGAACGATCCGTACTCGCTCTCGCCGATCTCCGCGAGGATGCGATTGAGATCCTGGATCGTCGCGAAGTCGATGTTGATCTGGCCTTTCCTCGCCGTCAGCGTGATCTTCACCTTGGTGTTCAGCCGGTCGCCCAGACGTTCGGCGACCTCGTCGAGGTGTGCCCGTCGGGCGCCCGCCCTGGGCAGCGACCGACGCGAGGATGCCGTCTCCGTGAGCCGCGCGGCCGCCTCCGCCGCGCGCACCGAGAGGTCCTCATTGACGATCCGGTCGGCGAGGCGCTGCATCGCCTCGGGGGTCTCGAGGGAGAGGATCGCGCGCGCGTGGCCCGCGCTGAGGACGCCCGCCGCCACGCGCTGCTGCACGGGGACGGGGAGCTTCAGCAGCCGGATCGTGTTGCTGATCTGCGGACGCGACCGGCCGATGCGCGTGGCCAGCTCCTCCTGCGTGATGCCGAAGTCCTCGAGCAGCTGCTGGTAGGCCGACGCCTCTTCGAGCGGGTTGAGCTGCGACCGGTGCAGGTTCTCGAGCAGCGCATCGCGGAGCAAGAACTCGTCGGCGGTGTCGCGGACGATGGCGGGGATCGCCGTGAGCCCTGCCTCGCGCGCGGCGCGCGTGCGGCGCTCCCCCATGATCAGCTCGTATGTGCCGTCGGCGTTCGTCCGCACGACGACGGGCTGCAGCACGCCGAACTCCCGCACGCTGTGCACGAGCTCGGCCAGGTCGTCGGGGTCGAAGTTCGTCCGCGGCTGACGCGGGTTCGGAACGATCTCGTTGGGGTCGATCTCGACCAGACGCGTTCCCGGGATGGCGACCAGCTCGGCGGCATCCGTGTCTTCTTCGACCGACGCCGGCGTCTTCGCGCGCGTCGGCTTCGGCTGAACGTCGGGGAAGAACACGTCGACGGGACGTGCCTCGCTCGAGTCCGTCGTCGGAATGAGGGCACCGATCCCCCGACCCAGTCCCGTTCGCTTGGCCATCAGGCGGTTCCTTCGCTTTCTGTGGAGCGCTCTGTGCGCTGGACGATCTCGACGGCGGCTTCACGATAGGCGATCGCGCCGGCGGAACTGGGGTCGTACGCGATGACGGTCTGACCGAAGCTCGGCGCCTCAGAAACCCGGACTGACCGGGGAATCACCGTTTCGAGGACCTCACGGGGGAAATGCTCGCGCACCTCGTCGGCCACCTGCTGCGCCAGGCGCGTGCGCGCGTCGTACATCGTGAGCATGATGGTCGACAGGCGCAGCCCGCGGTTGAGGTGCTTCTGGATCATCTGCACGTTGCCGAGCAGCTGGCTCAGACCCTCCAGCGCGTAGTACTCGCACTGGATCGGGATCAGCAGCTCGTCGGCAGCGGTGAAGGCGTTGATCGTGAGCAGCCCCAGCGACGGCGGGCAGTCGATGAAGATGAAGTCGGGCGCGAGGTCCGTCGCCTCGAGATACCCCTCGAGGGCGGTGCGCAGACGGTGCTCACGAGCGACTTGCGAGACGAGCTCGATCTCTGCGCCGGCGAGATGAATGGTGGACGGCGCGCACAGCAGCAGTTCCGATTCCGGGCTCGTCTGGATGACCTCCGCGAGCGGGAACTCGTCGATCAGCACGTCGTAGACGCTCGGCGTCTCCGCCGTGTGCGGCACGCCCAGTGCGGTCGACGCGTTTCCCTGAGGATCCAGGTCGATCACGAGTACGCGCGCACCGATGGATGCCAGAGCGGCGGCCAGATTCACCGTCGTCGTGGTCTTGCCGACGCCGCCCTTCTGGTTCGAGACCGTGATGACCCGAGTTGGCCCGTCGAATGTCACTGTCACGGCCTCCAATGCCCGTCGCCGGGCGGAAAGACTCGCCAGTTCGCGCGCGATGGGACTGTCGTCAGCGGAGAAGGGTGCGGGAGAGGTGTCATTCTCCGAGGCATGCACCATTCAACTCCAATCTCCGGGGAACTCCTCCACTGTAGTCGAGACCCCCGACCCCCTCCCCCGTTCCACGTGAAACACCCGCCACGTGAGCGGCCAGCCTGGTCCCGTTGACAGGTTTCGATACGCGCGATGCTCAATCAGTGGTGACTGATGACCTTCAGTACCGGCAGGGCACATCCCTCACCCCGCTGATCGAGTGCCGCCGCTTCGCGGCGGCGTATCGAGATCCCCACCACACCCCAAACCCTCCATCACCCGACCATCCCCCTCACCGTTTCACGTGAAACACGCCCCACTCCCGCAGCTCAAGAGGACACGAAGCAGGTTTCGATACGCGCGCTCCGCGCGCTACTCAACCAGCGGTGGCTGATGCCCTTCAGCATCACCAGAGCGCACCCCTCTCCCTGCTGACCGAGTGCCACACCCCTCTCCCCGCTGATCGAGTGCCGCCCCCCTCATCCCCCGCTGATCGAGTGCCGCCGCAAAGCGGCGGTGTATCGAGATCCCCTCCAGACACCGCCGCCATCAAAACCGGCCTCGGATCCATCAATCGACACCGTTTCACGTGAAACGTCGCGGCGCACCGAGGGCGTCTGAGTAACTGGGTTTCGATACGCGCGCTGCGCGCGCTACTCAACCAGCGGCGATTGACGCCTGCTCGTACCCGCAGGATGCATCCCTCTTCCCGCTGACCTTCCCGCTGATCGAGTGCCGTCGCGAAGCGACGGTGTATCGAGATCCCGCTACACGACGGCGACCTCAGTATGCGCACGGCTTCCATCAAGCCCGCGGATGTTTCACGTGAAACGTTCGATGTCATCTGCAAAGAGGCTAGATGCAGAGACGGTGTGGGGGTGGATCCGTGTCTTGGGACATGAAAGGGGTTTCGATACGGCCGTGCCTTCGGCACGGCCTACTCAACCAGCGGTGGCTGACGCCTGCCCCATGCCTGCAGGATGCATCCCTCTTCCCGCTGATCGAGTGCCGTCGCGAAGCGACGGTGTATCGAGATCCCACTGCACGACAGCGACCTCCGTATGCGCGCAGCCTTCGTCGTGTCCGTGCATGTTTCACGTGAAACGTTGGATGTCGTCAGCGACGAGGCCGAGCGCGGAGAGCGTACGAGTGATGACCTGTATTCCGGGACATGAGAGGGTTTCGATACGGTCGCGCCTTCGGCACGACCTACTCAACCAGCGGTGGCTGACGCCTGCCCCATGCCTGCAGGATGCATCCCTCTTCCCGCTGATCGAGTGCCGTCGCGAAGCGACGGTGTATCGAGATCCCGCTACACGACAGCGACCTCAGTATGCGCACAGCCTCCGTCAAACCCGCGGATGTTTCACGTGAAACGCTTCTTGCTCAGTGTGGGGAGGAGCTGATCACCGACGTTGTCGATGAGGGCGCGACGCTTGGCTCGGCCCCAGCCCTGCACCTGCTTCTCGCGACGATAGGCGTCATCGACGCGATCGAAGTGCTCGAAGTAGACGAGACGGACAGGGCGTCGGCGTCTCGTGTACGCGGCGGCTTCGCCGACCTCGTGCTGCCAGACTCTGTGGTCGAGGTTGACGGTGCTGCCGACGTAGTACGAGCCGTCGGCGCACTCGAGGATGTACATAGAGGGCATGGGACGATGATGGCGCGTGGCGAAGTGTGTAGCAGGCGCTCAGGGCGTGTTGGTGGAGAGATGCGTGTGTTGACCTGTTGGGGACGAGGCTGCGATGCGACTGCGGGGGAGCGTTTCACGTGAAACGGCCGTGGTGCTCATCTCATTCTTATGGCGGGCCATCGCAAGGCACCAGCGTTAGTCGTATCGGTCGTCATATGGGCTTCGATACGGTCGTGCCTTCGGCACGACCTACTCAACCAGCGGGGTGGGGCGGTTCCGCAACGGGGCGTGTGGACTGCGATCGTTGTCGGGGTTTGGATACGCGCGCCGCGCACGCTACTCAACCAGCGGGGTGGGGCGAGGTTGGATAGGGGAGCGGGGTGTCTCACGAGAAATGGGGGCAAGGGCGGGCCTGCGCAGGGATGGCACGGCTCTACGACGGAGCGTACGGACCCGCGACCGTTGTCAGGGTTTCGATAAGCGCGCTGCGCGCGCTACTCAACCAGCGCGGTGGGGTCTGCAGCGGGGTGGGGTCTGCCGACTCGAGCCACGTTTGTCCGGCTCGATGAGGGCCTGGCCGGTGGGGTCGACGATCTGGGTGCGGGAAGACGCGCCACACAGGCCTGATGGGTCTCGAGTGAGCGCGCGGGCTCGAGGGGAGGTGTGTGGGGTCAGGAGACGGTGGCGCGGATGACGCGGGTGGGGTCGTCGATGACGCCAGCGCCGACGGGCTCGACGCGCACGTTCGAGAGGCGGAAGCGGCGGATCTGCTTCTCGGCGGCGCCGATCTCGTTCTCGGCGTTCGCTCCCTTGAGCAGGATCAGCTCGCCACCCGGGCGGACCAGGGGAGCGGTCAGCGGGATCAGCGTGCGCAGGGCGCTCACGGCGCGCGCGGTCACGGCATCCAGCACCGCACCTTCGCGCCAGTCCTCGCCACGCGCGCGGACGACCTCGACGTTGTCCAGCCCGAGGGCCTCGACCTGCTCGGTGAGCCACGCCACGCGGCGCTCCATCGGCTCGATGAGCACCCAATGCACGTCCGGGCGCGCGATCGCGAGCACGAGACCCGGCAGTCCGGCACCGGACCCGATGTCACCGACCCGCCAGCCGGCCGTGAACAGGGGCGCCGCGACGGCGCTGTTCAGAATGTGCCGCGTCCACAGCCTCGGCGGCTCTAAAGGCCCGATCAGACCACGTTCTTCGCCATGCTGGGCCAGCGCCGCGGCGAACCGGCGCGCCAGGTCGATGCGATCCCCGAACACGGCCGCCGCGGCGGCCGGCTCCGTCTCGACGACGACGTCGTCAGCCACGGCGGATGACGGTGTGACGATCGCTGCCCTCGCCGTACGACTCGGAGATGAATCCCCGGTCAGCTACGATATCGTGCACCAGCTTGCGCTCGTAGCTGGACATCGCGGGCAGTGACGCCTGCGTCGCGCCCTCGTCGATGCGCGCGACCGCGCGGTCGACGAGCTTCTCCAGCTGGCGACGGCGCGCGTCGCGGGATCCGCCCACATCCAGGATCAGCCTCGAGAAGCGTCCGGTCTGGTTCTGCACCGCGAGGCGCGTGAGCTCCTGCAGCGCCTGCACCGTGTCGGGATCCGACAGCAGCGACAGCGAGTCGGGGTCGCTGTTCTCCACCGACACGTAAGCGCGGCCGGCACGCACGTCGAGGGTCAGGTCACCGTCGATGTCGGCGATGTCGAGCAGACCCTCCAGGTAGTCGGCGGCGATGTCGCCCTCTTGCTCGAGCTGCTCGACGGTCACGGTGCCGTGGTCGTCGACGGCGTCGGGGGAGATGCTCATGGTGTTCCTTGCTGGTGACGAGTCAGGGGAGAGGACTCAGGAAAGCGTAGCGGTGACCGAAATCCGGAGCCTAGGCGTCGCCGCCGGAGCCGCTGCCCGAGCCGTCCGCCGAGCCACCCGAACCCGACGACGCCGAACCCGAACCGGTCGAGCCGCCGCCCTTCTGGCCCTGCTTCTTCGCGCGCTGCTTGCTCACGGGCTGCTGACGCTTCGGCGCCTGCGCCTTCTTCTTCTGCGCCTCCTCGAACAGACGCTGCTGCTCGGCCTCGTACTCGGCCAGGGGGATGATCTTGCCCTTGGAGTTGACGGCCTTGCCCTTGCGCGCCAGGCGCTCGTTGCGCAGCTTCTCGGCTTCCGAGCCGGGCGTCGGGAGGTTCCGGATGACGATGAACTGCTGCACCATGGTCCACAGGTTCGAGACGAACCAGTAGATGACGACGCCGAGCGGGAAGAAGACGCCCGAGAAGATGAAGGCGAGCGGCAGGACGTAGAGCATGATCCGCTGCATCTGGTACGCCTGGCCGGTCTTGGCCTCGGGCGACAGGTTCTTCGAGATGATCTGCAGCTGGGTGATGAACTGCGACGCGATCATGAGGACCACGAGGATGATGAGGATGACCACCGTGGCCGTGTGGCCGTCGTTGATCGCCTCGATCATGTTGGTGTGCAGCGGAGCGACGCCGAAGAGGTTGGCGTTGTAGAACTCCGCCGTGAGCTCGCGGTTCAGCAGTCCGACGCCGCCGACGCCCCACTCGTAGTGCTTCTTGACGTCACTCAGCGTGTAGAACATGCCGAGCAGGATCGGCATCTGCACGAGCAGGGGCATACAGCTCGACACGGGTGTCGTGCCGTGCTTCTTGTACAGCGCCATGGTCTCGCGACTCATGGCCTCGCGGGAGAGCTGATCCCTCTTGCCGCGGTACTTCTCCTGGACCTTCTTCAGCTCTGGAGCGATCTCCATCATCTTGCGCTGGCTCTTGATCTGCCGCACGAACAGCGGGATCAGCGCGGCGCGCACCACGATGACGAGGCCGACGATCGACAGCACCCAGGTGGCGCCGGTCGACGACTCCATGCCGATGGAGGTGAAGACCCAGTGCCAGAACACCAGGATGGCCTCGACGAGGAACTTGAAGGGCCACATGATCGTACTGAACAGGTCGAAGCCCTCGCCCGGCGGCGGCGTGGTCGGTGACGGTACCACGGGCGTCGGCGTGGACGCGAGAAGATCCAGCACGGGATCAGTCCTTTCTGGAAGGCACGACGAACCCGTGCCTGGTCAGCTGGTATCGGAAGTTCGGATGCAGCGGCACGTCGTCGATGCCGCCGGCGGCCCACGGGTGGCAGCGCGCCAGCCGTGCGGCGGTGAGTCCCGTGCCCTTCACGAGTCCGTGCTGCTGCACGGCGCCGACGGCGTAGGCGGAGCACGACGGGTAGTACTTGCACACGTCGCCGTAGAGGTGCGAGATCGTGGCGCGATAGGAGTGCAGCAGCGCGAGTCCGAGGTTGCGGGGGAGCAGCGGAACGGAGGAGGCGAGACCGGATGCCGTCAGCTCTCCGCTGCCCAGGGCGTACGACGGAAGCGCGCTCACGCCGCCGCCCTCTTCATGAGGCAGCGGTCGACATCACGCTGCAACGCACGAAAATCCGCGGTCGCCGACGAGGGCAACGCGCGGATCACGACGTCGACGCCGTCGGCGAGGCGCGGAAGGCTGCGGGCGCAGACGTCCTTCAGACGACGTCGCACGGTGTTGCGGACCACCGCGCCTCCCACCTGCTTGCTCACGATGAAGCCGAATCGCGAGGGACGGGCCTCGCCCGTGATCACGATGTAGGTGACCGTATGGGCTCCGGCGCACCGGGAACCCCCGCGGACGACGGCCTTGTACTCCGCCCCGCGGGTGATGCGATTCCCGCGCGCCAGCACCCGGACCGCGTCAGGCCGACAGCTCGGTGCGGCCCTTGGCGCGGCGGGCCGAGAGGATGGCGCGGCCGGCGCGCGTGCGCATGCGGGCGCGGAAGCCGTGCTTCTTGGCGCGGCGGCGGTTGTTGGGCTGGAACGTGCGCTTGCTCATGAGATCACTCCGGATCGG